>CAYJJD010000007.1:0-68122 GCA_964370425.1 uncultured Akkermansia sp. | reverse complement strand
CCGCGGAGAACAAGGACGCTCTCATGAATTTTCTTAGCGCATTATGAATGAATTCTCCGAGCTCGGCTATCCGACAAGGACATTATCCTCATTAACAGTGCGAACAGGGAGCGTAGAAAGAACAATCCAGTGATCCTAGATCAGGATTTAGCACCTTGCTGGCACAAGTAAAAATTCAAATATGAATGAATTATACGCAGCGACTATCTTTACTTTAGAACTCATCTACAAGTACATTTACCTCGCTCTAATTTCCCTTATTGGTAGCTACGGGCTCTCCCTTCTCGCACTATCTCTACTGAATTACTTTCTACTCATTCCGCTCAACAAGCTAGTGCGAGGTCTTCAGGTGTCTGAGAATAATATTCAGGAAGTTCTAGAACCACAGCTGAAGAAGATTAAGGAAAGCTCGCAGAATGCGGAGCGTCACCAGAGAACACAGCATCTCTACCAGCGATATTCATATCACCCGATCTTTGCCATACGGAGCGTATTCCCGCTACTGGTGCAACTGCCATTCCTCATGGCTGTTTACTTCATGGTGAGTTCGCTATCAGATTTGAACGGTGTCAGTTTCCTCTTCCTGAAGGATCTGGCGGCACCCGACGGCTTATTATGGGGCTACAATATGATGCCTTTAGTCATGACCTTTGTTAGCTTGCTCAATGCCTGCTATATAGTCAAGCTGTCTTCCTCTCAGAAAAAGCAAGCCGTCATTGTCGCGCTGCTCTTCCTTGTCCTCCTGTACAACGCGCCCTCAGCCCTGCTCGTGTACTGGACGATGAACAATGTAGTCATCCTCGCTTTTGGACTCCTCTCAAGGCTCTCCCCCATAATGAAGCTCACGAGCGGTCTCTCTACAATGAAGCAGAAGCTACTTCCTTCCCTCCTTGAATCCAGTGGGCTGCTTCTCGCATTGAGCTTTGTCACCCCCCTTTACTTTACTGTAGGATTAAACCTCAATTTTTTCACTGAAATCCAGATAGCGAACTTCGTAGTTTTCATTAGTATTGTAGCGGGCACGTGCATCTTGTTGGGCATTGTATTGGATAAGCTTATCCAGATAAGCTCTGTATTTAGCATTTCCATATCCTGGCCCTTTTCCATCTCCATCAGGAAAAATGCTGAAAAGATAAAGTCTAGCCTTCGTATAAAGATCGTTGACATCTTCTACATATTCCTAGCGCTTTCAATTACTTTTTGCATTAGCGCACTGTGTATCAATATACGACTTTATTTACCAAATGGATTGACAATCAACATCTTTCGGTTAGCTTTAGCCTTGTCACTATTTTTCATTATTAGGAAATTCCGTTTCAAGATTGCTAATATCTGCATGTTATCAATACTTGTTTTTTGCGGCTTCCAGTTTGCACAAGTCCAGTACAGAGACATACAGGCATCCGAGACAACAAACTCGCTCATTGACAAAGCTCACAGTTCTTTCCCATTAAATGAGAAGCTCGATGCGAAGCCCAATATTTATTTGGTTTATCTTGAGTCTTACATGAACTCGAAAACACTAAGAGATACCTATCAATTCGATAACAGTGCCTTCGAAAACAAGCTAAACGAACAAGGTTTTCAAATCTATGATAATGTTTTCTCTCACTCTCTGTACACAAAAGCATCATTACTAAATCTAGTTTTAATGCAAAATGATGTATCACCACTCTTTGTAGGTAAATCTGATCTTATATATAGAGGTCACGACATCCTAGGAGGTAGCCCAGAAAACGTACTTTTTAAGTATCTGAAAAACAATAACTACACCATATCAACCTACTATGATGACCAAGCTTATTATTTTAAGCGTAAAGGTGATTTTTTAGATCACACCATTAATAAAATAGATAACTCCCTGCTTAGCCTTCTGCGTGAAATTGCACCTAGTTTAAACCATAAGGTGGAAATATTCCAGCGTGTAGTTTTAAGGAAAAACATCCCCGCGAGCAGCAAAGATATCTACCCAAAATCTTACGAGTACTTAGCAGATATAAAAGAACGCACTACCCCGACTTTTTTCCTACTCAAACCATTTAATGATCTACACAATACGAGTCCATGCAAAGAAGTATCGCAAGGATACCGAAAGTGGATATCCTACAATATATATCAACAAGGTGTAGCGAAAATGAACAATGAATTGCTATTGTTGATTGCCGAAATCGAAAAGAATGACCCCAGCGCTCTCATCATATTGATTGGAGACCATGGACACAAGTTCACAGGCTCAGCAGAAGGGGATATCGTACTAGAATCTACCCCTAAGCATATAGTATCTGCTTATCCTCAATTACAGATAAGTTCAAAGGAAATCATAGAAGACCTCTTCAGTGTATTCCTCGCCATAAAAATGCCCGAGAGCGCGAAGGGCTCATTAGCAATAGATGCGCAATTTGCCTATGCTGATCTATTCCGACATATCTTCACAGCCTTGGATAATAATCCTAACTTCTTGATAAACAAGTCTGCCGATATTTCCATTAATAATTCAAAGGTCATCATAAGAGAAGGTGACTCAATTTTAGAAGATGGTAAAATTGCCAAATAATTTACTCATCATCAGATCATAATTACATTAATTAGATAATCACCACCATGTATTTTCACGTTCTTCACTCGCATTTAGCCTATCTCGACCCAGGTAGTGGTAGCGCGCTGCTAGCCTCCTTATTCGCAGTCGTCACCGCTCTACTTTACTCCTTAAAAATCGTATACTACAAGATAATAGGAAAGAGCGTTTCCGAGCAGGTCGGGAATGACACCCTCATCATCTTCAGTGAAGGGAAGGGCTACTACACGACTTACAAGCCCCTTATCGACGAGCTAATCGCGCGTCAAATCCACTTCCGCTACATCAGCCTCGACATGTATGATCCCGCTCTCACCATAGAGAATGAGTATATGCACTCGAAGCTCTACTCGCGCTCGGGCTTAGGCTTCGCAAAGATAGCAGGGCTCTCGGCCCCTCTCATGCTCTCCACCACACCCCACATAGGCACAGAGGGCTATCCCCTCGCGAGACCCATCGGAGTGAAGCAGCTCGTGCATGTCTTCCATGACTACGTAGCAGGAGCATACTACAGACTCGGTGGACTCGACCACTATGACATCGTGATTAGCACAGGGGAGTACTGCCGTGAGTACATCGAGCGCGTGCAGACGATTAGAAAGACCTCAAAGAAGGAAATCGTCCCCTTGGGGCTTCCTTATGTAGACAGTTTGTACGCGACTCTCTCCGAATACAAAGGCCGCGAGAAGCATGCGGATGTGAAGACTATCCTCGTCGCGCCTTCATGGGGGAACAAGGGCTGCTTGAACAACTATGGCACAGGCTTCATCAAGGATCTGACCGCACAGGGCTACAAGGTCATCGTGCGTCTCCACCCTCACTCTTATATCAATGAGCCGCAAAATGTCACCCAGTGGAAGGCCGAGCTCGCGAGCACGGGAGTCGTCTGGGACGAGGACATGTACAGCACTCCCGCGATGTCGCAGGCAGATCTGATGATATCCGATACCTCCTCGGTACGCTTCGACTTTGCCTTCCTGTACCTGAAACCTGTCATTACACTTGAAATACCACAGGATAGTCGTGCTGACTTCGAAGCATCCTATCATGAGAAGACATGGTACGATCACGCGGAGCGCGAGATAGGTGTCGTCGTTGAGAAGAGTAAAATCGAAAAGATTAACGAAACGGTGGAGCGCGTCTTAGCTGACTTCGACAGCTCCCGACTACAGCAGCTACGCGATGGAAATGTCGCGAACTTCGGCTGCTGCGCGAAGCCCATCGTGAGCTACTTAGAAGAAGTGCTCAAGAGGGGCTAAGCCACGCCTATGAACGAGGTCTACGTCTACACTCTACTTCCACTAGAGCTTCTCTACAAGTATCTCTACCTGATACTTGTATCCCTGACAGAGAACTATGGCTGGGCCTTGCTCGCGCTATCCTTCCTAAACTATTTCTTACTCCTGCCGCTCAACAAACTCGTCAGGAAGGCGCAAAAATCGGAGAGTCATATACAAGAAGTCCTCGCCCCCCAGCTGAGGCTCATTAAGGAGACATCGCGCGATGCGGAGCGGCATCGCAGGGTGCATAATCTCTACCAGCGATACTCCTACCATCCCATCTTTGCGCTGCGTAACGTTTTCCCGCTGCTGGTGCAGCTGCCCTTCCTAATGGCGGTGTACTTCATGCTCAGCACGCTGGAAAACATCGAGGGCGTGAGCTTTCTCTTCATCCATGATTTAGCGAGACCAGATGCCTTAGTATGCGGCTATAACTTCATGCCCTTTGTGATGACGCTGGTCAGCCTGCTGAATGCAGCCTTTGTTGTCAAGCTCACCGCATCCCAGAAGAAACAGGCCATCGTAGTGGCTCTTGTCTTCTTCGTTCTTCTCTACACCGCTCCTGCCGCCCTGCTCCTTTACTGGACGATGAATAATATCGTCATGCTCGCCATGGGGCTCTTATCGAAGAATTCTTCTGCGCTGAGAGTGAGTACCCGACTGCTGCCTTCCCCTATTCATTCCAGCGGGCTGCTGCTGGGGCTGAGCTTTATCATACCGCTGTGCTTCACGCTGAGTCTGAATTTTTACCTCTTTAATGACGCGCAGATCTGCAAGTTTGGCATCTTCGTCATAGCGAGCCTCATTCTCTTCCTCCTCTTCGGCATAGGATTGGATAAACTCATCCAGAAGGCCTTGAACATCGCTCTTCCACTCAAGCTGCGCGCCGCTGATGTCGTCTACCTCGGCATTGCCCTTCTCTCTGCCTATTTTCTGACCATACTCTGCACCGACATGACGCGCTATGTGCCGAGCTACCAGCTCATTGATGCCCTGTGGCTGACACTGGCAGCGATACTCTTTCTGCTGACCCGAAGGTTCCAGTTTAAGGCGGTGAATGTCGTCATGCTGGCTTTACTCGCCTTTTGCGCGGTGCAGTTCGCGACCGTGCAGCATCAGAACCGCCTTGCCTCGGCGGCGGTGGATGTCTTAGCGAAGAAGGCCTTTAAGGACTTCCCCATTCATGAAAAACTCACTCTAACACCCTCTATCTATCTCGTCTACCTAGAATCTTACGCGAACTCCAAGGTGCTGAGAGACACCTACCGCCACGACAACAGCATCTTCGAGCAGTTCCTTGTGAATAAGGGATTCACCCTATATGACGACATCCACGCCCACGCCTGCTTCACCAAGGGATCACTCATGAATCTGCTCATGATGCAGGATGATATCCGATCTGTCTGCATAGGGAATCAGGATCTCGTCAGCAGGGCTAATGACATCGTCGGCGGCAGTAAGGACAATCTGCTCTTTCACTACCTAAAGTCTAACGGCTACTCCCTATCCGCCTACTATGACAAACAGAGCTACTACTTTAACAAGCGCGGCAGACTACTAGACCACTGCACCGAAGACGTAGACAGCTCTCTCGCCCGCGTCATCAGCGAGATAGCCCCATATCTAGGTAGGAAGCTAGAGTTCATTGCCCATTCGCCCGAGGTCGGCTCAGCGAAGGATGCGAAGGACATCTACCCCGAGGTCTTCAGACGCATCTCTAAGCGGGATGGTGACGATGCGCCAGCCTTCTTCCTGCTCAAGCCCCTGAATGACCTGCATGTCGTGCACAGCAGACGCGATGTCCTGACGAGCTACCAGACATGGATATCCTCTGGAATCTACCAGAAGGGAGTCCGCGATATGAACAAGGAACTGACCTTACTCATCAATACCATAGAAGATCATGACCCGCATGCGCTCATCGTCCTGCTCGGCGACCATGGGCATAAGTATGTGGACGGCGCGGGACTCCTCCTGCCGCTCGACATGACACCTGCGGAGATCAAGGAACGATTCCCGCAGTTTCACATGACATCGCAGGAGATGGTCGATGATATGTTCAGCGCGTTTCTCGCGATTAAAATGCCGAAGAACGCGAGCGGCACATTATCTATAGACGAACGATTCGCCTACGCGGACTTGTTCCGACACCTGTTTGCCGCCTTGGATGGGAATCCTTCCTTTTTAGAATACCAGTCCGAGGATATCTCTATGAATCATCGCGGCGACGTCTTAAAGAGAGGCGATGCCATCTTTGAGCAGGGGGAGCATTGACAAGCACGGCTGTTTCGTCTATAGTGAAAGTATAGCAGCGAATGAAGCTGCAACACTTGAAAAGTCAATAAAATAGAAAATCATATGGATAAAAAACTAGTCGTCATCACAGGCGCGAGCTCTGGCTTCGGTAAGGCACTCGCTCTCGCGTTCAACAAGTCAGGCTACCCCCTCCTCCTCATCGCGAGAAGAGTCGAACTCCTCGAAGCCATGCAGCTGGAGAACACAATATGCGCGCAAGTCGATGTCACCGACCGCGAGAGCTTCGAAAAGGCCGTCCGACAGGCAGAAGACATCTACGGAAAGACAGACCTCATGATCAACAACGCAGGCGTGATGCTCCTCGGCGATCTCGCGACTCAGGACGTGAAGCAGTGGCAGACCATGCTCGACGTGAATGTCATGGGTGTCATGCACGGCATGCAGATCGTCATGGAAGACATGAAAGCTCGCCAGTGCGGCACGATTATCAACGTCTCCTCCATCGCGGGAGTGAAAGCCTTTGGCAACCACGCAGCCTACTGCGCGAGCAAGTACGGAGTCGTCGGACTGTCCGAAGTCGTACGCGGAGAGCTCTCCCCTTACAATGTACGCGTGATGCGCATCTGCCCTGGGGCCGTCGCTACAGAGCTGCTCGGTCACACGACAGATGAAGATATCATCAAGGGTTACAACGAGTGGAAAGAAGCCGTCGGTGCGAACAGCATCACCGCAGACGATGTAGCGAAGACGATACAGTTCGCCTACGAACTCCCACAGGGCGTGAACCTGCGCGAGATCCAGATGGCGGACACGAGGCAGGACGCTTAAATCATCTATAGGTGACGCAGAACCCAGACGCGACACCTAAATGGGAGTCCAGAGGGACGCGTTCCTCTGGCAGGGTGTGGGACGGCGTCCCACTGGGGGCGTGGGGGCTAGCCCCCAAAGAAAAGCTGTGCTCGCAGAGCACAGCAGCGTCAGTTTCCTCATAGTTGGGTGCCACACGCGTCCGCAATGCAAACCCAGCATGGCTTCTCCGCCCGAAAGTGACGCGCCCCCTACCGCGCGCGACAGCGCGACTCTTATCTTCCGTGGCAAACGCGTGAGCGTCCATGCAGAGAAGACGCGAAAATAAGCATACAAGCTACCCAAAAGTCAAGCATATCCCCCGATATGCTTGACGAGCTGCGGGCAAGGAAGCGAGATTAAGATACATCTCCAAAAGAGAACTAGACTATTTCTTTTGGGTGACACAATGACAGCACGGTAAGAAAAAAGCCCTACTCCAGCAAGGGAGCAGGGCTCTGAAACTATATTCTTTCGCTGCGAAGCTTACTTGCGGCGACGACGAATCATCAGACCAGCTAGCGCCAGCAGGCTCAGAGTAGCGGTGCTAGGCTCTGGGGCATACTGCAGCATGGGCGCATTATTGTAATAATTCTCAGCGAGTAGTATCGCATCTTCTTGTACAAATGCACCGTTCCAGATGGAGAAGTCATCAATGTAGCCATACGGAATGTCCTTGGAAGGTCTCTCATATGATTGATCTTTGCCTTCAGCATTAACCCCCATTGAAATACCTTCACCATAAGCAGACACGTAAGTGAGTCCCAGTGAAGAGTCTACACCATTCAAAGTCGAACTAGAAGAAGAGCTCTTACCGTCCTTATCGACTACGATCATCGTGAGGCTATTTTCCTTGATGCTAATGCTCACATTGTACCAGGTTTTGTTATCTGGATTTGTTAAGCCCCCCACACCTACACCTGATGCGAGAGTGCTACCATCAGCAAAAATGTTGAAAGAAGAACTACCGTACTGCGCAGAAAATTTCTTTCCTCCGTAGATGAAGCCGATGGCGTTTTTCCATTCATCCCACATGTTGTAGGAGAAGTTCAGGGTGAAGCCTTCACTTCCACTGATGCCTGCAATCGCGTTCGTCTGATCTCCGATCTTGAAAGTAGGTCCATTCAATCTTCCGGAGGTGCTACCATTACCACCGTTATTAGCGTAATTACCAAAGTTACGATAAGCAGTACCATCAGTAGCCTCTATATCTGTCAGAGTTACTCCACTCGTTGCGCTATTGTTCGCAAGATTATTGAGAGTATAACCTTGCCCTCCAATATTATCAAAATCAAGCCCATACATGAGCTCGCTGATTTCACGTGCCTGAGTTACTCCTGCTGAGAGAGCCATCCCTAGCAGCGATGTTAATATAAATGTATTTTTCATAAGTTATGCTTCATTTCTTCTGTTAGACGCACCTTTCGATGGATCAACAGCGAGTTTCATGTAACTTAGCATAGTAAATGTGCTCCGTCAATCATATTTTGAGCAAAAAGGCGAGCTAAACCGAATTATTAGATCGAAAAACCATTCATATGTTCGGGCAGCGTATTGATAGAATATACAACTACAAACGACATCATGTGAAGACCATGCGGTGGAAAGCCTACCTTCATGGGAAAAAATGCTCGCCAAGGGGGGATACGCTGTGATATGATGGTGGCTGTTATGTTGTCCGATCGTACAAAAGCTGGAATGGAACGCGCTCCTCATCGTAGTCTGATGCGCGCCTGTGGGATGAAGGATGAAGATATTAAGAAGCCCTTCATCGCGATTTGTAATGCTTTCAATGAAGTGATTCCAGGACATGTCCACCTCAATAAGGTCGCCGACCTCATCAAGGATGAGGTGCGTCGCGCCGGTGGCACGCCCATGGAGTTTAACATGATAGGTGTCTGTGATGGCATAGCCATGGCGCACTCGGGTATGCGCTACTCGCTCGCGAGCCGTGAGCTCATCGCCGACAGCGTTGAGACCATGCTCTCCGCCCACGCCTTTGATGCCTGTATCTGCATCCCAAACTGCGACAAGATCGTCCCAGGTATGATCATGGGCATCCTGCGCTGCAACATTCCTACGATTTTCTGCTCGGGAGGCCCCATGGCCGCTGGCCGCAGCAGCAAGGGTGAAGTCCTCGATCTCAACAGCGTCTTCGAAGCCGTCGCCGCGTGCAAGGCGGGCAAGATCTCCGAAGAAGAACTCCATGACGTGGAGTGCAAGGCCTGCCCCGGTGCGGGCTCGTGCTCTGGTATGTTCACCGCGAACTCCATGAACTGCCTCACCGAGGTACTCGGTCTCTCCCTACCCGGCAATGGCTCTATCCTCGCGCAGACTCCTGCTCGCGAAGAATTCTGGAAGGCCTCCGCACGCCGCGCGGTCGAGATAGCTCTCGCCGCAGGGCCTCTTCCACGCGATCTCGTCACGGAACGCAGTCTTGATAATGCCTTCATCTGCGACATGGCCATGGGTGGCTCGACTAACACGGTTCTCCACACGCTCGCCATCGCCCATGAGGCAGGTGTGAGCTATGACCTCAAGCGCATCGACGCGATCTCTCGCCTCACGCCAAATATCTGCAAGGTAGCCCCGAGCTCGAAGTTCCACATGGAGGATGTCGACGACGCAGGTGGCATCATGACCATCCTCGCCGAGGTGAACAAGAAGGCTGACCTCCTCCACACGGACGTGCCCACCATCAGTGGCAAGACGCTCGCGGAGCAGATCACGGGACTTGAGACGAAGAATGATGTCGTCATCCGCACGATTGAGAACCCTTACTCCCAAGACGGCGGTCTCGCTGTCCTCTTCGGGAATCTCGCCACAGAAGGCGGCATCGTGAAGAAGGCTGGTGTGCGCCCTGAGATGATGGAGCACACAGGTCCTGCTATTATTTTCGAAAGCCAAGAAGAAGCCTGCGCGGGCATCCTCGCCGACAAGGTGCACGCTGGCTCTGTCGTCGTCATCCGCAACGAAGGTCCGAAGGGCGGGCCGGGTATGCAGGAGATGCTCGCCCCCACGAGCTACATCATGGGTAAGGGGCTCGGCGGCTCAGTCGCCCTCATCACTGACGGTCGCTTCTCTGGCGCAACTCATGGTGCCTGCATCGGACATATCTCCCCTGAAGCTGTCGAAGGCGGTCTCATCGGCCTACTGAAGGACGGTGATATCATCAGCATCAACATCACAGAACGCACGATCTCTGTCGACCTCAGTGAGGAAGAGATCGCTCAGCGACGCCTCGACTGGAAGCCTCATCACAACCCTGCACCTGGCAGCTGGCTGAAACGCTACCGCAAGCTGGCAACAAACGCCAGCCGAGGAGCTGTGCTCGATTAATCTATCTACCATCACTATAAAGACTAACTAACAATACACATGTCGTCTAACACACAATCGCCCATAGCACGCTATTTCTCCGAGTTTAAAGTACTCGGAGATTGCCCGAAGGATTTCTGGTATACGAATTTTATCCAGTTCCTTGAGGGTCTTGGATACTTCTCCATGATCCACATCATCACCCTGTATCTTCTGGATTACGCAGGTTTCTCCGACACAGCTTCCACCTTCTGGGTCGGGATGTTCACGCTGTGTATCTCCATGTTCGTACTGGCGGTTGGTACCATCTGCGACATCATCGGTCTGAAGCGCACGTATACCATCGGCTTCATCATCCTGATCTCGGGTCGTCTCCTCATGGGTATGGGCTCTGAGATCACGGAGTTCCTGAATATGCCGCGAACGGAGAACTCGACCTTCATCTGTGCAGGTATTCTCATCATGGCGTTCGGTACGGCCTTCATGAGCCCCTGTGTACAGACTTCCATCCGTCGCTTCACGCCACTACACGCCCGTGCGACAGGCTTTAACTTCTACTACCTGTTTATGAATATCGGCGCGATTCTCGCAGGTGTCGCCCTCGTCGACCCGCTGCGCCGCGGCTTCGGTGACGTAGACGGTCTGTGGTGGATCATTAACGTAGGTACAGCCTGCTACGCTATCGCTTACATCTTCACCCGCCTCATTGACGAGGATAACTACGCTGTCCCTGAAGAGCGTATCTCCAAGAACCAGATGGAGACTCGTCGCCCTCTCCTCCTCATCATGGAGTGCGCCCGCGAGCGTGCGTTCCAGAAGCTACTACTCTTCCTCGTCCTCACACTGGGCGTGCGCCTTATCTTCACGATCCAGTTCCTCGTCATGCCTCAGTACTACAAGCGTACGATAGGCTCTGACTTCTCGCTGGGTCTCATCCAGTCTATTAACCCGACGATCATCGTCGTGGGTCTCATCGCCATTATCCCTGTGCTGAATCGCTTCTCCACGGTGAATCTCATGATCTATGGCATGTCCATCTCGGCAGCGTCGCTCATCTTCATGGCTATCCCGCCGCAGTGGTACTTCATCATCCCCGGTATTGACACTGTGGGTCAGGCCTACCTCATCGCCATCATTCTCCAGATCGTGGTCTTCGCCTTCGGTGAAGTGCTGTTCAGCCCGCGTTTCTCCGAGTACATCGCTCGTGTCGCTCCGAAGGACAAGGTCGCGACCTACATGTCCCTCGCCGCTCTTCCTATGTTCATCGCGAAGCCAGTAAACGGTGTGATCGGTGGTATCCTCGTCTCTTATCTCTGCTACGAAGGCATACTCGCGAAGATCGACACAGGTCATATCAGCTTCTGGGAATCCCCTGAGCTCATGTGGTCACTCTACCTCGGTATGGCTGTGATCTCGCCCATCGCGATTCTCGCGACGAAGCGCATGTTCGTCACCGCGGACAGCGACCACGCCATCACTCCTGATTCACAGAAGACTCCCGAAGCTCCTATTGATGACGAAGAACCCACCCCTAGCTCCACTTCTGCTTAAGAGCGAGATCTATTAACATTAGCACCCCTTATTTTTCTATGTCAGATCAAGAAAAACCACAAGACAGCATCGCTTCACAGCAGTGGAAAAACATCGCAAAGGACTTCCTCATCCTCATCGGGATCATGGGCACCGTCGGCTACGGCCTGAAGGTAGGTATGGATCAGCTTAAGCCTGTCAGCCCCAGTGATGCTCTCACCGCCGCTATCGACGACTCTCTCGTCGACAGCAAGACGGAGGACAAAGACGCTACAGATGAGCAGAAAAAGGCTCTCATTCAGGACATCATCGACGGAAAAGTCGCAGCGAGCCCCGTATCGAAAGGCTTCATCGACGTTCTCCAGAAGGAATCCGAAGGTGACAAGAACTTCATCAACAGCGTGAATAACAACGAGGTCTCCCCCTTGATGTGGATATGCTACTTCAATGCGATGAACCCAGAGAACCTCCTGCAAACAGATGCCTCTCGCGTACGCTACGTGACGTACATGCTGGAGCAGGAAAGCATCGACTTCAAGGCAGTGGATAAAGAAGGCTTCTCCGCCCTGCACTGGGCTGCATGGAGTGGTCTGCCCCAGTGCTGCAAGATTCTTATCGAGGCTGGTCTCCCTGTAGACAGTCTGGAGAACAATGGCTACACCCCACTCGCTCTTGCCGCCATGCGTGGTAATGCCGACGCGGTGAAGATGCTACTTTCCCTGAAGGCTGATAAGAATATCGCCATGAAAGACGGACGCAGCATCCTCGCGATCGCCACCGAGCGTGCGCAGGCCTACCACTCGTCCGCTGAGTCTTGGCTTAGATTCGCCTACACGCTCATTTATAATGAGGAGCGAGACGAAGATTACAAGGAAACGGTAGAGCTTCTCAAGTAATTCGCCGCAACTCACTTTATTTTAAATCCCCCTCATCGTCTTTTAACTTGCGAGGAGGGGGATTTTTTATGCGTTGACACGTCATTTCATTTATGTTAGCATTAATCTGCTTTGTGGATTTACAAAGCATTACTACGAACAGATATCATTATGAACAAGAAATCCTTCCTTATCGCAGGGCTTCTCGCAGCTAGCTGCATGCAGGCCTCCGCCATCACCCCGCTTTTTGGCTCTCTCCCACCAGCTGAAGAGCCAGCAGCTACGAGCGTCACTCTCACTCCTCCTGCGAATGACACGTGCAATATCAACCTCTCAGGCTCTCTGACAACAAGTGTCTCCACCGCTTACACAGGGCGTGGCTATGTACCGTCTACAGCAGTCGCCATGGGCGAAGGTGCTGGCATGACGGCTCTCAAGCTCGACTTCACAAACGACAGTAACTGGAGCCTCCACAGCACCATCGCCTATACCTACATCATGTCAGGTCACACGCTGTATGGCGGTGGGAATTTCGGGCCTCATATGGGAAGTCTTGCAGGTCTCCCCATGCCTGAACTGAATATCGAAAACGAACTCATCGTAGCCACTGAGCTTCGCTACACGTTTAGCGAAAAGTTTAACCTCGGCTTCGGCCACGACTTCGTCCACGGTGGCATGCTTGGCATCATGGCAAAGCACTTTGCCGATCAGGGAGCATCTGTAGTGAATGAATTCTTCCTCAAGCCTACCTACAGCCCTTATAAGTGGGTAGACCTTTCTGTAGCAGCACGTTACAGCACCCAAGGCGTACGCGGCTGGTGGTTCGAACCTTCAGTAACCTTCAAGGCACCTGTCATCGGTACACCAGAAGACACGAAGGTCGCAGCCCTCCTCGGCTTCCACATGTCTGCGACAGGTGACTACTTCCAAGATTACCATGGCGCATGCGCGAATGGCTCTCAAGCATGGTGGATTAAGCTGTCTACTCCATGGTTCATCACGGAAGAGAAGGATCTCATCCTCACCCCCTCCGTCAGCTTCAACTGGCTGGGCAAGGGTGCTATCCGTGCGAATAAGCACTCCGATTACGCAAAAGCAACAGGTGATCCTTCTAACAAGCCCTTCCGCAACTTCGCGGTCGTTGGTAGCGTGTCGCTCACTTATAAGTTCTAAACTGACGCTCATATCACTTTTTTAGATCTCTATCAGCAAGTCGATGAAAAATTAAATCAGTGATTATGAGTTAAAAGGAACAACTCTAGTTTTTATACACTACCCCCTCGTAAGCCTAGAAGCATGCGGGGGGCTTTTTTTGTTTGGATTATGAACTACTATCTGCTATAATGTAGGCAGAACTAGATACCCCTAACAGGATTATAGCAATTTATGTCCCATCTTCATTATTCAGGAAACGAAAATATTCCTTCCAAGCCATCCCTCTTTATCCCAAATCGACTGAGTTTAGTCTCCTTGAAAAAAGTGATCACACTTTTAAAAAAGCAGCTTATCATCCTCATCGACAGAGAGTTCACGCTCGCAGAAGATATACAAAAATGTCTTCAGGAAGAAAAGATCAGCGTCATCGCCTATGATTTCCGCAAGGGGCGACTCGCCGCGCTGCGCGAAGTACTGCTCAACTGCCAGAGCGACATGAAGCATATCCTCTTCCTCCCTGGGAAAGTACACCCCACCCTTGGCTCGCTCTCCGACATCCCCGACTTCATCATCAAGCAGCTGGGGAACCTCCATCTCTCCCCTATTCCCATTTTTAATGTCCATTATCAGCAGAACATCATGCAGCTCGTACTCACTACTGCTAGTGAGCGCTCCGAAGAGTACCTGAGCATTCTCCCCCAGCTCACCCCTGGGCCAAACGCGAGCGAACGCCTCATCTCCGCATGGATGAACAGGGGGGTAGACCTCTTTGAAAAGCAGCCTATCCTCTCTGAATCCCTCGTCTCTCTCATGGTGAAAGCCATGAAGAAGAATGGAAAGGTGCTCGTCACCGATGGCATGACGGAGAACCAGATGCCCTACATCAAGCTGCTGGGCGTAGCCATGGCCGTGGCGAAGAAACTAAAGCGTGAGAAGCAGGAGCGCATCGGCATCATTCTGCCACCAGGACCCGGTGCTATCATCGCGACCATGGGCTGCCTCCTCTCAGGCATCACCCCAGTCATGGTGAACTACGCGTCCTCACACGCCGCGTTCAAGAGCATACGCGAACAGGCAGGGCTGAAACGCTTCATCACCGCAAAACGCTTCATGGACAAGCTGCCTGACTTCCCATGGCCTGAACACGATGAACTCATCCTCGTCGAAGATCTCCTTCAGAAAATAGGCAAGCTCGGACTCCTCGCGGGCATCGTGAAGGCGAAGATAAAATCCGCCGCCACCATATGCAAACGCTATGATACAGACTCACGTAGCGGTGATGACCCTGGTATCCTCCTCTTCACGAGTGGCTCATCTGGCGAGCCAAAGGGAGTCATGCTCACGCACAAGATGATACTCTCGAATATCGCACAGTGCCTCAGCCGCCTCGATCTTAACGACAGCGAGCATATCCTCGCGAGTCTTCCTGTCTTCCACAGCTTCGGCTTAACGGTGACTATGCTCATGCCCATACTCGGTGGCGTGCCTATCTGCACCTTCCCGAGCCCCACGGACGCGAAGAGGCTGAATGAACTCATCGTGAAATACCAGCTCACCCTCGCCTGCTCCACACCCACCTTCTCACGAGCCATGATGCGCCGCGCAGATAAGGATACCTTTAAGAGCCTGCACTTCTTCGTCGTAGGAGCAGAGAAACTACAGGAGGAGCTGCGTCTCGAATTCCTCGAAAACTGCGGTATTGAGCTCCTCGAAGGCTACGGCATGACAGAAGCCTCCCCTGTCTGCTCCGTGAACTTACCACGTGTCCCAGAAGAACTGCTCAACGACTTCTGTCAGCCCACACAGCTGCACGGCAGCATAGGAGCGGTATTCCCCGGTCTCGCCATACGACTGACCGACCTTGATGATGACAGCAAGGAAATCCCCCTTACCGAGCGCGGTATGCTCTGGCTACGCGGTCCAAACGTCTTCTCGGGCTACGTCGGTAAGCCCGAGCTCAATGAAGGCATCTTCTCACCTGACGGATGGTTTAAGACAGGCGACATCGCCCAGATGGATCTCAACGGCTTCCTCAGCCTCTCAGGTCGCCTATCCCGCTTCTCTAAGGTAGGCGGTGAGATGGTACCTCACGAAGGTGTCGAACAGCTCGTGATCAAGGCTCTGAATATAGACCCGAACTCCCCCGCGCTCGCCATCGCCGTCACAGGAGTCAGCGACCCGCAGAAGGGCGAAGCACTCGTGCTGCTCTCCACACTCCCGCAGCATATCCTCCCCTCGAAGGAGAAGGAAAACATCCTCATCATACGCCAGTTCCTCGTCAAGGAGCATATCCCCAGCCTCTGGACTCCTAAGTACATCGTCCCCGTGGAGAGCATCCCCGTCCTCCCGACGGGCAAGCTCGACCTACGCGCATGCAAGCTCCTCGCACAGGAATCACTGGGAATGGACGTATAATAAGCAACCCGAGATTCACATAGACAGAGACAGGATTACACAGTTTTTCATTGCTTAAGCATCATTAATATGATAAATTTGTGATGTCTTCCCCGATGCCATGACCAATACACACGCTACAGCTACGTCGCTTCCCTTAGATTACCTGCTACAGAAACGTTTCCAGATCCAGTCCATTCTTACGCAAGAAGGCGGATTCTCAAACATTTATATAGCATGGGATCACCAGTTAATGAAGCATGTCGTTGTGAAGGAAATCGCCCCTCACAACCTTGTATACCATAATGGGCAGCACGATATCGTCCTCTTCGACGAAAGGAAGGCTTCATTATTCAGCCGCATCATAGAAAACAGTGACCGAGAAGCCACTGTGCTTAAAGATCTCACCGCAAAGGGTATCCAAGGTATCAGCTCACATATAGAAGACTTCTACCAGCACAACACCCACTACATCGTCATGGAATGGGTGAAAGGTCGCTCGCTAGCCTCATGGGACTACTCCTATGTGCTAGCGCACGAAAGCTTTCCTGTCGTCTTCTTAGAGAGCGTACTCAAGCAGGTGCTCAAGCTACTCATCCCCATCCATGAAGCGGGCTACTATCATTGCGACATTAAGCCACAGAACATCATTATCAGTGAACAGGGGCATATCACTCTCATAGATTTTGGAGCAGTACGCAGTAGGGTATACCAGCACGACGCAAACGTCGCCATATCTCCGGGCTTCTCTCCTCCTGAGTTCTATCCTAGCCATCGCGCACAGATAGGACCATGGACAGACCTCTATATGCTCGCCGCCATGATGTACAACATCATCACGCGTAAAGTACCGGAGAGCGCGGACGTACGTGTCGTACGCGATCGCCTCGTGCGACTCTCGGCTATCCCCGGTCTTGTCGACAAGTATCCTGATGCTATCCTGAACAGCGTGTCGAAGGCTCTATCTGTAGATGCCGTTGATAGATTCGCCGATGGGATTGCGTGGCTAGAGTTCTATGAAGGCTTCAGCAGTGCTCGTCAGATTAAGCGAGCCCACCAGAAGAAAGTAGCAGTACGCCCTGGTGGAAAAGTCACGGCCGCCAGCTTAGGTGGCGGTGGAAAGGGTAGCTCTACAGGCGGCTCTCCGCAGAAGGCTGCTATAGCCGCCGCTGTGCGCAGTAAGAAGCAGCATGAGGGAAATGAGCTCACGATGGTGCTCATCATCTTGGCTATCCTAGCCGTAGGCGCGTCTCTCTTCTTAATGATGCAGTAAGCCTTATTTTGGAGGTATAAGAGACCCTGCGAACCCACCTCGAGTCGGGTAAATGTGGTAGCGAGCCTCATTTACCTGCTCCTGAGAGGGAGATATTATAACCTACCGCGCTCATTGTAGCCATTTTAAATATACGAGTTCTCAAAGGTTTGCATCGGGTCGGTATACTTATCATCTGTCGCATACTCCCAGTGGACGACATCTGTCGCTACCTTGCTGAGTCTGTATACCGTGAGGTCGAGCACATTCCACCCTCCTGCATACACCGACTGTATCGTGCGGTAGGACTATTCGACAGGCGTGTCGTCTGCGTCGAACCTATTGCTGAAGCTAAATGATTTAGATTCGCCAGCGTGTACGCAATCAATTACCCAATTCTTGATAATCCACCGTGTGGCGGAAGAAGGATCTATGACATTATTACTTCTTTAAATTAAGATGCTTTTGTCTTAGTATTATGGGATGACACCTTCCCAAAAATCAGCATTTTCATCATGCCTCATCATTTTGAAGCTCTTTCTGCTCGTCTGGCTGCCGCTTTTTCTGCTATGCGGCACTGCTACGGCTTACCTCAATGACCCGAGCACCTTTGCTACTCCAGCAGGACGCAGTGCTGATGAGTGGATGTATATCATCGTGCTATGCGTCTTCGTGTTTCTGTTTCTGCTGATACCACTTTATTTACTCGCACTGTTATGCTTTTACATCAAGTCGACGACAATGACGATGAGCAGTTTATTATGGAGATCTGTGCTGCTGAGTTTGTGGTTCGCACCTGCGAGCTTACCAAGCCTGCTGTCAGGCGATGATGTGGTGGTGTCGGAGCTCTTCGTGAACTGGAGTTACGTGTTCGCCCTCTCCTTGCTGCCTAGTCTCGTGTTTGTATGGCTGGCGCAAAGGAAGCTGAAAGCATGAGGGCGGTGGAGCAGCTTAAATTGTTTATCGCCCTGATATTGGGTGTTTTTATGCGCCTACCCCTTGATCTTTCGCCCAGCGGCGTAGTGCGTCGATCACGCGCTCATGCTGTGTGTCGCCTCCTCGGGCGTTCACGTAGCTCAGCACGTCGATATGGCTATGCGTCGGTGCGGCACAGCTCGCTTCTGGAAAGAATTTAAAGGTGTCGAGGTCGTTTTCCCCATCACCCATGATGAAGCAGTGCGCCTCAGCCACTCCCCAGTGTTTTCTCACCTGCTCGAGTGCTGAGCCTTTGCTGTAGCGTCCATCACAGTATCTCATGAATCGCCCCGCTCTCTGCATGCCGAGCTCAGGGTAACGCTGCTGGATTTCATACACAATGGGCATGAGTTTTTCCATGCTCTCTGGATCTGCTGCCGCGATGGATAAGGGGTCGCTTTCGTCTATTTCCCATGCGACTTCTGGTCTGAGCTCTCCCATGCGTTTGAACTCTTCTCCTATGGCTGTGCCGAGCCGCGCGCGTAGTGCGATATGGTCTTCATCGCAGCTGACGTTATAGCGATGGCAGGCATGCAGCATGCCCGCCTCGTCGCTCACGTAGGCGTATCGCTCGCAGGTGCAGATGAAGTCAGGTAGCACGGAGCTGATTTCCGTGTAGTCTTCTAGGAGGAAGTAGAGGGATCGCCCTGTGTTTATCCCCCAGCGGACTCCGTGCTCGCGCCATGCCGCCATCTGCTCGAAGAACTCAGCATCTATAAAGGGTGCTTCGTCATGGCGTAGTGTGCCATCGTAGTCCAGCGAGATGAGCCAGCGGCAGTCGAGGGGCTTTTCACCTGTGCCTAACGCGCGCTGGCTGATCATGTCTATCTGGCGCAGGCTGGTGTCGTCTAGCGTTCCGCAGGTGGGGATCATGGTAATAGAAAAAGAGAGTGGCTGCGCGTTTAGTCTTCTTCGACTTCGATTTCGACTGAGGCATCGATGCAGCCTTCGGGAAGGGGCTCGGTGGCACTACGCATATGGATTTCGACACGGCGATTCACGGCTTGCTGGCTGCGTGAGCCATCATGTTCTGCCAGTGGTCGGCTGTCACCGCAGGCGCGGAGGTACACGCGATTGAGCGGGATGCGGTTTTTTGACAGCCACGCTCGTACGGCGGCGGCGCGGCGTAGGGAGAGGGTTTCGTTATATTCCTTCGAGCCGAAGCTGTCGGTGTGTCCTTCGATGATGAAGCGTGTCTGTGGGTTCTTGCGTATGAGGGCGGCGAGCTGGATGAGGGTGATGCGCGCACTGTTACGCAGGGTGTCGTCACCGAAGGCGAAGAGCACATCTGCTCCGAGGCGGGCGACACCTGAGCTAGAGCCGAGTTTTTCCACCTTCAGCAGGTCAGAGAGGCTGCGCGTGTCGCTGGGCAGGGAGCTGACGTTTTCGACGTTTTCGAGTAGTTCTCCTTCCAGCAGGTCGCTGGTGTCTTGGTCGGTGAGGAAGCCCTGCGCGGCGACGGCGATGGGATTGTCGTTTACAGGAGTGGGCTCGACGATGTCGAGGTGGGAGGTGGTAGCTTCGCTTACCTGATCGAAGAGCTGGGTGCTGATGCTATCGGTCATCTCGACTTCGAGGGATTCTTCAGGTGTGTTGCCTATCTCGGGCAGGGGCAGGTTCGTATCACCGGGGGAGAAGACGAGTTCTTCATACTCGGCATCGAGTATGTCTATCTCTGCTTCTTCTGGCTCTAGCTGCTCGGGCTCGGTGATTTCCGTCGGCTCAGGCATGTCTATCTCTCCTTCTTCTTCCATGGGGAGGGTGATGATGCGGAAGATTTCTTCTTCTTCTTCTTCGGGTGCTGTATCCGAGGTAGCGACTGTCCACGAGATGACGTGGGGCGCAGCATAGTAGAAGCCCAGATGTACGCCTATCGCGGCGAGCGTCGCTAAGACAAGCGTGACGCAGTAGCGAAACGATATACCCTGACTATGCCGACGCTTGCGCCGCCTATTTCCTAGGGCTTCTCCTTTTTTTACTATCATATCCTGAGCTTAATCCATCTATTATCAACGTCCATATTGCTGCGCCGCTACAGAGCTCCGCTTGTAAGGATCGGGCGCGACTTGCTTCTCCAGCATCAGGCGTGCCATCATTTCATCCACCCATGATATCATCGATACATAGGCCATATCTTCGTTGTCTTTTAATTTTATATCCAGCTGAAGTTTTACCTCTTCATCATTAGCCCTATAGGCGTAACTAACGGGGCGTGTCTCATTCTCTAGATCGGTCGCGTCGCGCAGTGTCCATATTTCCTTCACCTTGCTGGGTGACTGACGATACAGGTTCAGGGCATCATTCAGGGTGCTGAGTTCGCTCTGCTGGGAGAGGTTCATCAGGAGCAGAGGGGTTTCGAGCTCCATTTCAATGACGCTTTCCACGGGGGCGACATCGAAGATCTCATAGCCCACCTTCCTATCAAGCTGCCTGTCGATGAGCCACATTTTTCCCATGGTGAGTATCGCATGTTCATCGGTGAGGCTGCGCTTAAAGGATTCACTCAGTGACGCATAAGAGTCGATGGAGATTAGAGCCGCGAGTCTATCTTCTATGCTCACGGACTGGAGGAAGAGGGATGCTCCGTAGCCTCGTCCTAGTGCAATGACGATGAGGTCATCGCGTGATTCGCGCTTTTCGAGGCTGTCTAACAGCAGAGGCACGTCGCGGCTCTCGCGCAGCCCGTGGGTGCAGTATTCGCGTGCATCATCCACGCCACGTGATTCCCAGAGGACGCACTTCATCCCAGCGGCTGCCAGCACCTCTGCGATGGGTAAGGCAGATTCTATGCCATGATCCCACTCGACGCTGACTAACACATAGTCGGCATGCTTCAAGGAGCGGTAGTCTTCTCTACCTATCAGGCTTCTCCAGCGTTCCATCTGGGGGCTGGGCTGCGCCGATCGCTGGACAATAACGGCTGGGATATCGGTGCCATCCCAGCCTTTGAAGCGGAATGAATCCACGTTCAAGTTCGGATAGTTTTTCATATAGTCATCTGAGCCTGAGAATGCAGGATTACTAGGTCTCAGCAGGGGATCTGCCTGACGCGCCGAGTACCACAGAAGAAAGCACACGCCCACCACACAGGCGACTACGAGTGCGCCCATGCTATAGTAGAGTGATTTTTTAATCAGTGACATCATGCTAGATAACTTACCGAGTCATTATAGCATACTGAAATAATAACACAATGCTGGACTGCCATTCTAATATTTTTTACTCCCTAGGTCATTGACAACCATGAAGTCAGAAATAAAGAAATCGTGTCATCCTACTTTATTTTTCCTCGTTTCGCAGGTAATGAGCTCGACTGGGTGCTATCTTTTCTAGCTGCTTCAGGAGCTCTTCGACGCGCTGCGCGCCCTTCTCATCGGCGAGGTCGTAGCGGTAGAGTGATAGGAGCTGGACTATCGCTTCTTTATCAGACTGCGCAGCCATGCTCTCGTAGAGTTCACGAGCTTCTTCCAGACGCTCCCATTCACGGAGCAGTGAAGCGAGCTCGAGTCTATTCTCTCTCGCGGCGTGGTCGTCACGTGCGATGGCGGCACGGAGAACGCGCTCGGCCGCGTCGAGCTGCCCCATGCGCTCATAGCAGCGTGAGAGCGGCGCGGCGGCGGATGCGCAGCCTAGCGCGTCCGCTTGTTGATAATGAGAGAGCGCGTCTTGCTGCTCTTTACTCAGACCTCCGTCCACGCCATCACTCCATGGGTCGAAGCCTCGGCACGCGAGCTCATAGTGCGCGGCGGCTAGTCCCTTAGACGCGGCTGTCTTCATATAGTCTAGGCTCAGCTGCTCTGCGTCTTCTATCTCATCATCGGCAGAGAGTCCCTCCGCGAGCCAGAGGGCATAGTAGTAGCAGGCCTCGGCATCGCCCTGCTGAGCGAGGCTGGCGAGGTCGCGCTCCCAGTGTGTTAACGATTCTTCGTCTGGGGAGAAATCTCCCATCCCGAGGACGGCTTCCCGACTGCTCGACATCGCATAGGCGCGAGCCTTAGAAAAGTAACGCAGCGCCAGCGCGCTATCACGCGCTGTGCCGCCTAGACCGAGCGCGGCATTCAGCCCTAAAGCTAGCTGCACAGAATAGCGCGCTCTGGCCTCCACACCGCGCAGCGCAGAATCATCCTCTGCCATGGCGCGGAGCTCTGCTAGCGCGCTCTCGGGGCTTACATCTTCGATGAGGTCTTGGCTCGCGAGGTAGAGTAATTCTGCCTGTGCCTCGGCGTCGCCATGGAGAGCCAGCGCGTTTAACCAGCGTAGTGCCGTAGAGAGGCGTGGAGCTCCTGCGCTGTTCAGGTAGAGCAGGGCGAGTAGTTTCTGTGCAGGTCTGTATCCCTGCATCGCAGACTGGCGCAGCCAGCTACGGCGCACCTGTGTCACGCGGTCAAGGTCGTGGAAGCTGAAGGCGACCATGGACAGGCCGACACAATACTGTGCCAAGGCATCGCCATTTTGCGCATCAAAGGCGATCTCCCTGCCCTGCCCCTCGATGGGATTAAAGGGGAACTGCTGCGTCTCCATCATCTCGTCCCTCAGCGCATCGAAGTAGCCAAACTCCAGCAGGGTGAAGGGCGGTAAGCTGAGCTCATCTCCATCATCTCCATCAGCTCCCAGCTCTTCACTCACCTCCTGTTCTTGCATGGTGATTTCACCCTCGTCTCCGACGCTTGCTTCTCGCGGCTGCGCTCTCGATGGTGGCGAATAAAAGTCAGGCAAGCACAAGGTGAGGTGCAATAGGATACTCAGTAGTAGAAACATTTCCTAAACACTAGCACAGAATACATACGAAGACGAGGAAAAATCATTGACAGGAAAGCGACATAGGAGTACATTTCACCACATGAGTTATGTACTTCCTAGCTACGCACGAGCCCCTATCAGCATTGTAAAAGGTGAAGCATCTTTCCTCTACGACAGTGAAGGACGCCGCTACATCGACCTGTGCGCAGGTATAGCGACGGCGAGTCTGGGGCACTGCCATCCGACGCTCGTGTCAGCCATCCAAGAGCAGGCTGCCACGCTCATGCACTGCTCGAATCTCTACAACATCCCGCAGCAAGAGGAGCTCGCGGAGCTCATCAGCACGCAGTTCATCCAAGCGGAGGGGAAGTTCTTCTTCGCGAACTCGGGTGCGGAGTCCAATGACGGCATCATCAAGACGGCGCGCCGCTTCGGTCATCGCCGCCCTGCGGCTGATGGCAGCATACGCTACGAGATCATCACCTTCAAGCAGAGCTTCCACGGACGTACACTGGGCTCACTCGCCGCGACAGGGCAGGACAAGATCAAGGAAGAGTTTAACCCCCATCTCCCCGGCTTCGTCCATGTGGAGTTTAACAATCTCGACGCACTCCAGTCCGCCATCACCCCCCACACCTGCGGCATCATGCTCGAAGCCGTGCAGGGCGAAGGTGGTGTGAACCCCGTGACTCCTGAGTTTTTCCGATCCATCGCCGAGCTATGCCAGCAGCATGACCTCCTCCTCATGATGGATGAGGTGCAGTGTGGATTCTCACGCACTGGCGCGCGCATGGGCTGGCAGTCCGTCTGCCCAGATATCACCCCTGACCTCATCTCCTGTGCTAAGGGCATGGGGGGAGGCTTCCCCATCGGAGGCTTCTGGATCAGTGACCGCGCCATAGACGATGCAGGCACAGCCCTATCCTCCATCATGGGAGCGGGCTCTCACGGCTCGACCTACGGTGGTACACCACTCGCCTGCGCCGCCGCCCTCTCTGTTCTCAAGACGCTGCTGAGTGAGAATCTCACCGAGCGCGCGCAGCGCATGGGTGAGCTCATCGAAAAGGAAGTACTCAGCTGGAAGCTCGACATCGTCGAATGCGTGCGTGGCAAGGGGCTACTGCGTGGTATAGGATTACGCTCTGCCGCGATGAAGAGTATCCCGGAAGGGGCGATGCCCTCAGTCTACCTCAATGGGCTCTGCCTACAGGCAGGGCTACTCTGCTGCCCCGCAGGTCCTAACACCCTGCGACTCATCCCCGCCCTCACCATCTCGGAAGAAACGCTACGTGAAGGATTAAGCATCTTACGAAACACACTCGAAAAGCTGAGCTGAGCGGCGAATCTATCTGATTGAAAAAATAGCTTTCTCTAGGAAGACATTTAAGCTATAATACAATCATTAAATCATTATGAGTTCGTCTCAGCAGCCTAGGAATGAAAAAAAGATATCTTCGCTATGGAAAATCCTTAGCGAACTCGTCTCGCGCAGACCTAAAAAGACGACTCAGACCTACCACCCCCTGAAGCGTAGCAGCACGCTAGATATCGACGAGCTCCCCTATGGATCGGGCAGCTTCATCGATATCTGGAGCATCGTCGCGGTCATCATCTTCCTCTTTCTCGCAGGCTCACTCATCATCGTATGCCTACTGATGTGGATACCACGCCAGCTAAACGACATCAAAGGGCTGCATGATGATACCCCTGTTCATGACCTCTTCGCCACCATGCGACAGACGGATGGCGCGCCGCAGTACTACTCCTTCAGCGAATCCGAGCTGAATCGCTACTTAAAACAGACCTGCCGTATGCGACAAAAGGGCGCACTCTCCATCGTCGCACACCCAGCACAGCTCGCACTTAAGATACATGATGGCTATGGCGAACTCATCATCACACGTGTCATAGGCTCGCACCTCTACCACACGATCAGCGTGTACGTCAGCTTCTCCTATAGTGGAGAGCATGCGCAGCGCCGTGTATCTCTAGAACTACTACCAGCGGGTGAAGACACAGGTCTATTCCCACGAGGGGGACGCATAGGGCAGCTGCCCATCCCTCAGCGCTACATGCAGATGATTTTACCATCCTTAGAGTCTTTACTAGACGTGTATCCTGAGCTTACAAGACTCATTCAGACGCATGACTTCTTACCCGTTTTCCAGCGGGATAACAATGAAAGCGAAGGGCGACTCTTCCTCACCCCTCCGCATAACGAGACATTCTCCACTCTTCACTAAACATATACCTCACCTCAATTATAGCAAAAACATGAAAAACACAAAAAAAATAGCACTCGCGCTTAGCTCACTCTGCGTCATAGCTACCATGAGCTCCTGCATCATCTCACAAGCAGTAGATGTCTTCGTACGCCCAGCATACCCAGGACCTCTGCCTCCATCAGTGATCGCCGATTCTAATGGACGCCCCGTGAAGGCGAAGTGGCTCCCCATCGACACTGACACGCTCCCTGCGCCATCTCGTATCCTCGGTGATATAGAACTCGCGCCCGATGGTCTACCATACGGCTTCACATCAGAGTATAGCGGCATCGTCATATCCCCCTACGCACCACATAACCCTCTTAACTATAAAAATTTCCAAGGCGGAGACAAGGTATGGGATCCCTACACCCGCAAGTCATTCCACATCCCACGTATCCACACGATCAACTAACATCCATCACGCTACGTTCTGAAGCTGTTTCTCCCTCAGGGAAGCAGCCTCACGTACTGTAGTCAGAGCTTTCCTGTTTTTTCCACATGCGCTTCCTACTCAGAGTATTCGTCTTTATTTTACGGATAACACCCGTGAAGTTGATCGCTATTCTGGGAATGATATTCGGCTATATAGCCTACCCATTCTTCACGAAGCGTCGCCGAATCGTCGCGCGTAATCTACGCATCACCATAGACCCGACGCTGCGCCCCGCGCAGCTTCGCCCCCTTGTCAGGCGTAATATTGTACTCACCGCCATGAACTTCGCCTGCGCTCTTAAGGTAGGCATCATGTCGGACAGAGAGCTGAAACGCTCAGTGCGCCTGCTCGGGAAGGAAGAGTTCGAAAACTCAGGTGCAGAAAATAGCACAGGCATAGCCTGTATCCCACATGCAGGAAACTGGGAGATACTGGCACGCATACGCCCCCTCTTCTCGAAGGTGAAACGCTTCGGCTCGATGTACCGCAAGCTGCGTAACCCCGCACTCGAAGAACTCGTATTGGAACTGCGCACGAAGCATGGCTGCGAGATGTTCAGCAAGGAAGCGGGGCTACGTCAGGTCATACGCATGACGCGTTCGGGAGGGCTCATCGGGATACTCTCTGACCAGGCCACACTAGAAGGAGTCCACGTCCCCTACTTTGGTAAAGTAGCGGGCACGACTCCCTTCCCCGCCATGCTGCAGGGCATGGCCAAGGGGCGACTCTTTGCGGTCTACACGCGCAACACAGGGCTGGGTAAATGGGATGCGGTACTCGGCGAAGAGATACAGCTCAACTACCACGCCGCAAACCAAGCAGCCGCCGACACCATCAGCATTAACCTCGCCTTAGAGAACGCTCAGAAAGTCAGCATCCTCGATGGATTCTGGATGCACCACCGCTGGAAGCAGAGCGCGCACTTCGGACTACAAGGAGAGGAGCAACTAGCCGAGACTGCGCTCCCCTTCGTTCGCCTCCCCTTCCGCCTCCTCGTCGCCCTGCCAGAGCAGTTCGAAGAAGCCATCCTCTGCCTCCCAGCCCTTCGCGTGCTGGCTGCATCACGCTACGATTTAGAACTCAGCATTATCTGCACAGAAGAACAAAAGCCCTTCTGGCTCACACAGAGCATCATTAGCCATGTGCTCAGTATGGACTCGCCAGAACAAGGGCTCAGTGAGCAGCTGGATGCAGATGACGTCTACGCGAATGGTCCCTTTGATTACGCCTTCATGTGGAATGAGAGTAAGGTCTGCCTGAGTGCATTACAAGAACTCCGCCCCCTTCCCATCTCAGGATTCACTGAGAATAAGCACGTACACCATTTCAACACCAGCTTCACCGCCGCACACTGCGCGCCCGTGCGCCACGCCTTCCGCGATTACTTCGCCCTGCTTGAGCGCGCGCATAAGCTCGACTGTAGTAAATGGGAAGTCGCAGCTCCTGCGAACGATGCCGCCGAGAGCCTATGCTGGATAGCACCATTCTCCACACTGGGTAGCTGCGAGACAGAATGGTCACGCGTACGCTGGAAGCAGCTTATCGACGCATTACAGCGCGAAGGTCATCGCTGCGCTCTGCTGGCACTCCCTCGGAATGAAGAAGAAGCGACTAGCATGGCCGAAGAGTTCACCATCCCTGTCAGCATCGTTCCCGCGGAGCGACTCCAGAGCATCTTAGGCGCGAAGTCACGCCTCATCTGCGTCGATGGACTCATCCCACAGATCGCCGCCCTCACCGAGGCAGAGTTCATCGTCATGATGGCAAGCCGACTCAGTAAGAGGTATCGTCCGCTGACACCGCGCGCGCGCATCCTATTCAGCCATAGTGCCTGCCATCCCTGCTATAGGAGCAGCTGCGACTCGCCGACCCCCTGCATCCAGGAGATCAGCACAGAACAAGTCATGGCAGAATGGGCAAAGCTCAGCCCGCTGTCATGAATTCTCTTTCCTATCCCCCCTTTTCCATGCTACAATACGCGCGTTAACCATATAAGTTCACGATCATGAGAACCGCAACACTTAAACGCAAAACAGGCGAGACTGACATCGCATTAGAAATCAAGCTCGACGGCACAGGCTGCGCCGCCGCCACCACAGGGCATGCCTTCTTTGATCACATGCTCCACCTCTTCACTCGCCATAGCCTCATGGATGTCTACATGCGTGTGGACGGTGACCTCGAAGTGGACGCTCACCACACCATAGAAGACACAGGCATCGCCTTAGGCGAGACCATCGCTCGTGCCCTAGGTGATAAGCGCGGGATTAACCGCTACGGACACGTCTATGTCCCCATGGATGAGACACTGTGCCGCGTCGTCATCGACCTCTCAAACCGCCCTTATCTCGACTTCCGCGTCCCTGCAAATGCCCCTGATGCACCGAATATGTCTATGAGCCTCGCAGAAGAGTTCTGCCGCGCCTTCGCGAATAACCTCCGGTGCAACCTGCATATCGAAGTACTCTACGGTCGCGATGGTCACCACATCATAGAGGCTATTTTCAAGGGCATCGCGCGCGCCCTGCGCATCGCAATGGATAAAGATAGCCGCCAAGAAGGTCTCATCCCCTCCACGAAGGGCATCATCTAAAGCCGCTAGAAACAGCAAATGAAAAAACTCGGCATCATCGACTACGGCGCGGGTAATCTTCAGAGCGTGCGCAATACCTTCCTCGCCGCAGGGCAGGATGCCATACTCGTCTCACAGCCCTCCGACCTCGAAGGGCTCACCCACCTCGTCCTCCCAGGTGTGGGTGCCTTTGGCGACTGCTCCCGCGCACTGCACGCACAGGGTCTGGCAGAAGCACTACGAGCATGGATAGCAGCCGATCGCCCCTTCTTGGGCATATGTATAGGCTACCAGATCCTCTTCGAAGGCAGTGAAGAAAGCCCCGAAGCCGCTGGACTTGGTATCTTCCACGGGCAGGTTACAAAGTTCCGAACTCAGGAGCTGAAAGTCCCCCATATGGGATGGAATAATCTCAGCATTACCCAGCACGATGACATCATCTGGCAGAGCATGGAAGAGAGCCCACACTTCTACTTCGTCCACTCCTACTACCCCACCCCTGTGGATCAGAGCCTCGTAGCCGCGCGCTGCGAATACGGTGAAGAATTCGCCGCAGCTATACGCCGTGGTCGTCTGGTAGCGACACAGTTCCACCCAGAAAAGAGCCAGAAGCTCGGCATACAACTATTGAAAAACTTCCTTGAGATTTAGAGAACAGAGTTCATCTCTGATCCCTGTTCCTGCCCCCAGCTCTCTCTATGTCCATTCTCGACCGCTACATTCTGCGTCAGCTCATCTTCGTCACCTTCATCGGGGTGGCCTCGCTGACAGCACTTCTGTTACTCGGTCAGATATTTAAGGAACTCCAAGAACTACTCGTCGAGAGTGGAGCACCACCTACTATCGTGATCGACTTCATGCTACAGGTGATCCCCTTTTCACTCTCATTCTCATTACCATGGGGCTTCCTGACAGCCGTGCTGCTCGTGTACGGCCGCTTAGCTTCAGATAACGAACTCACCTCCATGCGCATGGCAGGGCTCAGCCTCTGGCGACTCAGCGTACCCGCGATATTTTTAGGACTCGTCCTCTCGCTTCTCTGCTACTATATCAACATCCAAGTCGCGCCCCGCAGCAAGCAGGCGATGACCTCTATCGTGCTGGATGCCGCAAAGGAGAACCCGAAGAACCTCCTCAGCGCGAACTCGACAGCCATCAGGCTCGGCGACTTTCGCCTCTATATAGAAAAGCGCGATGACGATGTCATCACAGGACTTCACGTCTACCCAGAAGCTGGCAATACGGCGAAGAAAAAGAGCTACACCTCCCTCCACGCCCAGAAGGCAATCATCGGTGACTACGACGCAAAAACACGCCGCATCGAGCTCACCCTGCTTAATGTCATCATGGAGCGACGCGATGCGCAGAGTGCTGACATGCCCATCATTGAGAAAATGCCCCTCTACGTCACCATCCCCACCAGTCAGTTCAGGCGACTGAAGGATAACCGCTATACAAACGCGGAGATAGAAGAAGCCCTCACGCGCTACGAAGAGCTCAAGGACATTGATATGAAGCTCATGCCTCAGCTCACAAAGGCTAGCAAGCAAGCCCCTCAGTTCCCTACCGCCACGCAGCTCTGGAGCAAGGCTCAGCATGAAACCCGCCATTACAAATCGGGCATGAATACGAAAACCGAGCGAGCCTTCCGCACGGAGAGAACGAAGCGTCTCTCCTTCTCCGTCGCCTGCATCGTCTTTTCGCTCATAGGCGTCCCGCTCGCCATCACCTCACGCCGCAAGGATACGACTGCAAGCTTCGGCATAGGCATAGGCATCGCCGCACTCTACTTCTTAGCACTCACCCTCTGTGAGCTCACGCGCAAGTCCTCAGGCATCACACCCTATATAGCCCTCTGGGTGCCAAACGTCGTGGGACTCCTGCTAGCCCTACGCTTCCACCAGACAGCGAAGCACAGAGGATAATTAGCGCGTTATCCCCGCCCTATATGATCAGTGAGGGCATCAATCAAGTTATAACTATTGAATAGAATCATCTCATGTCCATGAAAACGATATTCATACTAGGTGTGGGGCACAACACAGCAGTTCTCGTAGACTTGGCAGAATGCTGCGGTTATCAAGTCGCTGGATTATACCACTATAACGAGGAGAAAAACGATGACAGCTATTTAGATATACCCATCTTAGGATCATACGCCGACTTATTCGAACAAGACTCACTTCTATCGAAGAACTTTGCCCTATCTATGGGGGATAACGCGATACGCGCGAGCCTTGGCGCGAAGCTCAGGGCAAAAGGTGCTTATATGCCAAATCTGCTACATCCTCAGGCAGCAGTCTCTAAGTACGCAGAGCTAGGTCACGGGAACATCGTATGCTCGAACGCAACAATAGACCCAAACACAATCATTAAAAACGACTGTATCATATCAGCGAATAGCATCATATGCCATAATTCGCAGCTCGATGACGCCTGCTTCATAGGTGCAGGCTGCGCGCTAGGAGCCTATGTTCATGTAAAAAAAGCGGCATTCCTAGGGCTTAATGCAGTCGTCGTGTCTGGAAAAGTGACTAGTATAGGGGAATACGCCACCATCGGTGCGGGAGCAGTCGTCTCAAAAAATGTTTCAGAGTACGACACCGTAGCAGGAACTCCAGCAAGAAGCATGAAACAAACAAGCTGAACATAGAGAGCATAGCTGACTATGCTCTCCAAATTGCAGGCAAAATTCGAAGATGCTCATTTCGCAAGTGCTCTTGCTGTATTGGTTTAATTAATCTCAAGAGCTGCTTATTATTCTTGAAAAACATGTTTAGATGTTTATAATTCAGCCATGCAGCCACTTATCAGCGTCCTTATCCCAGTCTACAATGTAGAAGCCTACCTTTCAGAGTGCCTTGATAGTGTGCTGGCTCAGAGCTACAGTAACTGGGAATGCATCTGCGTCGATGACGACTCGTCTGATAAGAGTATGGAGGTGATGAAGCGTTACGCCGAAAGGGATTCACGCATCGTCGCGCTTTCCCAAAAGAATAAAGGCAGTGCTGGTGCGCGTAATGCAGCACTGCGAGCAATGAAGGGGGACTATTTCACCTTTCTTGATTCAGACGACGTACTCACGCCTCATGCGCTCAAGACCATGTATGACCTAGCACAGGAGCATAAAGCGAGCATCGTGGAAGCATCTCATTATCTATTTACTCATGAGAATGAGCGTTACTGGCCAAAGGGGCATGAAGAGTGGTGCATCTTAGAAAATCGTGTGTATCCCGCGGGCTCACCACCTAGTCTGCGAGAGGCTCGCCCTTTTCCTTGTATGAAACTCATCAGTCGCGAGTTTTTCAGTGAGTATGGCATCTTTTTCGACGAGAATCTGCGCTTTTCAGAAGACGCGTTGTATGTCTCTTCTCTGGTGCTGCACTGCGCGTGCTATGTCACGAGCAGCGAGATTATCTATGGCTATAGGCAAGATAGAGGTAATTCTCAGTCGAATTCGACAAAGCACGAGATGCAGTTTTACTATGAGAGCCAAGCACTAGAAAAAGCTTATAAAAACTGGCGCGCCGAAGGACGACACCATGAAGTAGCGAAGGACTTACTCACACTGCTACAGGCGAGTTTTAACAATCATATCGCAGGTCACACACGCTGGAGGGCTGTAGGTGCGACGCTGCGCATGGTGCCTCTGATGTTTATGATGCTGCGTGGGGCGGGTAGACTCTCTGAGATGAGATACTGTACCAATCTGTTTAAGGGAGTCACGAAAAAGACCTTTGATAGTTTTATCATGACTAAGCCGCAGGGATAGGGCGGTGATCGGGGCCGCTGCGAGCCCCGGATATAGAAGTCAGGGGCTCGCACTTGAGAAGTAGGTTCAAGCGGAACTTGAATCTAGATAATGATCGTCACAGCACACCCTCTTGCAACATGTTGGCAGTAAAACCACTTGGCGCACCCAAACGCCGCAAATGATCATTCAAACTGCATACAAAATCCAGAGATGCGCATTCTGCAATGTCCCTACATTTTTTTGATTTTCTCAATCAAATGATTGTAGGTCTGCTGATAGGACGCTTTGCGTTTCCCCCAGCTCAAGTAGGAGAGAATTTTGTACTTGAGAAGCATCAAGCTGTAAAATTTTCTGTTAATCGTGTTAATTTCTTTTTTTAACTCTAGTGCTAAGTAGATCGGGTAGGTCATTTTGTTGTTTTTACAGTCTCCTATAATAGAGTTCTGAAGGAACTCTTCGCTCTTTGTTAACATGGGGGTGAGCTTAGACTGATACTGAGCTTCCTCGATGCTCTCGCGCAACAGGGGCTTCCAGACATGATGATCACTCGGCTCTACTATGCGATACTCCATATCGAATAGTGAGAGAATGCTGCTAAATCGTGAGTAACCACGCACTCTGTTTGCAAATACGACAAAAGGTCTTCTAAAAATCAGCGCAAAACAGACCCCGTGGAATGAGTCTGTAATAAAGCTATCGCAATCGCGAATCGTTCTGAGCCACGCGTAGACTGAAGCCTTTTTCCCATCTCTTGTGGAAGCGTCAATGATAGGTAAAGAGCTATCGCTTCTTAGTTGCTTATTGATATCCTTAGTCATATCAAGTACATAGCTTGCGATGTAGTGCTCAGGCAGCTTCTCAGTATCCTTATCCGCTAGCTCTCCCCACCATGCTCCATCAAAAAAGAAAACAGGATCTAAGACCCACTCTGCTTCGACCCCGAGATATTGCTTGCAAAGATCTACCCCATCGCGTTCTCGAACCGAGACCGCGTCAAAACGGCTAATATGAGCTAAGAGGCTAATTCTCTCTTCTTCAGACCACTCCCACTCGGATACACCGAAGCTAGCGGCCATAGAGATAAGCTTTTTCTCGGGCTGCGCAAAGGCGCAGAAATAGGAGTATTGAGCATCTCTCGTGTACGCGTAGCGCCATACTTGGTCTGACCCTACGATAAAAGTATCGAATAAATCATTGGCACTTTGTAGACTAACTAGGTCTTTAAATAGCGCTGTAGTCTCCATTTCATTGCGCGCAAATTGGCAAAAGGGGGATGCTTCGTACTCTTCTTCAGATGGACGTCCCTGCGTATAGAAAATAAGTTGGTTGCTATAGCCCATGGAAGTGAGCTTTCTCTGAAGTGCTAACCCCGTGAGATTAGCACCGTAGTTGGGCGCACACCACATGTTGATGATGCCTATAGACTGAGATTTCGTAGTAGAGTTTTTCATATGAAAAATGAGTTTGGCAGAGTGGAAAGCAACTTAACATGAACAGGTATTAAGGTCAAGATTATTTCTCTAAGAACGACAGTATTTACAGCATTGAGCATGCAAGGCTCGCTACGCGATTACAAAAAACTGAAAGTTGTCATCTAAGCTGCTCATTTTGAATCCTACAATTTGAAGAAAAATCTTGCCTTTGATTATTAATTAGATAAAATGTGCTCACCCATATGAGTAACGTTAGAAAAGAAACCCTGAGTGGAGTAAAATGGCAATTTCTATCGAAGATGACTCTTCAGCCCGTGACCTTCATTTTTGGGATGATACTAGCGCGCCTCATCACTCCTGAAGAGATGGGGATCATAGGACTGACTAGTATATTCTTCGCGATTGCGAATCAGATAAAAGACTGCGGTTTCGGTACAGCACTACTGCGCAAGCAGGATAGAACGGAGGCGGATATTAATACCGTTTTCTGGTTTAATGTAGGTATGTCAGTAGTGGGGTGTGTGGCATTATGCCTTGCGGCACCATGGTTTGCAGATTTCTTTGATACGCCGGCACTCGTGGAGTTGACCTACGTTTCCGCACTCATGTTGCTCCTGAACTCAACGGTTATGGTGCACTGGACGCTTTACTCCGCGAGGAGAGATTTTAAGACGACAGCCATCGTGTCCACCATCGCGACTATTGTGCCTATGCCTTTTACGGTATGGGCGGCGTTTGCAGGCTGGAGTTACTGGGCGATGGTGTTCCAAGGTGTGGCGTCGGGCTTGCTTTCGCTCATCGTGATTTGGACGATTTCCCCTTGGAAGCCACGCTTTGAGTTTAGCAGAGAATCTTTTAAAGAGTTCTTTGGCTTTGGCTCAAAGATGCTCGCTACGGGGCTGGTTAATATATCATACGGCGAATCTCGTAATCTCATTATCGGTAAGTTTTACTCTGCCGCAGATCTCGCATATTTCCATCGAGCATTTAAGCTATGCGCCTTGCCTGTGAATTTTATTCAGAATATTGTAAGTAGTGTGTCTTTCCCTATTCTTGCGGCCATTCAGGATGACGAAGAGAAGCTATTTTTAACTTACAGGAAGTACTTTCGCGTTACCATGTTAGTAGTACTGTCGTCGATGCTAACTCTAGGTATAAATGCCCCCTCTGTCATTTATACGCTCTATGGGGAAGCATGGTTGGCTTGTGTTCCTCTTATGATGATCCTGACGTTAGGCTCGCTTAACATTCCTACGGTCTCCCTGATGAATAATATTATTTTAGTGAAGGGCAGAGCTGATATTATCATGCGCTTGGAGTTAGTGGTGCGTATTGTAGGTATTTCACTTCTTGTTGCCGCTGCCTTTCATAGCGTAGAGGCTATATGTATAGCTGGTATTGCAACAGGGACATTTCATATAGCTTGTTGTATCTATGCTATAGCGCGTGAAGGTTGGGTCTCGTATAGAACCCAGCTAGGCGATATTCTGCCTTACGTGATTGTATCCGTGCTAGCAAATGTGCCGTCTATTGTCTTGAATCAGTTTTTTGCTCCCAGCTATTGGATGTTTGTAGTTGGGCTGTCGAGTTCAGTTCTTCTCTTTATTATTCTCATGCAATGCAAGTATGACGAAACTTGGGTACTTCTGCTGGATATACTTGGCGAAAAAAAGCTTTTAAAGTACATGCCTTTCATTAAGAAAAGAGCTGTTAAGAGGGACTGAGATTGGAGTTAATATATGGAGGCTTCTAATTTCTCGCTAGGCGAGATAAAAAGTATCCTCTTAGACGCAAAATCGAAGGAAATACACCCGAAAAGCACTCAAAAGATGCCTCGTGAAGTTATTTCTGAATGGGCTCATTAAGAATGACGAGAATTTAGAAGTCCCCATATAGTTATGCTAGGAAACGTCTGCGCAAATACCTCAATCTGGCGCGCCAACCAATAATGCTTCTCAGTGAAGCGCACTGCTTGCTTAGTTTGTCTTGTAATGCTTCGTTTTCCCATGATATGTAGTGAAATTGTGGATTTTTGATAAATTCACTAAGAGATAGTGTGAGTCCTTCTTTTATAGGTAGAAAACTGTTAAGGTCTACGAACTGGGATATTTTTTCTAAGGAAAAAGTTCTATTAAATTGGCGATCATAGATTAACTGGTATTTCCCGTAATGTATTAGGGCGAACTCTTCATCAGATACAAGACAAACGCGAGGCTTGATTCCTAGGCTATTTTCGAGAGCGTTCATATATATATCAGCGACTTCCAACCAAGTAAGTGACTCCCCTCCTGTCACGTGGTATGTCTCACCTCTTGCCTTGGCTTGGGTTGAAAGCGAAAATATAGTTTTCGCTACATCGCGTCCGTGAGTGAGGGTGGTTGATTTATTAGCAATCGACTCAGGTAATATGACAGCATGGCCGCGCATAGCTCGGTGTAGCCACTGCTCCTTTTCTAATGGTCCTAATTGCAGACGGTAGTTATTGTATGTAATATATGGTCTTATAACTGTCCAGTTGGAGCGTTTTGTATTAAGTAATATGTTTTCTTGTCGGGCTTTAGTAAGTGCATATTCATCAGTTGAAAGGTAGCTTTCATCAGTTGAGTGCTCCAGTAGCCTGTTGGAAGTTTCTATAATGGGCGAATTGCTTTCTGCGTAGACTCGAGCTGAACTTAAAAAAACATAGTGAGAGGTGGAGCTTAATAGTAGATCCACACGCTGCGCGAACTCATCTGAATTGTAAATCATAAAGTCCACAATAACGTCCCATGGTGATGAAAGTATCGAGGTGAGAAAACGCATATCTAGCGCATTGCCTTGAAGGTAGTGAACGTGCGCCTGACTCTCTCTCTTACTTCGAGATGTTACAGAGACCTTATGTCCGTTAGCAGTGAATAGTTTCGCTAAATCGACCCCCATAGCACCCGTACCGCCAAGTAATAAAATCTTCATACTATCTTTGTTCACGAAGGTAGTATATCCTTTTGAGGATTTTATGCAAGCGATTAAACTTATTGGTGTACATTTCCTATTTCATTTTATTTGCATAGGGGGGGCAGATACGCCCATTCAAATGACATAATGTGCAGAATGAAAAAAAAGGCTTTGTTACTTATGTATTTTATGCTAGTATGCGCCATCAGGTGACAAGATGTAAATCTTGTATTTTCAGAGCTGAACTGTAATAAAGTGAAATATTAGATGTATGATGAAAAAGTATTCTAAGGAGATAAATGTGCAGATATTGCTGTTTTTGCTGAAATATCATAAAATAAAAAAAATAGTTATATCACCTGGTGCGACTAATGTCACTTTTGTTGGAAGCGTACAGAATGACCCATACTTTGAGATTTACTCATGCGTGGATGAACGTTCCGCGGCTTACCTTGCATGTGGGCTCGCTGAAGAATCAGGTGAGTCGGTAGTTATTTCTTGCACAGGAGCTACTGCATCACGTAACTATGTATCAGCTATGACGGAAGCCTACTACAGAAAGCTCCCCATCCTCGCCGTAACCTCATCTCAGGACTTTTCCCGTATAGGTCATCAAATACCGCAGGTAATAGATCGCAGTACGATACAAAACGACATCGCAAAGGTGAGTGTAGCTCTCCAAAATATAAAAGATGACGATGATGTCTGGGATTGTGAAATAAAAGCCAACAAGGCACTTCTAGGCCTCTTCCACCGCGGTGGTGGTCCCGTCCATGTAAATCTCGCTACGACATATTGTAAGGATTTCAGCGTGGAGAAGTTACCTAACTACCGTGTCATTGATCGCATCGCAAATGATAGCAAGTTCCCCGACCTTCAGCAAAAGAAGGTAGCCGTCATGATAGGATCGCATCGTCAGATATCCAGTGAACTCACAAGAAAGATTGAAGACTTCTGTGAGCAATATAATGCCGTAGTAATATGCGATCGCAGCAGTAATTATTATGGTAAGTATAAGGTGATGACATCTGTTTATGGCGTGCAGGCAATCGACAAGAGTGCCTTTGCGCCTGATGTGCTGATAAGACTAGGAGATATCACAGGTGACTATGACTCCATGTTCTTCTTCGCTGCGGCTAAAGAAGTGTGGAGAGTAAGCGAAGACGGTGAGCTGGTCGATACGTATCGTAATCTACGCTACGTGTTTGAGATGAGCGAGGCGAGCTTCTTTAAGAATTATGAGCTGGAGTATCGCTGCGATAGCATGTCTTACTACGAGTCACTGAGAGCTGAAGTCGCAAGTGTACGTGCGCAGATAGAAGATCTGCCTTTTTCTAACCCATGGTTGGCACAGCAGTTTTCGCCAGATATTCCATCTGGATCATCTGTTCATTTAGGTATCTTAAATAGCTTGCGCGCATGGAATTTCTTTGATCTGCCTGAAGACGTGAAGTCGATGTCTAATGTAGGTGGATTTGGTATAGATGGCTGTGTATCCACGCTTATCGGAGCATCACTCTGTAACGTCGATAAACTATATTTTGCCGTTGTCGGAGACTTAGCATTCTTCTATGATTTAAACTCCATAGGTATAAGACACTTAGGAAACAATATTCGCATTCTGCTCGTGAACAACGGGCGTGGTACGGAGTTCCGTAACTTTAATCACCCTGCGGCACGCTTCGGTGAGGCTGCCGATGATTATATGGCGGCGGCTGGGCATTATGGTAATAAGTCTCCTAGTCTCGTTAAGAACTTTGTCCAAGATTTAGGCTTCACTTATCTGAGTGCTTCCACGAAGCAAGAGGCATTAGAGCAAAAAAGCGTATTCTTGAATCCTGAGATAGGAGATCGCCCTATTGTTTTAGAAGTATTTACCGATAGCCAAGACGAGAGTGACGCGTTACTATACATATATAGCTTATTGAAGAGTGATCAAGCTGGGAATAACATGAAAGGTGTTAAAGGCTTTTTGAAAAAGGCTCTCGGTGAGAAAGGTAGCTCTATCGTGAAGAAGATTGTATCTAAGGATTGATAAAATTATAAACCCAAAAAGCCGCTGGTCGTCACGATCAGCGGCTTTTTCTGTATTGTGATCCCTTCTAATCTTCTGCGAGTGGGAGGTACTCGTCGAGACTGTGGAGCTGCCAGAGGATGAAGCGTGCTCCAGTGGAGCAGGCGACGAGTGGGGCGATGCTGCCTCCGTCGAGGCTAGCGATGAGGAGGCAGGAGTGCAGGTGTTTGTGGTACGCTTTCTGCACCTTTATGGTGATGTCTAAGAATTCAAGCGACATTTCAGGATGCTCGATGGCTTCCTGCGTACCATCGGCGCGTGCTGTGAGTGCATCGTCATAGACTCTGATGTAATGGTGGAGAATGTCGGCGGCGAGCTCGTTCATGTCGCGCTGGGTGCCCGCTGCACGCTCGCCTTTCTCCAGCTTAGGATCGGCGTATTTTTCTTCGGTTTCACTGATGTCCGCGTGAGCGTAGTCTTCTAAGATGATGGCGGGAAGTCCGTCACCGAGACCGCCTTCGCAGAGGTAGATGATCTCCATGACGCGCTGGCGGTCGAGCTGCTTCGCGAAGGTCTCTGCGCTGCTGGGATTTGTCGCTTGCGCGAGTGCGATCGCTTCTCGGGCGTAGGTGTCCCATGTCTTCTGGGATTCGCGCAGGAGCTTACTTCTTTCCTCGGTCGCGTCTTCTGCGACGGTGGAGTAGAAGGTGATAAGCTGCTCGGCGAGGGCTGGTGCGTCATGCTTCGCGGCGATCTCTTCGAGCTGGGCGAGTCGCGCGACATTCGCGTTATTATTCGGGGTTAACGCTAAGGCGGGCGCGATGAGCGCTGCGATCGCGCACAGGGTGTTTATGGAGTGCTTCATGAAAATTATTCGTTGATGTCGTTGATGAGCTGGCGGAGGCGTGCGTAGTCGCCGAGGTTGAAGCTGAAGCGCAGGCGGGTGAGACTGGCGATGGCTTCTTCGTGGTCGCGCTCGCAGCCTTCGAGCTGGACGAGGTCGTTCTTTGGCATGATGTCCGCGTACTCCTGCTTCAGCTGTGCGAGGCATTCTTCGCTGACGGGGCTGTTCATGCGGATGGTGAGCACCTCGGCATCGAAGTAGTAGGAGTGGAAACGGCTGTAGAAGTGCTGCACATGCTCCAGCGCGTCTTCTGCGCTCTTCGTGATGTAGAGCAGATCCATGTCCTCGGGGGAGATGAGTCCCTCATCGAGCAGCTCCTTTTTCACGAATGTCTGCCAGCGACTCCAGAAGTACTCACCCGCAGGGTCGACGAGGATGACGGGGAAGATGCTCGACTTCCCTGTCTGCATGAGGGTGATGGTCTCGTAGATCTCGTCCATCGTGCCGAAGCCACCGGGGAAGGCGACGAGCGCGTCGGCCTGCTTCACGAGGTGGAGCTTGCGGGTGAAGAAGTAGTAGAAGTCCATCATCTTCCCGCTGTCAGCGATCGCCGCATTCGGGTGCTGCTCGAAGGGGAGGGTGATATTCAGCCCGAAGGACATGTCGGGAAGAGCACCTTCATTACACGCCTGCATGATGCCGGGGCCCCCACCTGTGATGATCATGTAGCCCGCCTCCGAGGCGAGGCGCGAGAAGCGGTGGGCGATTTCGTAGCTGTCTGTACCTGGCTGGATGCGTGCTGAGCCGAAGCAGGTGATCTTACGCACATGCTCATAGGGGAGGAAGAGCTGCTCGGCGTGGAGCATTTCCTTCATCGCGCAGCACATCTGCCTGAGGTCATGCTCATTAATATCACTGCTCGCGGCATTCATGACGGTGGCGAGTAGCTGTAGAAGGACTTCGGGGTTATGATCCCCAGAGAATCGCTGCGCGAGGTCATAGAGGTTCGCGTCGATGACAGGGTTTCCTGTACTAGCGGGGATGCTGAGATGCTCTATCTTCTCGGCACGGCTATTGAGATCACGGGATGCAAGATATTCTGGAGTTTTCATACTTTCCTAGTATAGGATGATCAGGAGGCTTTTGTCACGTAAAAAAAGGAGGTGCTGACAAAGTATGAAATACAGAGATACAGAAAAAGGGCGCATCGCTAAGGATGCGCCCTTTTTCGAAAATTTTCCCGAACAATGTTTTTTAGCCTACAAGATCAGGAGTCACAGCAGATGCTGGGATTTCTTCCTTGTTTGTGAAGCGCCATTTTACCTTATTGCGCTTGCCTGCGGAACGAGCCTTGCGACGGCGGACGTCCATAGGAGTTTCGAAGTTGCGACGGCGGCGCATCTCTTCAAGGATGCCTTCGGAGTCGAGCTTTGTCTTGAGACGCTTGAGAGCGCGATCGATTGGTTCGCCTTTACGTACGATTACGGAACGCATATGTATATTTCTTTGTGTTGAAAATGTTGTTCGGGTTGAGCGGAGACATTAAACTATATGACGTAATCTGTCAAGCAAATTGTCTTTGTTTTTTCGTTTTTTCTTGAAATTAGATGGAAGTTTGAGTCATTCTAAGATAAGAAGCTTGATAAGTGCCTACTTTTTGATACGATGCTTTTGTGAGCGGACGCCCCAGTTTTACTGATATTAACCTAGCCGAGAGACCCTTTATCCTCTTTTGGGAGGTGACGAGAGCCTGTGCCCTAGCCTGTAAGCATTGCCGAGCAGAGGCGCAGTCGCGCCCACTTCCCGATGAGCTGAACCACGATGAGGCGATAGCCCTCATCGACCAGATCTCCGCGCTACGCCCTGCGATGCTCGTCTTAACTGGCGGTGACCCCATGCTGCGGAAGGATATAGAAGAGCTCGTCGCTTACGCGGCGGGCAAGGGGCTGCGCGTCGCGCTGAGCCCTGCTGCGACTCCCCTGCTCCTGCGTACCGACTTTAAAAAGCTCCGCGAACTGGGCGTGCAGAGCCTCAGTCTCAGCCTCGATGGCGCGACTCGCGAGACGCATGACGACTTCCGCGGTGTGCCGCATACATTCGAGCGCACGCTGAAAGCCGCCGAGCTGGCGAAGGATGCTGGTATGCACTTACAGATTAATACGACCATCACGAAGAGCACGCTCTCGGAAGTCGATGGCTTCACGGAGCTGATGCGCGAGATGCGCCCCGATATGTGGAGTGTGTTCTTGCTCGTGCCCACTGGGCGCGCCAGCTTCGATGAACTCCCCTCTGCCGAAGAGGTAGAAGCCGTTTGGGAACGCATCGAAGAACTGAGCACCGATGTAGACTTCGGCGTGAAGACTACAGAGGGTCACCACTACCGCCGCGTCGCTATCCAAGCCGCGAAAAGGCGCGGGGGGAAGCCCTCCCGCCACGCCATCCCCACACGCGATGGGAAAGGAGTCGTCTTCATCTCCTACTCCGGCGACATACAGCCCAGCGGCTTCCTACCTATCACCGCAGGGAATGTGCGCCACGATGACCTCGCGCAGGTCTATCGAGAGCACCCCCTCTTCCTCCAGCTCCGCGACGATCAGGCACTAGGCGGAAAGTGTGGAGTCTGCGAATACCGCAGCCTCTGCGGTGGCTCGCGCTCGCGCGCCTACGGCATGACAGGCGACATGCTCGCCGCCGACCCCCTGTGCTCCTACACCCCACGTCAGTGGACCACGTAATTTTCCTATGATTAATATCACAAGACTCTGGACTGGGATATCCCAGCCTGCCGATCACCTTCGCTATGGCCAGCAGCATGGACATCGCCCAGCCCACGGGCTCGCGAGCACCGCTGCCTGCCTGCCCAGCTCCTCACGCCACCGCAAGCCCATCGTCGTGTGGAATATCACGCGCACCTGTAATCTACGCTGCGTCCACTGCTACGCCGACTCGCACCCACAGGCATACTCGGGTGAGCTTAGCTGGGAGCAGTGCTGCGCCGTCATCGACGACCTCGCGGACTATGGCGCGAGCGCGCTGCTGCTCTCGGGCGGCGAGCCACTCGTACACCCACACTTCACGGATATCCTGCGCTACGCGTCTGATCGTGGGCTGAAGATGACGATATCGACGAACGGCACGCGCATCACGCCTGAGCTCGCGTCGCTGTTCAAGCAACTGGAAGTCGCCTACGTCGGCATCTCGCTCGACGGCATCGGGGAGATCCATGATGAGTTCCGTGGTGTGAAGGGCGCATTCGAAGGCGCGATACGCGGCTTCCGCCTCTGCGAAGAAGTGGGGCAGAAGACAGGCCTGCGCCTCACACTCACACGTCAGAATGTGCAGAGCATGCCCGAGATCCTCGACTTCATCGAGCGCGAGGGCATACGCCGTGTCTGCTTCTACCACCTCGTGCCTACAGGTCGCGGTGTCGATGTCGCCAGTCTGAAGCCCGAAGAAGCGCGCGCTGCTATTGACATGCTCATCGAGCGCGTGCAGCTCTGGAAGGACAGGGGGGAAGATAGAGAACTCCTCACCGTGACACAGCCTGTCGATGGCATCTATCTCCTACTGCGCCAGCTCAAGGAAGGCTCTCCCCTCGCGGCGGAGACCTTAAAACTCCTCCAGTGGAACGGCGGTGGCTCGAATAGCTCGGGACGCGGCATCGCAAACATCGACACACAGGGAGCTGTCCACCCCGACCAGTTCTGGCAGAAAGTCACACTCGGTAACGTGAAGCAGAACAGCTTCTCCAGCATATGGGAAGCGGAAGCAGGTGCGGCGAGTGAGCAGCTCCACGCCCTGCGTGGCAGTGATGATCCAGCGGAGCGTCAGGCGAGGCTGGAAGGCCGCTGCGGACGCTGTGCGCATTTCCACCTCTGCGGCGGAGGCTTCCGCACGCGAGCCGCCTTTGCGAATGGGCACTGGTATGGCTCAGACCCTGGCTGTTACCTCACGGAAGAGGAGATTTCTACACCTCTCGACACCGAGACTCTGGAAAAAATCTCGGCTAAATGAGAAAAATCCTTTTTTATGCTTGCAAGCTCTGAGTAACTATGCTATTTATTATCGCAACATGAAGCGCTTTCTCCTTACAACCGCATTGATGTCTACCCTTGCAGGAACAGCAGTAGCTGATATTCAGGCTCCTCCTGCATCGGAGTATACCGCAACCCGTAAACTCGGTCGCGCCATTAGCAACATTTTCTTTGCCATCGAAGAGATCCCTCTGACTATCGTACGTTGGAATGGTCGCGAAGGTGGTTATGCAGGTGCTAGCGTGGGTGTCGTCGACGGGTTTGCACGTACATTTAACCGCATGGGCTACGGCTTCTACGAGCTCGTGACCTTCTGGGCACCTACATACAAGAATACCTACCGCCCACCTTATCAGGGTAGCTGCGGTCGCAATGGTCTTAAAGAGTACAATGTATGGTCTGGTTTCTCTGAATTCCCATCAGAACTTGGGGCACAGGGCAAGTACAGCACCACACGTGTCTCTCCACAATAAGTTTTAGTTAAGTGTGTTTTTACCTCCGCTTAGGAATAAGCGGAGGTTTTTCTTTTTATGCCCAGTAGCATCTGCTACAATGAGTGAGTAATCTCTTAGTTCTCGTTAATTTATGTCTGCACTACAACACTCGTCAGCCTCCCCCCTGCGTGGTCACCTCGCAGCCTTTTCTGCCATGGCTCTCTTCGGCATCATCAGCCCCTGCGGCTCTAGGCTACTGGCGGATGGCACGATGGATGGCGTGATGCTGGCGAATATACGACTCATGGGCACAGCCCTATGCTTCCTGCTCATTCTCCCCTTCTTACCGCGCCAGCGCATGCAGATGAAAGACCTACTGCGCCTCTGCCTCATGTCGCTATGTGGTATGGCAGCGAGTAACTACAGCTACACCATAGGCCTCGGGCTGACTGTGCCGTCCCATGCGGGCGTGATGTCGACGACTCCTCCCATGTTTGTGCTCATCCTGAGCGTGATATTTCTCAAGCAGCGCATGGACTGGATGCGGGCGGTCGGCATCCTCATCGCGACCATAGGTGTGCTTATCCTCGTTTTCGCGAATGCGAGTGGGGGAACAGCTGGGCAGAGTAGCATACTAGGCGATGGGCTCTGTCTGCTCGCGCAGCTGCTGCTGGCCTGCTACTTCGTGTTCTTCACCGACCTGCTACAGCGTTACCATCCCTTTGTTCTCCTCGCGTGGCTCTTCACGCTCTCTAGCCTCATGTCCTTACCCTTCGTCGGAGGGGATATGCTGAGCTTCTCATGGTCGTCGATGACGAGCTTCCACTGGACCTACGCGGCGATCATCGTCGTCGGGACGACATTTGTCCCCTACATCCTCATCACGCAGGCGCAGCGACTCTTGCAGCCGACCATGGTCGCGTGCTATAACTACGTGCAGCCCGTCGTGGCACTGGCACTCAGCCTGCTCTGGGGCTTAGAGGTGATGACACTGCCGAAGTATGTCGCGCTGCCTCTCATCGTGCTGGGGCTTCTTATTGTCACGCAGCTCATCCGTTTCAAGAAGTCGCAGACATCGGTCTAGGGGTGAAATAGTGATTGTCTCCCTGAATATATTGTGCTAGTATCACCTAGATTTATGACCTTAGACGAGCTAAGAGAGAAGATAGACGGCATCGATGCCCAGATCGTGGAGTTATTGAAAAATCGCTCGCGTTTCGTGCATGAAGTGGGTGCGATAAAAAAAGAAGCAGGACGCCCCATTTTCGTCCCTGAGCGTGAGTGCGCTATGCACGATAAGCTCATGAAGCTGAACGCAGGGGTCTTACCTGAAAAAAGCCTTCTGAGTATTTACCGCCAGATTGTCAGCTGCTCCTTCCAGCTCGAAGGCGGGATGAACATCGCCTTCCTCGGACCTGAGGGCACGTGGAGTCATCAGGCGGCACTCTCTCGCTTCGGAGAAAGCGTGGATATGATGCCCTGTAGCGATTTCCAAGGCGTGTTCGATGCTGTCGCGCGAGGGCAGGCGGACTATGGAGTCGTCCCTATTGAGAATAGCACGGATGGCTCTGTGTCGCAGGCGATGGACCTGCTCGCGATGACAGACCTCCAGATCTGCGCGCAGCTGCATCTCAGTGTGCAGAACTGCCTGCTTGCGAACATAGATCCTGCCGACATCCGAACCATCTACTCACACCCGCAGGTGCTGGGGCAGTGCCAGTACTGGCTACAGAAGAATTACCCCCTCGCCGCTCTCGTCCCCATGGTCTCCACGACAGCCGCCGCCCTGCGCGCCCGCGAGGAAAGCGATCAAGGTGCAGCCGCTCTCGGCAGCGAGATGACCGCGCATGTCGCAGATCTCGCCGTGCTCCAGTCAAACGTCCAAGACAGGGCAGATAACACGACGCGCTTCGTCGTCATCGGAAAGCAGCATACCGTACCCACGGGGAAAGACCGCACGACCATGTGCTTCACTGTGAAACATAGAGCAGGTAGCCTCGTTGAAGTTCTACAGCATTTTAAAGAGCATGATATTAACATGTACAACATAGGCTCTCGCCCCTCGGGTGACACCGCATGGGAGTACCTGTTCTACGTGGATGTCGAGGGGCACTGTGACACAGAGCCTCTGAGAACCTGCCTGTCGAGTCTGAAAGCCTACTGCCCTCTCTTCAGGGTGCTCGGTTCTTATCCCGAGAAATAGTAAACGACAATCCCTCCCCCCGCACCATCCTCCCTATGGCCTTTACGCAACAACGCGCCTTCGAGCTCTTGCAGCGTGCCGTCGCACAGAATCGACTGCCGCATGCGCTGCTCATCACAGGGACGGAGCATGCGGGCACGCAGTGGCTTGTCATGCAGATGACCGAACTGCTCAATCACTGCTCAGCCCCCAGTCTGGAAGAGCTCACGCACCCCATGTTTCGCCTGATGCGCCCTGGCTCAAAGAGCCGCGCCATCCTCGTCGATGACATACGCGCGAATGAGAGCTTTCTCTCACTACGCGCTGCGGAGGGTGAGCATAAGATCATCGCCATACTCGATGCGGATCGCATGAAGGAAGAGGCGGCAAATGCCTTCTTAAAGACACTCGAAGAGCCCCCACCGCAGACGCTCATCATGCTCATCACCGAGCACCCGAGTCGACTCCTCCCCACGATCTTATCGCGCTGCATACGCATCGACCTCCACAGCACGGACAAGAAAGTGCAGCTCACAGAGGTGCAGACCCTCTTCTTACCCCACCTTCTCACGGCACTGGAGCAGCTCGGTGACCCCTGCGCGGCTATCATCCTGAGTGTGGAGATCCAGAACTTACTCCAAGGCAGAAAAGAAGTCATCGCCACACGCCTGACGAAGCAGATCAAGGAACAGGCGAAGGCGATATCTGAAGGAACAGGCATACGCGACTGGGAGGCTCAGAATAAGGATGCGACCATCGCGCTCATCGAGTCTGATTACCTACGCGAGCGCGACGAAGTATTCGAGCTCTTTAATTTAGCCTTCGGGCAGGCGGTGCTACATGCCTCACACTCGCCAAATCTCGAGCTCATCTCCCCCGTGCTCAAGCAGCTCGCGGAGAAAGAGTCCCTCCCCAAGCTCTTGCGCCGCATGCAGTCGCTGGATAAACTGAGGCATGATCTCGTTTTCAACATAAAAGACTCACTCGCCTTCGACATCCATATCAGTGATGTCATCGGCGATGGACTGACACTATAAGTATATGAAAAGCATGACAGGATTCGGGGCTGCTACAGCCCTCGTACAGGGGCAGATGCTGCGACTGGAACTCAGCGGCATTAATAGAAAACAACTCGAAGTAAGCCTCAACATGCCACGCAGCTGGGCAGAACTCGAAGCCCCACTGCGTCGCTGCGTCAGCGAGCAGGTATCACGCGGGCGCGTCCAGCTAAGTATCTCGCAGGAACGCGGCACAGAGAACGCCGCAAAACTACAGCTCAACGAGGAAAAACTCGCAGCCCTGCAAGCCCTCCTCCCTCGCCTACAGGAACAGCTAGGCTGCGACCCCACGATCACCCTCGCCGAACTGCTGCGACTCGACATCATCGAAGATAGCGCAGATAGCAGTGTAGACTCACCAGCCGCAGAAAAACTCCCCGAACTCGAAGCCCTCCTGCGCGCCGCACTCACAGCCTTCCTCGCGATGAAGAGCGAAGAAGGCGCGAACCTGAAGCGCGACCTTCTCGCGCGCATCGCGACCATACGCACACTCGCGCAAGAGCTCGCCACGGGTGCTGCGGGTGCTGCTCAGCGATACCGCGAGCTTCTCCTAGCGAGACTAGAAGAGAGTGGACTACCAGTCTCACTCGCGCTCGACGATGAACGCATCGTGAAGGAAGTCGCCCTCTTCGCCGACCGCTGCGATATCAGTGAGGAGCTGACACGCCTCGATTCCCACCTCGACCAGTTCTGCCTCATCTGTGAGAAAGATGAGCCCGTCGGACGACCGCTGGACTTCCTCTGTCAGGAAATATTCCGCGAGCTCAATACGACAGGCTCGAAGGTGAACAACGCGAGCCTCGCTCAGGTCATCGTCACCGCGAAGACAGAGCTCGAAAAGATACGCGAGCAGGTGCAAAATGTCGAATAAACCTAACCTAGTCACAAGTTTTTTTATCATGAACAACAAGATTGGTACATTATTAATCGTCTCAGGCCCATCAGGCTCTGGGAAGACCACACTCTGCCGCCGCGCTGAAGCAGACGGACTCACGAGCTACTCCATCTCCTGCACGACGCGCACTCCTCGCCCCGGTGAGGTGGATGGAGAGGACTACTACTTTCTGACACAGGAAGACTTCGCGCAGAAGGTCGCGAATGGAGAATTCCTCGAATACGCTACCGTGCATGGGAATAGCTACGGCACGCTGCTCGCCCACGTGAAGGGGAAGATAGAGCAGGGACTAAACGTCGTGATGGACATAGACGTGCAAGGAGCGGCCTCCATACGTGCGAACAGCGATGCGACCATACGCCGCGCCTACGCCGATGTGTTCATCCATGTCCCCGATGCCGAACTAGAAGCACGCCTGCGCGGACGTGAGACCGATAGCGAAGAAGTCATCGCCCTGCGACTGAAAAACGCGAAAGAAGAAAACGAGCGAGAGGCAGAATATGAGTTCATACTCGTCTCTTCCGACAAGGAGTCGGATTACTCAAGTTATACAAGCCTTCTGAGCGCTCTTCAAATGAGAAGATCCCTACACCCTTAATCCCTGAACGCTAAGGATTATTCGGAAAACTTAATTAAATTGTTGATTTCTAAAGAATAAATAAATACAGAAATATGACTTTTTATCTTGATCTTTGTCTTACGATAAGCTATTATGAACTTGTCCGCGAGACAGGACATTAAAGAGTCTCCTAGCTTTTTTAATTAAAAGCCTAGTTTCATAGGGTAGTTGGATCCCAGGCGCGCTTCGGTGCGCCTGGGAGAAATCTTTTTAGGGTTCTGCCTTTATTGAGCACAGAGGAAAGCTAAGTTTTGCTTTTTTTCAGAGGAGCTTTTCACATTGATGAAGGAATAGAGCAATCTCGCTAGCGCACCCGACACACTCAAGCAAACAGCAGGTAAAAGGACAAAATCTGGACACATCATTATCAGTGCTTAGCGTGAATCTTTCAGAAAAATTCATTTTTTCTGCTTTTTTTTCTTGATAAATGTAAACATATATGTTAATTTAAAAGCGTCTTCGGGAGCAAGACACTAAAGAAGCTCTCAGAGCTGAAAAGCTCAATTTATAGGGTAGTTGGATCTCCTCGCATCTTCTGATGCGGGGAGACATCTTTTTTAAGGGGAGAGAGAAACGGAAGACATCTAGAGCTTCGCGCGAAAAGGCGACCTTATAAAATTAGCAGCTTCGGAGGCTGAGCGCGCTAGATAAAGGGAAAAATATTCACCTTATACCAAAATTTATCTTGCATAGAGGCTCAAAATATGTTTTAATTCGCGCACATTACCATTTTATGCGCACGTGGCGGAATTGGTAGACGCGCTAGTTTCAGGTTCTAGTGAGTAACATCGTGAAGGTTCGAGTCCTTTCGTGCGTATCAAAAGATGGCGATCATGAGTTTTCATGGTCGCCATTTTTGTTGATAATGCTCACTTTTGGATTGCATGATGTTTCATAGGGGTGAACCGAGGGTGAACTTTGCGGAATCTCTGCCTTCGGCTCTTTTCGGCTTATGGCATCTATTGTTCAACATAAAAATATGTGGTTCGCTCGCTGGTCTGTCGAGGACAAGCGTGTAGAACGTTCTACAGGAGTGAAGGTGTCTGGGGATGCCCCTCCCGCTCGACTTATAAAACTCGCTCAGGCGACCGCTGATGCTATGGAGGTCGCCGCTAGAGGCGGCACTAGCAAGGTTGCAGCAGGAGGAGAACTTGGGCGGATAGCTGGACTTGTTCGGCAATCGCCTCGATAATGAGGCCTTCATGAACTTTGTTGCGAAGTTCATCACCCAGAAGCGTAGAGATCTCAACAAGGATCAGGCGTATCTCAAGACGGTCTGTGGTAAGAAGACTTCTAAGGCTATGGCTGAACGCTACGGCGTGGACATCAAAGACCCCGATGCGCTGAGCAAGGCTCGCGCGGAGGTGGATGCTCAGCTGGAGGTGTGGAAGACCCCCTACACCAATACGGAGCTGATGAATCAGGTGCGTGAGGCTTGGCAGACTACTAATCCTATTGGGCTAGAGAATGGGCAGTCCGACTTTAGCGTGACAAGGTTAGGGAACAAGGGTTCTGTGAAATTCTTAGATGGAGTAGCCAGAAAGCCTAAAGCGCTTGTGTTGGATAGTTTGGGCAATAAAAGCTGGGCTGTATTCAAGTCGATTCCTGAGCTTCAAGAGAAGGGCTTCCATGATGGAGATGTCCACATGAGAGTGGGGAATGATAGATTTGGATTGCTTCACATAATCAAACACAGGGCGAGCGATCCGTTTCCTCTTGAAGAGATTGATAAAGTGGAACAGTTGGTCAAGACTATTGTGGAGTCAGCTTTTGAGTTTTGGCAGAGGCCAGACAAATCAGACCGTGCTATTGTTTCACGTGGTAATTCTGGAGAAGAGCGTGATGGTAAAAGCTTATTGGCTTCGTAAAACTCGCGCCCAAAGGCAATGGGTATGATATTATTACAGCTTACGTCCACAGAGCCGATCATAATGTCCACTCCGACTATACAAAAATAGAGAGAGAGGGGAAAGACATCATAGTACAATCGCAGCTCGATGGTGAAGCCGCTAGCCTTCCTACCTTTCATTTGCATAAAACCACCGCAAATGCTGCATCCGATACTGCTAGCCCTCTCTCTTCTGAGGAAAACCTATCACCAGAGGACGCACCTGTCAAGCTAAAAGACATAGAAATTTCTATTTTCCACAATGATGATAAAACGCGCAAGCATTATTAAATATGCTTGCGCGTTTTTTATTGTCATCATCCCTAGGACTACTTTCGCCCGCCTCGCTTAGGAATATCGCGCACGAGACGTACATAGTTATCTATACGTATAGCATCGCCTTGTGGTCCACGTCCTTGCGGGAAGCGCGCTGCATTCCCCTGCTTAGGATCACTGCGCTGTGAGCCTGCTCCATGTACGTCCATCCACGTCCCGCGCATGCAGCCCATGGCTCGCCCGAAGCAGATGTAGCAGGCAGACTTATCGCGCCCCTGTGGACGCTGAGACAGGTGTGTTGTGCTCGTCCAAAAGAAGGGATAATCTTTCTGATCGGCCTCATTCGTGATGCTTGTGCAGCTGAATATCGGGTCAATAGCTGCGGACTGGGTCGCATCGGGGCTGCGTGTATAATCTACGATATATTGCAGCTCCTGTGCCGTGGGTAACCTCCAGTCTGAGTAGCCCGCTACGCGTGCTTTTTTAGCGTAAGCGAGTGCCTCATTCCAGTCCATGCCTTCTCCGCTATCCGCCTTGCTCCACATCAGGCCGCTGCTCTTGTCGGTGATAGTTCCGTTCTTGTTATCTATAAACTGATTCTCTCCATAGCCTTGCTTCCCACGGACGAGGTAGACATAAAAGGTCTTTGCCTTACCGCTACGCCTATTCACCCCTACTCCATAGCCTTTGATGCGGCCGTCTGCGAAGTTCACACCGAACACCGTTTTATTCCCCCGCATGGTTGTCGAGGTATAGAGGGTGCTAGTCACCATTTGTGCGTCAATGAGTCGCTCCCCCTGCGACACATCTCCATAGCCGAAGTCAAAATACTTCGTGTTAATAAAAGGACGTAGCCCCTCGGTGTCATTACCGCTGTAGGAGCTAATATCCTCCCCTCGGAAGTCGATAAGGGAGTATAGCTCCTTAACCGTCGGCACACGCCAGTCACTCTTCCCTCCGACTCGGCACTTCTTCGCATAGGCGAGAGCGTCGCTGTAGCTGAGCTTGTCTGCGGCATTAATCTTGCCATCTTTATTAATATCTAGCGACTGCGTCCATATGAGCCCTGTATCTCCGTCACGTACCATGCCGTTCTTTTTCTGAAATTCCTTATCCTGAGCCAGAAGTACACCAGAAAGGAGAACGGGAATTAATATGCCTTTAGTCATACTTGATAGAACGCTTTTATGGCGGCTTTTTCTACACGAATATCTGTTTCGCTCATTTTCAAGATCATCATTCTGATCAGACTATTTTCGCGAGATGCCCAGTAGATTCATTCACATGGAATGCGTTCTATTTAAATAGATGAAAACGCTCGTATCTCTCCTCGCACTTAGTACACTAGCACATGCCGACACTGCACCTAATATTCTCTTTATCTTAGCTGATGATATAGGGGCAAATTATCTTAAGTTCTCCCAACACCCAGACTTCAAAATAGATACGCCGAACACCCCCACACTAAACGCTCTTGCTAAGCGTGGTGTCATCTACACGAATGCATGGGCTTCTCCTCTAAGCTCACCCACCCGCGCGAACCTCTTGACTGGGCAGTATGGATCTAGAAGCGGGGTCACGCAGGTGGGAGCCCCGCTTGATGCGAGTATCCCCACGGTCGCCGATTATTTAAAAGCGAAACGATCATATAACACTGCTGTCATTGGGAAATGGCATCTCTCGAAAGATCCTGTCTACCCGAAGGATTACGGCTTTGATCACTTCCTAGGTACCATGGGAGGGGGAGTGCGTAACTTTTTCCGAGGTCCAGTTATTCGCGGTACAGAGAGTGAGAGGTGTCGTGTGTATAATAGCACGAATTTGACAAATGAAGCTCTCAAGTGGATTCATGCGCAAGAGTCACCTTGGTTCTGCTGGCTCAACTACAATGCCGCTCACACCCCCTTTCACCTGCCTCCTACTGAACTGCATAGTAGGAAAAGTCTCAGTGATAAACAAGAGGATATAGATGAGAACCCCCTCCCCTATTACTTCGCGATGATCGAAGCCATGGACACAGAAATAGGTCGATTACTGCGTAGCATGCCCAAGGAAACGCGCGCGCGTACTATTATTATCTTCATGGGGGATAATGGCACAGAGCGTCAGCTAGTCGGTACATCTCAAGCAAAGGGCTCAGTTTATCAGGGCGGCATACACGTACCTCTCTTTATCGTAGGTGCTGGCGTCTCCCGCAAGGGAGAAAAGGACGCACGCCCTATCTGCGCGACAGATATGTACAGCACTATTATTGAGCTTTCGGGAGCTACGCTTCCTCAGTATAAGGATAGCTATAGCTTCGCTAGCAGTACTAGAACAAAGAGCAAACCAAGACGTCTCATATCTTATGCAGAGTCTGATAATAGGCGCAGAGGTGTATCAAATGCCTTATCTGACGGTAAGTTCAAGCTCATCATCAACCAGTCACAAGAGGAGCTCTACGACCTCACGCGTGACTACAGGGAAAAGAAGAATCTCCTAGGCGTATCGGGGCAGACATTACCCGAAAATGCACGCAAGGCTTATCAGCGACTTCAGGCGGAACACAAGAAGCTAATGAATAGCTTCTCTGCGAAATCGCAGGAGGCTTTGAAAAAATAGCGCTGGCTCGCTTTTTTCTTGAAGGATGCAGCTGCTGAGTGTATTATCACGCCCTATGAAAACGCTTATTTTTCTCGCGATGAGCGCGCTAGTAAGCTCCTGTGCTACGATTGACGGCGAAGGCGACACGACGAAGCCCGAAGTGACGAAGCCCGAAGCGCCCAGCACTCTAACCATGCGCGTGGGTGAATCCAAGCTAATCAGCCTCCCCTCTAACCCCACAACTGGTTACTGCTGGAGTGTCGCGAAGGCTCCTGCTTATTGCACGGCAGAGATTAAAGAATACGCCACGTCTGAAAGCGCAAAACTAGGTGAAAGCGATGTGAGAATAGGCGCGGCCAGTGTCGCAAACATCACCATCACAGGTAAAAAAGCAGGTGAGGAAGTCATCGAGCTGCGCTACTCTCGCCCTTGGGAGAAGACTCCAGCAGCACCTGAAGACACCCACTCCATAGCTGTGAAAGTAACAGAGTAAAAGGATAACAAATTAACATCTCACTCGATCTTGACAAATCCCTATCCGCGCATTAGGATAGGGATTTCCTATGAGCAGACCCCCGAGCAAAAAAGACCGACTCTTGCGCCGAAAGCGTGTCATCCTGCATACCATCACGCTCATCCTGCTCAGCATCATTTCTTACAAGATCTACGGCTATGCCCGCGATCTCACGCAGACGATACAATTCCTTAATAAAGCAGTCCTCGCCGAGGGTGTCGTCATCGACGTGCGCCAGTCCGCGCATGATGACTTCGTGACCATGCTTCCTTCTGGGAAGCTGGCGACTAGCAGCGAAAGCTACTATGTGCCCATCGTCCAGTTCACGCCCAAGGATTGCCCGCCACTCGTGCGCGAGCTGCCTGATATCAGTGCCTACGACTACGAGCTAGGGCAGGTCGTCCCCCTCGCCATCCTGAGCACGGAAAAGGAGGGGCAACTGACACACAGCGTGCGCGAGCATCATGATCATTTCCTCTGGGGGGCTTTCGCGATTAAGCTCGGCATCTGCCTGCTTTTCATCCCTACACTGTACTTCATCTGGAAGAGACTACGCTTGCGCTGGTCTCCGAAAAAGCCCGCGCGTAAGAAAGCAGCAGCGAAGAAAACAGCGGCAAAAAAGAAGACTCCCGCGAAGAAGTCTTCTCCTAGGAAAGGCGCAGAGCCAGTGGCTACCACTGGCGACTCTACAGAGGGCGCAGCTGCGCCAGAGCCTCATTAAAGAGCTTCACCGACCACTGCCCTGGGGCTGTAGCCTTCTCGCCTACGTAGCCATAGATGAGGCAAGATCCCAGCTGTGAGTACAGCAGGCGGCTCGTAGGACCGAGCTCACCCATCCCCATGACAGCCATAGGTCCGCTGCGCTGGGCGAGCAGCTGTGTGCCGATCATCATATCCTCTGCCGAGTGGAGGCGGAAGGCGAACTTCACGATGTCTGCCCCACGCTCTCGGGCGTAAGCCTCATGCTGGCGCAGGAGGTCGAGCGAAGGGGTCTTATCAAAGTCATGGTAGGACGCGACCGTGAGCACGCTCGCGTTCTTCGCGTCTTGGAAGAGCTCCTGCGCCTGATCCATGTGGCGTATCTCCCAGTCGATGGCATCGGCCATGGAGAGCATGGAGTGCATGACCTCGCGACGCTTCGCCTCTTCGATGCTCTTCAGACCGCCCTCATCGCGGTGGCGGTAGGTGAGCAGCGTGGGCTTGCGACCAGGGTGGCTGAGTATCTCATCGACGCTCAGTTCGAGGGGGAGCGCGTCGAGGCGCAGCTCCAGAGCATGGCATGCGGGCATGCTCATAGGCTGAGCGAGATCGAGCCAGTCATGCCATTCACTCACTGATCCGATGATATAGGGAGGGTAGGGAGCGTTACCGTGTACGAATAGATCCTTCATGTCTGCCCCTTATATAGCATAGTGGCGAATGGCTGGCAAGTCGAGACTGCGTCTGCATTTCAGGACTTTCTTCACACTGACGCATTATATACTTGACTCGAAGCGTTTTTTCGCGCATCTAATAAAGTAGCGAAGCACACCAGCGGACTCGCACCTGCGATGAATCCTAGATTCTAGACTCATCGGGGTCTGAGCGAGTAGCCTGCATCGCCTCCCTAAGAAACATCAGAAAAAAGAGAATTTATCATGGCAAAAACCCTCATCATTTCCGAGAAACCCAGCGTCGCGACGGATCTAGCCCGCGTCCTTGGCAAGAGTCTCGGTAAGTTTAAAAGAGACGATAAGACTGGAGCTTACGTTAATGACACCCATTTCATCACTTCCGCCGTCGGTCACCTGCTAGAGCAGAAGAAGCCTCAGACAGAGGCTGGCAAGAGCCTCCCTTGGAAGATGGAGTACCTGCCCGTCATCCCGAAGGAGATGGAGCTAGAGCCCATCGCGAAGACAGCCGACCGCCTCCGCAAGGTGCTGCGCCTCGCGAAGAGCAAGGAAGTGGACACCATCGTGAATGCCTGCGATGCTGGGCGCGAAGGTGAACTCATTTTCCGTAACATCATCCGCTACGGAAAGATTAAGAAGACCCTGAAGCGCCTCTGGATGCAGAGCATGACCGATGACGCCATCATGGAGTCATGGAATCAGCTCATCGACGACGCGAGTATGCAGAACCTCTCCGACGCTGCCATCTGCCGTGCGGAGTCCGACTGGCTCGTCGGTCTGAACAGCACACGCGCCCTCACCGTCCTCCAGTCCGCCCCCGGTGGATTCCATGTCACGCCGACAGGACGTGTGCAGACCCCCACGCTAGCCCTCCTCGCAGGTCGCCAGCAGGATATCCTCGCCTTCATCCCCCAAAGCTACCATGAGGTACGCGCCCAGTTCGAAGCGCAGGCTGGTACTTACGAGGGCAAGTGGATAGACACGCAGTGGAAGAAGGACGAAGCCCACCCCGAGCGCACCCGCGACAGGATCTGGGCTAGCGAACTCGCCGAGTCCATCGCGGCACGCTGCACGGGCAAGCAGGCCGAAGTCGTCGAGACGAAGAAGCCTGTGAAGCAGGCAGCACCGCTCCTCTTCGACCTCACGTCGCTCCAGAAGGAAGCGAGCAATCGCTTCGGCTTCTCCGCACGCCGTACCCTCCAGCTCGCTCAGGAATGCTACGAGCGACACAAGGTGCTCACCTACCCCCGTACGGACTCGAAGTTCCTGCCAAACGACTACGTTAAGACCGCGTACCGCACGGTAGGTGACCTCCAGCGCAAGCTTCCCGCCTTCGCGGGCTTCGCCGCCGAGATCCTCGACAAGAAGCTCATCAAGCCTAGCAAGCGCGTCTTCGACAGCAGCAAGGTGAGCGATCACTTCGCCATCATCCCCACAGGGCATGTCGCGAGCCTCAGCGGTGATGTGGAAAAGATCTACACCCTCGTCGTCCAGCGATTCCTCGGCATCTTCATGCCCTCCGCTGAGTTCGAAGACACCGACCGCAAGAGCATCATCACGCACAGCGACGGCACTGCCGACCACTTCCACTCCCATGGCCGCGTCATGAAGCTCGCGGGCTGGAGAGCCCTGTACGCCTCCTCAGCACGTCAGAAGAAAGAAGACCTCTGCGCCGTCGCCGCTGGCGAACGCGTCACGGCGAAGGAACTAGAGAAGCGTGACGAGACGACGAAGCCCCCCGCGAACTACAACGAAGCCACCCTGCTCTCCGCCATGGAAAGCGCGGGCAAGCTCGTGGAAGATGAAGAACTCTCCTCCGCCATGAAGGAGCGCGGTCTCGGCACACCAGCGACACGCGCCTCCATCATCGAAGGACTCATCACACAGGAATACATCGTGCGTGACGGTAAGGAACTCATCGCGACACGCCGTGGCATGGACCTCATCGAGCTGCTGGGTCGCATCGGTCTGAGCACCCTGTCCTCCCCCGAGCTCACAGGCGACTGGGAATACCGCCTCAAGCAGATGGAGCAGGGCAAGCTCCAGCGTGGCACCTTCATGAAGGAGATCGCCACCTACACAGAAGATATCATCGCCAGCGTGCGTAACTTCATGGACAGCGGGCATAATCCCGACATCGAAATCGCCTGCCCTGCCTGCAAGGAAGTGGGACTCACGAGCCGCATGGACTCCGTGTCATGTAAGCACTGCAAGTTCCGCCTACGCCGCCTCCACTCGGGACTCGCGCTGACAGACGAGCTGCTGAGCCAGCTCATCACCACACGCGAACTCCCCCTCATGGATGGCTTCCGCTCCCGCTTTGGAAAGCCCTTCAAGGCTGGCCTGCGCCTCATTGAAGGACCACGCGTCTGGAAGGCAGAGTTCTACTTCGAAGACGAGCTCTCCCCTGCCGAGAAGGCCGCGGAAGCGCAGCAGGAAAGCATAGGCATCTACCCTGTCATCGGTCAGGGTGATCTCGAAGTCTTCGAGAGCCCGAAGGCATGGAGCGTCCCGCAGTTCAAGCGCGAAGGCTCGACCCGCACGGGGCTCTCCCTCTCACGCGTCCTGCTCGGACGTGAGCTCAACCGCGACATCCTCGCGAAAATCCTCACCGAGGGCAAGAGCGAACTCATCAAGGAGTTCATCTCCCAGCGCACGAAGCGCGCCTTCGATGCCTTCCTCGTCCTCGACGCGAAGAAAGGACAAGTAGGCTTCGAGTTCCCCCCACGCGAACCACGCGGTAAGAACGCGAAGGCTGACTCACGCTTCACGAAGTCGAATGCCGCCGCCGCAGACCTCAGCTCAGCCACGAAGCATGGAAGCATCGCGGTGAAGGGCAAGGGCGAGCACGAGCTCCTCGAAAGCGCGCAGGCATGGCATGTGCCTAGCCTCAGCTATGGCAAGGCGAAGAAGCCTCTCGCCATCGCGAAGGAGATGTGTGGAGTCACCGTCACCGCCCCCATGGTGCAGCGGCTGCTCACGAAGGGGAAGACAGAGCTCATCAAGGACTTCGTCAGCGCGAAGACTGGCAAGAAGTTCGAAGCCTTCCTCAGCTTCAAGCCCACGACGGGTAAGGTCAGCTACGAGTTCCCTGAGCGCGAGCTATGATAGCCCTACTCCGAGCCATCTACTCCTTTGCCGACCGCTTCACGATAGGCATATTTGTAGCAGTTCTCATCGGTCTCTACCTGCCCTGCTCGGGGCAGGTGGCCGTCGGATTTGAATGGGCGACACAGATCGCCATCATGATACCCTTCTTCTTTTATGGACTGCGTATCAAGAGCAAGGAAATGCTCGCGGGGCTGCTGCACTGGCGACTCCAGCTGACGATCTTCGTCTTCACCTTCGTCCTCTTCCCTCTGTTCATGCTCGCGGCGAGCCCTGTGCTCATCCCGCTAGTCACGCCACTCTTCTTTGCTGGTTTCCTCTACCTCGCCTGCCTGCCTTCTACTGTGCAGGGCTGTGTCGTCTTCACCTCCATCGCAGGGGGGAACATCCCCGCCGCCATCTGCTCCGCCCCGCTTTCGAGCATCCTGAGCATCGTCCTTTCCCCCCTCCTCGTCAGCCTGCTGTTTAACAAGGCAGGCGTGGGCGCGGCCGTCGGGCTCGATGCCGTCGTGAAGATATTCCTCTTCGTGCTGCTCCCCTTCATCGTCGGGCAGGTCGTGCAGCCATGGCTGCGTGAGTGGTCGCTACGCAGGAAGAGCCTCCTCAGCTGGCTCGACCAGTCACCCATCTGGCTCATCGTCTACACCGCTTTTTCCGAAGCGACTGTCGCGGGCTTCTGGCATGAGTTCGAAGCCCTGCTGCTGCTACGCATCCTCGCGGGCTGCCTCATCACAGTGACCGTCATGCAGACAGCAGCCTACCTCGCCTCAGCGTGGCTGGGCTTCAAGATGGCTGACCGCATCACCATCGTCTTCTGCGGACCCAAGAAGAGCCTCGCCGTCGGTGCGCCCATGATGCTCGCCATCTTCGGCACGCTGGACAAGTCACTCGTCCTCCCTCTCATGCTCTACCATCAGGTACAGACCCTCGTCTGCGCCTCCCTCTCTCGCTACTGGAGCCGCACGGCGCATGAGCGGGAGCAATTTTAGTTTTTTAGCCATTTTTCTCACCCATGCCTGACCCCGCTCCCTTTGTCCGCTGGTCACCGCCTCATTACTGGGCGGTTATCATCACCCTCCTTGTCGCCGTGGGGCTGCTCCTCTTCACGCGCCGCCTCAGTCAGGAAAAACGCTACCTCATCGGGCGCATACTCGCCATCGTCGTGCTCGTGCAGTTCATCAGCGAGTTCATCTGGCGCAGCTTCTCTGACGACTACGGAGACTGGACGAATAACCTGCCGCTGCACTTCTGCTCAGCCATGAGCGTGATCTCCGTCATAGCACTCTGGTGGAGGAAGCACTGGGCATGCGCCTTCGCGTACTTTGGCATCATGGCAGGCTCGATACAGGCACTCATCACCCCTGCGATGGCGCATGGCTATCCAAGCGTCGCCTTCTACATTTTCTTCATCTCACATGGGCTGCTGCTCATCGTGGGCTTAAGTATCCCCTGCATACTCGGCTGGCGCGCGCGTGGCTGGGATGATCTGAAAACCGTACTCTACGCGGATCTCTACCTGCTATGCGTCATCCCTATTAACCTGCTACTAGACACGAACTACGGCTACACGCAGTACAGCCCGGTGCAGGGCAGCATGCTGGATAATCTCGGTGAGGCCCCGTGGTATTACCTGTGGTTACAGCTACCTGTCTGGGGGCTGTTCCGCCTGCTCTATCTCTTTGTGTACGACAAGAAAAGCGAAGTCTAGACGGAGAAAAGGCACGATTAGTTAGTCGATGACAGGAAAATCCCCTTGCTTTGTCATACGCGTTCTGTTATGTTCACCTAATAAGTTTTTTCAATTTTTTCCTTTTATGAAGCCTTTTTCTTCTCGTATCCTCAGCCTCATCCTCGCGAGTGTCCTCGTCCTCGCCAGCCCTCTTGACAGCCTCGCACAGTCCTCGCGTAGCAGTAGCAGTAGCAGCGCTAAGTCAGACAAATCCGAAAGCAAGCCCAAGAAACCAGTAAAATGGCCTATGCGCTTCACCGTCCCTATGTCTTCCCATCTGGAGACAGCTCCGAAGCGCAATGACAAGTCCGAGCTGCTCATCTACGAGACGGAGAACTTCATCTTCTACTCCCCCGTCCACCTCCAGCGAAAGGCTCGTGAGCGACTCGCCCGAATCTTCGAGTGCGGACTCGCCGCGAATCTCGCCCTCAGCGATCTCCTCCCCATTCGCCGCATGCACATCATCAAGGAGGCGATAGAGGAAGAAGAAGCAGCCTTAAAAGCCGATGAAAACTTCGTCTCTAAGCGTCCGAAGATGAAGGCCCTCCTCTTCAAAACGATGGAGGACTACTACGCCGCGGGTGCGACCCCCGGCAGTGCTGGTGTGTACCGCTACGGCTTCACGCACAAGAATGATGAATCAGGTCTGAAGCAGGATGAAGTACTCGTCCCACTCCCCTCCATGGGCATCCTTCCCGATGGGAAGGTAGAAGAGCGCACCGTGGACTCCCACGTCCTCGTCCACGAGCTCACCCACCAGTGTACCGTGCTCAATACCATGCCCATCTGGATAAACGAAGCCCTATCCGAGTACGTCGGCTACATCTCGACAAAGAGCTACAGCCTCAACTTCAGCACCACCCCGAAGCGCATTCAGGACGCTGGAAAAAATACACCGTCCGATAGCACGAAGTACCCCTTCTCCCTGCATGACTTCTTCACCATGAGTCAGGCTAGCTTCGGCAAGCACATGAGCAATGGCACGAATACCTACCTCCTCGCCGCAGTCTCCGCCACCTACTTCCTCGACCTCAATGGCAAGGATGGTAGAGAGCGACTCGTCGCCTACATGACGGCTCTCAACGAAGGCACGCCGAATGAAGAAGCACTCGAACTGCTCCTCGAACCAAAGCAGGACTTCGAAGACCTGCAAAAGGACTTCATTAAGAGGGCGAAAAAGCTCAAGGTGAAGATAGAGTTCGAATCCGACGAAGACTAATCAAGAAGAGCGTAAGCCAAGCTAAAATCTAACTTGGCTTTACCTTTCAGCATTTTTATGCCCTATCTTCTTACTTTCTTATCTTTCTGCTTCAGCGCCCTCTGCTTCGCATCAGAGGAGGTGCTGGAAAAAATCCTTGATCAGCAGCGCGCGACCGTGCGCCTATTTGCGCTCACCGCCGAGGGAATAAAATCGGGCAGTGGATTCATTATCAGCAAAAAAGGACACATAGGAACCTGCAAGCACGTCATCGAGGATGCTCAGAGCATCTACGTCTATCTGTTAGGTGAAAATGAGCTTTCCGTGCAGGCCTCCCCCTGCCATCTACGTCTTGAGCATGAAGAGCTAGATCTCGCTATCATACAGATCAGCGAGCCAGATATCGACTTGCCCTCACCACTTAAACTATCAAAGAAGAAAGCAAGCCTTCTCACCGATGTGGTCGCCATAGGTTTCCCTGTAGCACTCGATGTCCTAATCCCCCGACTGGCCAATGATCCCATGACAGAACTGCTCGGCAAGCGCGAGGCTGAAAACTTCAAGCCTAATTTCACAAAAGGCACAATTACTAAAATAGGAACATGGCTCGTCCACGACGCGAAAATAGCCTCAGGAAACAGCGGAGGACCACTCGTCTCTCTGAAAACAGGCGAAGTCATCGGAGTGAACACCGCCATGACAGCCCAAGAAGCAGAGAGCACGAAATTCTACTACGCCCTCCCCATCGAGCCCCTCCAAGAGATGCTAAGCTACCTGCGATTCATGGAAACCTCTGTCCCCATACTAGAAGAAGAAGTCGAGCTGGGGAATAGCGAGTACATGCCCATTCTCGCAGATAGCATTCTAGATGGGCACGCGGGCACGAAGTACACAACAAAACACGCAGTCGAGCTATACGAAAAATCAGCCGCAAAAGGTGATCCCTATGCTAAACGCAGGCTCGCTGACCTATACCGTGAAGGAAAACACCTCAAGAAGGACATCAACCAAGCGATCATGTACTACCTCTACTCAAGCGATGCCAGCTCATTCACCAGCCTCGCTGAGATATACTACCACGGCACAGAAGGAGAGCGAAAGAATGACAAAAAAGCCTACGAATACGCCCAGCAAGCGGCCGCAGGAGAAGATCCAGAAGGAGAATACTACTACGCGCTCTTCACCCTCGAAGGCATAGGCACAACAGCCAACCCTGCGAAAGCAGAGAAAATACTCCAGAAGGCGGCAAAAAGATACCATGCTGAGCAACGACAAGTTCCCAGTAAAATCATACTCCTCCAAGCTAAATCAATGCTAGTCCCCCACGATGACATGAGCACCCAAATGGCAGTCATCTATGCAAAGCTCATCTTTAATCAGCCGCAAGACCCCCTCTGGGCGGAAGCCTGCCACCTCTTAGGCGACCTGCATCATTTACCCGTCCATGCACTGGAAGACACAGAAAAGGCCATCTCCTATTACGAGTTTGCAGCACAAGCTCTGCACGAACCTAGCCTCACCCAACTAGGTGACATCTACCTCGAAGGCCAAGGAGTGGAGAAGAATCCAGCGCTAGCCATCCCACTCTTTAAAGCCGCACTGAAAGTAGAGGACAAAGCCATAACCCACTGGAAACTCTTCTACGCGTATGGGAAAAATGGACAGATGGATCTAGCCGTCCAGCCCTGCATCAACGCCGCTGAGCGAGGTCTAGCAGAAGCGCAGCACATACTTGGTTGCCTCTACTTAGATGGCGAGTATATAGAGCAATCAGACAAAAAGGCTCGCTACTGGCTGGAAAAAGCAGCCGCATCAGAACATGAAAGAATAGCCAAGATGGCGAAAGAAGTACTCCGAGAAGCAGGATTCATCAAATAGGCTCTTCAAAACTTAAACACCTTGACAATTGTCTGAGCTACCCTATACTTGCCCTAGATGAAAGCCTCAGACATACGCGACATACTCGCCGACTTCTCCGTCACGCCCTCGAAATCCATGGGGCAGAACTTCCTCGTAGACGAGAACGTCGCGAAGTGGATCGTCGCGCAGCTCGACATCCAGCCAGACGACTGCGTCGTCGAAGTGGGACCAGGCACAGGTGCGCTCACCGAGCATATCGCCCCACTGTGTCGAAAGGTCATCCTCATCGAGTTTGACTCACGTCTTGCCGACTACCAGCGACAGCGATGGTCTGAGTCCCCGCACGTCGTTGTGCATCAGGCAGATGGCGCGACATGGGATCCGCGTAGCCTCTTTGCCGAGCGACCTATCAAGTTCATTGGCAACCTGCCTTACTCGGCAGGAGGCGCGATACTCGCGAACTTCCTCACCTCCCCCTGCCCCTTCTCGCGCGCCGTCGTCATGCTACAGAAGGAATTCATCGACCGTATCTTGGCAAAGGTGGGCGACGATGCCTACGGACTCCTCTCCCTGCGTATGCAGATGGACTGGGTACCACAGGCACTGAAAACCATCCCCCCCGATGCCTTCTCCCCGCGCCCACGCATCGACTCCACCGTCATGCTGCTCACACCACGTGATGAGAAAGAATTCCCCCCCTACAGTCACAGTCTCATGGACCAGCTCATGCGCCGCTGCTTCAGCCAGCGACGCAAGCAGATGCACAAGCAACTGCCCGACACCCCCGAATGGAAGACAGTCGCACCCGCACTAGGACTCAGCCTCACCGCGCGTCCAGAAGAACTCAGCCTCCAGCAATGGGCAGCACTCACAGCAGCCTACGACCAGCACCCACTTGCAGGCATCGCGCAGAAGCAAGACGAAGTCTACGATGTCGTCAATGAAGAAAACGAAGTCATAGGACAAGACACACGTGGGAACATCCATGCGGGAGCGAAGCTACACCGTGCGGTGCATGTATTCGTCTTCAACAAGAACCGCGACTGCTATCTCCAGAAACGCTCGGCGTGGAAAGACACCGACCCGAGCGTCTGGGGAAGCTCGGCTGCAGGACACATCGATGCGGGAGAAAGTGCGGAAGACGCGGCGATGCGCGAACTCCAAGAAGAACTCGGCATAGAAGAAGCGAAACTACTCCCTATCACGACACTCCCTCCCTGTGAAGAATCGGGCTGGGAATTCGTCACTGTGTACCTAGCGGCCTACACGGGGAAAGTGCATTATCCAGCGGCGGAAATCTCGGGAGTAAAACCCTTTGCGATGGAGCTTATCGACACATGGCTGGAACGCAGACCAGAAGACTTCGCGGGATCATTTGCGGCGTGCTGGAAAGAAGTGCGCAAGACATTTGGAGAGTAAGGCAGCGTAGCACACCCTACAGCGTATTCTGCTTTGCTTAGACGGATTCTCAAGGTCCACTGACCTTGCATCCTGCTTAAGGCCAGCGGGCCTTAAGAATCCACAGCGGGCCTTAAGAATCCATTTAGGTGTCGTGTTTGTACATGGCTTCGCCCATTTATAAAAATCGCGCTCACTCTGCGGATAGTTTGACTTTTCTCGCATTTTCTGTTCTAATAGTCGCAGATTTTCCCCATGGCTTCTTCCTCTTCCACATCTTCTCGCTGTCTTGTCTTCTTCGGTTCTGATGAAGGTCAAGCCAGTGCCGCAGCCCAAGCAGCTTATGCCGAGCTGACAGCAGGTTCAGAAGGCTGGGGTGATGAGACCTACGACGGTGCCGCCGCCACAGTAGACGAAGCCCTCGCTATCATCAACCGCACGATTTCAGGATTGAAGATGGTGAACATGTTCGGCGGCGCGAAAACCATTTACCTCAAGGGCGCGACCTTCATGGGCGACTCTCCCCAAGGGACGAAGAGTCAGGCTATCGTGACCGCCCTCGAAGAGCTACTCGCCTGTTTAGAAAATCTCCCCGCCGAGACAAGTTTCTGCCTCCACGCGATGGAGATGGATAAGCGTCGCGCCTTCTACAAGAAGTTGCTAAAGATTGCCAAGGTACAGGAGTTCGCAAAAATCGATACCTCTCGTCAGGGCTGGGAGCGCGAGCTTTCCTCTCTGGTGCTCACCATGGCACGCACGCGCGGGCTCAGTATCAGTCCCGAGGCTCTCGACCTCTTCGTGCACCGCGTTAACGAAAGTTCCCGCCAGATTGGCAATGAGCTCGATAAGCTTTCTGTCTACATCGGAACGAATGAGCGCCGACTCGAAGTGAGCGACATCGAGTGCATGGTGCCCGTGTCACGTAAGGGGGGGATTTTTGAGATTTCACGTGCGATTGAGCGCGGTCATGTCGCTCAAGCCATCGAACTCATCGACGCGCAGCTGGAAATGGGCGAGGCTCCCATCGCCATCGTGCGCGGTGCATTCATCCCCACCTTTAGTAATCGCTACCGCGCAAGCCTGCTCATCAGTATGCATAACGTGTCAGTCTCTTCCTCATCGTCACTAGAAAGCTCCATGCGCCGCCTGCCGCCCGAGCTTTCTAAGCTCATCCCTGCGAAGAAAGATGGGCAGCCGAATTACTACGGCTTTTCGCAGAATGCCACGCACTGCGCGCAGCTGAGTCCTAAGAAGGCACTGAAGGCACTCCGCGCCTGTGCCGAGGTGGATAAGCAGCTCGTTTCTACTTCTATCGAGGCACGTGTGCTACTCCACCGCCTTGCTGTGGCGGTTTCTATCTGATTTATACTTTTTTTATGAGTTCTTCTACTTCGGGTTCTCCCCTCTTCGATGTTCTGGTTATCGGTGCTGGTCATGCTGGTATCGAAGCTGCCCTCGCGGCCGCGCGTATGGGTGGTCAGGTGGGACTACTGACACATAATCTCGACACCATCGGTCAGATGAGCTGCAACCCTGCCATCGGCGGCCTCGCCAAGGGGCATATCGTGCGCGAAATCGACGCACTCGGCGGCGCGATGGGGGTGAATACTGACGCGACCTCTATCCAGTTCCGCATGCTGAATGCCTCAAAAGGCCCTAGCGTACGCGCCCCACGCGCCCAGTGTGACAAGCTCGCGTACCGCACCCGCATGAAGTGGCTGCTGGAGCGAGTAGAAAACATCCAGCTCCTGCAAGGCGACGCGCTCGAACTCATCGTCGAAGACGGCAGCATCGTCGGCGTGCGCTGTAGCTGGGGGCAGAACTTCCGCTGCCGCCGCCTCGTGCTCTGTAGCGGCACCTTCATGAAAGGACTGCTGCACCTCGGACATAACAGCATCGCTGGAGGCAGACTCGGCTGTGCATCCAGCGGACTATCCGACTCCCTGCAAGCCCTCGGCTTCCCCCTGCTGCGCTTCAAGACAGGCACCTCCCCTCGCCTGCGCGGCAGCAGCATCGACTTCTCCGCCTGTGAGCTCCAGCACGGCGATGAACCACTACCGCTCTTCAGCTACGAATCACGCGAAATCCTCAGCCGCGAAACTGAGCCCGCCTGCACGCTTAACTACCTCGCTGAAGAAAAGTTCCACGTGGAACAGCTCCCCTGCGCCATCACCTATACCTCCGAGCGCACACATGAAATCATCCGCGCGAACCTCGACCAGAGCCCGCTTTACGCGGGCATCATCGAAGGCACAGGCCCGCGCTACTGCCCCAGCATCGAAGACAAGGTCGTACGCTTCGCCGAGAAGCCACGCCACCAGCTCTTCCTCGAACCCGAGGGACGCAGCACGGATGAATACTATATCAATGGACTCTCGACCAGCCTCCCCTTTGAAGTACAGTGCGAAATGGTACACAGCATCGCGGGACTAGAAAAGGCAGAAATCATACGCCCTGGCTACGCGGTGGAGTACGACTTCATCCCCCCTACCGAGCTACTCCCCACACTGGAAACGAAGCGCGTGAGTGGACTATACTTCGCCGGTCAAATTAACGGCACGAGCGGCTATGAAGAAGCCGCGGCGCAGGGACTCCTCGCGGGGGCGAACGCCATGCTGAGCCTACAGGGACGCGATGCACTGATCTTACGCCGCGATGAAGCATACATCGGCGTGATGATAGACGACCTCGTTACGAAAGGCACTGATGAGCCCTACCGCATGTTTACCAGCCGCGCGGAAATGCGCCTCCTGCTCAGACAAGATAATGCGGATCTACGCCTGTACGAAAAGGCGGAGGAATGCGGACTCATCACGCCTGAGCGCGCGGCGAAGGTAGCCGCGAAGGCACAGGCGATAGCCGATGGCATCGAAGCCTGCCGACACCTACGCATCGAAAGCGGCGTGAATCTGGAACTCTGGCTGCGCCGCCCTGGGAATGACTGGCGCGAGCTGCCAGCAGAAATCCTTGCGACACGCAGCCCAGAGCTCTGGGAGCAGATCGCTGTGGAAGTCGCCTTCGCAGGACATATCGAGCGCATGCGCACACAAGCAATACGGCTACAGAAACAGGAAGAAAAACGCATCCCTGATGATCTGGACTATGCGGACATCACCGCGCTGAAGACAGAAGCGCGCCAGCGACTGGGGAAACTACGACCGCGCACAGTGGGGCAGGCCTCACGCATCCCAGGAATCACGCCAGCGGACATCGCACTGCTCGTCGTCTGGCTGAACAGACGCAAGCGCGCGAAACACTGAGAAGAAAATTAGGAGTCAACATTTCTCTACACAAACACTTCACGCCTCACAACACACCAACACCTAGAGCGGGAGTCCAGAGGGCATTTTGCGGAAGAGCAAAATGAGACGAAGAAAGTCCAAGACACTTCTTGGACGGCCTGAGCATAGCGAAGGTGATGAGGATAGCTCCTCTGGTGGGATACAAGGGCGATGCCCCATATACGTTAACTTGATTGACATTCAGCCAGAAATTGTGTACTATAACC
>CAYJJD010000006.1:0-75179 GCA_964370425.1 uncultured Akkermansia sp. | reverse complement strand
TTTCCCTAAAAATCAAAACTATCAAATTCCGTCAAATTAAATCAATATAGGTGTGATAAATAGTGTGATAAATTATTTGTTGTTTATAAGCTGCGCAGCTATTGCTATGTCATCATCGGAAGCATGAGTGTAAATATTTGCCGTAATACTAATTGATGAATGACCCATTAAAGTTTTTGCAATATTAATTGGAACACCTTGCTTTTGCAAATTGGTACAATACGTATGTCGTAAACTGTCAAGCGATATATCTTTTTTCAATACAGAGTCAATTATCTTTCCAAACGAGTTTATTTTTGCTCCAGCTAAAATATCCATTGCACGGTATATTGAGTTCCACCAATTACTTAAACTGTTTATTGTCGCCATTGAGCCGTTGGTTTGAGGAAATAAATATTCAGTTGTGCTGCTTAAAATATATTCTTTTATATTTGGATAAAATATATCGGGTATCGGAATTTTTCTGATGCCCGATTTTGTTTTTGGTTTTGAAATAATATTGGAACCCTTTTCAAGCCCCTTGGTTATATGAAGTATTTTATTTTGCAAGTCGAAGTCAGATGCTTGCAATACCGGGCTTTCACTTGGTCGTATTCCTGTATAGTACATTAGTTGACCCCAAATGCCTTTTGGGTGTGTTTCGCAAACTTTAAGAAATAGCTTTATCTCTTCATCGGTTAAGCTGCGACGTTCGTTTTTAACAAAAGCCGGAAGCGTTAAAAATTCCGACGGGTCCGTGATTATGAGATTATTCTTTTTTGCCTGTGAGAATAAGCCCTTAATAGAAAGCGAAAGTTTATGAACATGAGAATAGGACGTTCCTACCTCCATATTAAGGATTGATTGTAATTGTAGTGGTGTTACGCTTTTGAGCTTTAAGTGTCCTATTTGGGGAAGCACATAAGCTAATAGTTTAGTTTCGTATGTTTGATAAGAGCCAAGCGTTATAGTTCCACGAGTTTTTATCCCTGTGCTATTTATGCGTGGCTTTTGATATGTTTCGAGATAAGTCGTTATCCAATTCTTAACCGTTGTGTTAGGAAGCGTAACGATTTCGCCTTTTTCTAAACTTATCTTTAGAACTGCTAATTTCTCAATTGCTTCTTTTTCTGTATTCCCATAAACCGTGTAACGCTTACCGTTAAAGGTAAGTGTTTTTCTTATATATTGATATTTTTTCATTTATCATACTTTCCGCTTTGAATTAATGTGTCTATGTAATCTAAAACAAGCTGTTGGCCCTCTATATTTAAACAATCAAATGCTTTGTCTAAGTAATCTTCGTTACTAACATCTTCATCAAATCCCATTAAGTGTGAGGGCGAAACTTCAAGAGCCTTTGCTAACTTTGCAATTGAACTTCTTTTTAGGTTTACAACTAATCCTTGTTCGTATTTATATATAGCCTGTTTTTGAACTCCTATTATAGCTCCGAGTTTTTCTTGGCTGTATCCCTTTTCAATTCTCAACCTCTTTATTCTACTACCTATCGTCACTTGTAAATTGTTTCCGTCCTTTCAATAATATATGTATATAGTAACACGAAAATGTTAAAAATCAAGAAAAAATAACTTGACAAGTTACTTTTTGTAGGATATACTAAAGTAACTTAATAAGTTACGAAAGGAGGACACTCAATGAAAAAGAATGAATTAAAGAGTCTTTTGGCAAAACATGGACACACGCAAGTTGATTTAGCAAAAATTTTAGGTGTAAGCCTATCATGCGTAAACGCCAAGATTAACGAGTCTAACACACAATTTAATCTTTCGGAAATCACTTGCATACGAAACCATTACAAATTATCTGCCGAAGATGTAGAGCGAATTTTTTTTGGTGACGAAGTATCTTTATAAGATACTGTTAAAAAATGAAACTGTGCAACATTCACAAATTACGGAGTTTTTTAAGCGAGCAAATCTTGAAAATCGAAGAAAAAACAAAAAACTCAATATTAACACGAAGTAAACATTTATAGAAAGGAAAACACTATGCAAGATTTAATAACAAAAAATAGCAACAACACAATCACGAGTTTAGAACTCGTCGAGCAAATTAACTTATTTAGACAACAACAAGATGGTAAATCGGAGCTTCAACACAAAACTATCTTAGATATTATTCGTGCTGAATTTTCGGAAGAAATAGGACGGCAAGAAATATTGCAGTCCTCGTATCTGAATAGTCAAAACAAAAGACAACCAATGTATGTTTTAACTTTTTCGCAAGCTAAGCAAGTTTTAGTGCGTGAAAGCAAGATAGTAAGAAAAGCTGTTATTGCCTACATCGAAAAACTTGAAAACAAGCTAAAACAAAATGCTCTACCGCAAGATTATCTATCGGCTTTGAAAGCTCTCGTTGCATCGGAAGAGGAAAAAATAGCGGTTCAACAAGAGAACAAAAAACTTGAAAGTGAAGTGTCACACAAAAAAGATGTAATCGAGGGATTGACCGAGGACATAAGCCTTGCTTGCAAGCGACAACGCATTTCGCAGATAGTCCGACACACAAAAAACGGAAACTACCAAGACCGATACAAACTTTTATATTCCGAGTTTGAAAAGAAGTACCACTACAACCTATCCAAAAGAATGGAAAACTTAAACGAACTTGGAAAGATAACCCCGAAGATAACGAACAAGATTGACTACATCGATAGAGTTCTTGGCAAACTTCCCGAACTTTACGAATTGGCTTGCAAGTTATTTGAACGTGACTTGAAAGACATTCAGAAAGAATGGGAAAACGCAGCAGAAAAATAATCCGATGAAAAACAACATTATTCTACAAGGGGTATTTAGTATGTTAAATGAAAAGCTCGAAATACTGCGGACTTTAGACGAAGCGATAGAGCAAATAACCTCTTTGAAATTTAAACTCGAAGAACTGTCGCAAGACTATACATCGTTAAAAGTCGAAAACGTAGCATTGAAAGAAATCATAAGGAAACTAAAGCAAGAAAGGAAAGACAAATGATTATCAAAGAGATAACAAGACAACACCGAAGAGATTTTTGGGCGATATATCAATGCGAACATTGCGGATATGAAGCCAAGGGTAGTGGATATGATGATGCGAATTTTCACGAAAACGTTATTCCCGATATGAAATGTAAAGAGTGCGGCAAAAAAGCAAAAGAAGATTATAAACCGAAAGAAACAAAATATCCCGAATGGTATCAAGTGTAAAAAGAAAGGACTTTAGAAAATGAAAGTGTATATGGCAATATCCGATGATAAATTTGAACTTCCTGTTGCCATTGCTGATACTATCGTCGAACTCGCAAGATTGACGGAAACAACCGCGAGAACTGTCGAAAATCACGTTGCACAAAGAAATAATAAATATAGGCGAAAGGATGGTTTGAGGTTTGTTTCTGTATTGATAGACGACCGATAACGATATGACAGTTATAACCTTAACAAGAACAATTGAGGGAATAGTGGCAAAAACAAGACAAGGAAATTTATCACCGCAAGAAGCAGGAAAGTTAATAGCGATGCAAGTTGAAGAAGCGTGCAAACAAATTGATGAAAAGGGGAATGATGAACTTGAAGATATCACAGAAAAGCGGAGTGTGTAAATTAGACAAGGAAGCGTTGCAATTGATTTTTGAATTATTTCCTATTAGCGGAAATGAGTTAAATAAGATATCGGGAATTGGGTTGAAATCAAGCGAGGAATTTCTTTTGAACCCTACACCAACAAATCTTTTGTCGGACATTATTGTAAAGGCATATTTAAAATGGTTGAAAGATTGTCCGAATTACCCAATGACGGAAATAACCGAAGAACAGATACAAAAATTGGTCACAACCTTGGATAGACACAAAGTCTCGAAACGAAATGTTGAAGAAAAATTGGAGTTACACGGAAATACTATTTATTACATTTTTGAGAAGAAAAGACCTTTTGCAAAAGAAATGTATAGAAAGATATTTGTCGCATTTTGTGAAATCTTGATTACGGACAAACCAATTAAAAAACAACTTTCTTGTAAAGGCTGTCATTACACTTTGAATATACACGGTGAAACAATTTGCAACTATGCTTGCACCACTGAAACCTTAAGAGGCTGTAGCATTGCCGAATGTCAAGAACGTGGAGAGAATAGTCGCTATAAGCCGGAAAATAAAAAGAAAAGCAAAAGCATTGTAATTTCACATAAAAAATACGGAAAGGACCCGAGAGATGCCAAAAATAGTTAAGAGATTGAACGAAGAAGAATACACCATTGCCGAATATATTCGTGGCATATATGGTGGAACTTTGTCTTTAGCCGAAGTATCGGAGTGGTTAAATGTTTCTCCGAATACGGCAAAAGAATGGCTGCAAGATGTACATCATATTTTTATAGGAAAGCGTAAACGTTGGCTTGTTTCGGATTTAGCACGAAAGATGATAGAAAGCAGGGCTAAGTATGGATAGAGCAGAACGCACCAAGAAATTGCGTGAAGTCCGAAAAGAACAAAGAGCAATCGAATTGAAAGTAAAGGCTTTAGACATTCAATTTGAAAAAGTTCGTGAACGATTAAAAGTGGCGAATACAAAGAAAAACGAATTAAGACAAGCGGAATACGCTTTACTGTGGGGAGATATTGAAGATGACATTTGATAGTTACTTAACCAAAATTGAATTTGAGTATGGTGTAAAGCCTATTCATTCCGAAACCTCTACACTTGCGTATTGTAGCGAAGAGGGTAAGTTGGCGATATTCGCACCAATGGGAAATACTGTGCAAAAAATGCTTCTGTCGAGAAGTCAATCGCTTGCTTTAGCGAGAGAATTAAACCAAATTCTTGATATCGGTGCAACATGGCATTGGATATTTAATGGTTACAAGAAAGATGAAGAAAAATACCTTTGTATGTATTGCGGACATGAAGCGAGTGTTTCAAGATTTATCGGAAACGGCAAATTGCCCGAAACTTGTGACGGTTGCAAACGGACGATGAGGACAGGAGGATAGAAAACTGAAAATATTATCACTTTTTAATGGCCTCTCATGCGGCAGAATAGCCCTTGAAAGAGAAAGAGGGAAAACTATGGCAAATTCAAAACAATGCGACAGGTGTGAGCATGAAACGGAAGCTTTGAATTGCAAAGTTAAATTTGACAACAAACACATGGCAGATGAACTACTTTGCGAAAACTGTCGAACATTACTTCGTATAAATAATTTTTTCGTTGAGCCTATTTACGACAAGAACGAGGTAAACCCATGCTAATAACAAAATGCGAGAAATGCCAACATGAACAAATTTGTAAAAATTGGAAAGAAAAATTCCCCGACAATGATAGCGATACAACTAACTGCAAAGATTATTTGTCGAAACGAGAGCTTGAAATAAACGTGGCAATGAACGAAGCACAACAAGCTTTTGGAGAATTAAGGGGAATACTTGACAAGATTGAAGAGTTAAAAGAGGGGAAAAATGAAACAAAAGATTAAATGCAACGATTGTAGTCATCGGCGAGTTTGCATATCGTTTCTTGAACATTGTCCGCTTGATGATTACGAGCTATTGAACCAATGCAAACACTTCACGCAAGTGGTAAAAAAGACTTGCGATAATTGCGAGAATTATGAGCCGTGGACTGGGGCTTGCGTAAATGGAGAAAGTAGGTATTGCGCTGACTTTGTGTCAAGCGATAATTCTTGCGACAAATGGGAAATATTCAAGGGTAGACATTGGAATGACGAGAAAGGGAAAGAAAAATGAACGAATTAGACAAAAGACAATATTTAGCGATATCAATTAAACATACTGAACATGGGTTTAAGTACGGCTCTCCAGTAACATTGTGGGGAAATAGAAGAACAGCCGATGAAGAGCCAAGATGTTATGCCGGTTATACAGAAAATCCTCACCAAGCAGAACTTTATTCTATTTCTGAATTTGCAGAAGCGTATAACAAAAACAGTTCTATTTATAAATTTGACGAGCCAATTAAACCAATGTTCGGTTTCGTCAAGAAATACAAAAAATATGATACGGTTTTTGTTAAAGAAAACGTTTATCTTGCTTACTGCGATATGTGCGGATTGGACTATGAAAAAAGCGAGGTAGCCAATGGAGATAAAGAATGAGAACTTAGAGATGTCTGATTTAGATTTAGGTTTAGGCAAAAAAATAGAGAAGATGACAGATGAACAATTTGCTAAATGGGTGACGTTTATTTGTGAAGCGTTGGAAGAAAAACGAGAGCGACAAAGGAATAAACCGCTAACGCTTGAACAGCTGAAAGAAATGGTGGGTGAGCCTGTGTGGTACGTACACTACGAAGCATATACAAACCCATTTGCAAACGCAAGATGTATCGTTTTGAAATACGTAAGTGAATATTGGGTAATTGGTTCAGGCGGGTACAAATGGACTTCTAAAAACTTTGATGAAACTGGTATAGATTATTTCAAACACAAGCCGAAAGGAAGCGAATAGAATGGAAGAATTGTTAATATTCTTGCGAGATACCTACGAAAAGTCGGCAAGGACACAACAAGACAAAAAAGAAATTTACATGGAAGTGTCGAGAAATGACTTGCAGATTATGATTGAAAGCATTGTAAGAATGGGAGAGGTGCAAGTGTTTCAAAAAGAGATTGAGCGCATTAAAGAACAACACGCAGAGGAAATCGCAAAGATAACGAAAGAAGCAAGTCACGACAAAGGCATGAGAGAGTTGTTGCATGATGAGTTGCAAATAACAAAGTGCGAGTTCAAAGGCTACCGACAAGCAGTCAAAGACATTTTAGGAGAGGGAAATTAACATGGCAGATGCAAAACAATGTGACAGATGTAAGAAACTTTATTTGGTAGCAGAAAAACAGGAGAAAGAATTTTCTGCCAACTATAACGTTCTTACTATCCATAGAGACAAATCCCAATGTGATTTATGTGAAGACTGCTCACGTGAACTGGTGAAGTTTTTTAATGGGTATCCTTACTCGGAAGTGAAGAACAAGAACAAATAACTATAAAGAGGAAATATGAGAAAAAAATATAAGAATAGAGAGGATTGGCTAAAAGCTCGCATTAATGGAATTGGAGCATCGGAAACAGCAATAATTTTAGGCGAAAATCCGTGGCAAACAAACTATGAGTTGTGGGAACTTAAAACAGGCAAAACTCAACCTACGGATTTAAGTGGGAATCGAGCCGTTGAGATTGGAACAAAAGCGGAAGAACACTTGCGAGGATTGTTTGAAGTCCTACACCCACAGTACAAAGTCGAACATTATCCATACGATATGTTGTATCAAGAAGATATGCCGTTTTTGTTTGCGACTCTTGACGGAGAATTAACCGAAAAAGAAACAAACCGCAAAGGAATACTTGAAATAAAAACAACATCGCTTCAAAGACGGCAAATAGGGCAATGGAGCGACCAAATTCCTAACCACTACTTTATTCAAATTTTATCACAAATGGCAAGCACGGGCTACAATTTCGCCGTTGTGTATGCGTTGTTGATGTACTTCGACGGAACAAGTGAAATTAAGGCATATTACTTTGAGCGAGAAGACTATTCCGAAGACATAGAATATATCAAGAAAGAGGTAGGTAACTTTTGGAAAGAGAATGTGAAAAAAAACATTGCTCCGAGCCTACTATTACCAACGTTAGGGGATTTAATATGAGAAGATGGGGGAACGTTTGGCGACAAGTAATTGTAAAGCTAAACAAAACCGAAAGATATTATCTTAAAAACAAAAAAACATTCTTCGCAGCGTTTGACGAAGCACAACGATATGTTTTGTCGCAAACCAAAATGATAAAAGACGTTGAGGTGATAGACGGAGAACAACACATAATTGAAAGGTTCGAGTTTCCTGTAACTGATAATGACGATATCATATTGGGTTGTGATGACGAAGTAGCAGATATAATCCCTTACGCAATGGCGTACTCGATGGGGATAACTGAAAATACAATGCGAGCGATGTTGAACTATAGCAAGTGTGAAAAATTAATAAAGAAATATAAAGAGAGGAACAAGCCAAATGGAATTTAAACTATCTACCGATTTAACAAACGTATCACCACAAACAATTGATTTTAACTACGACGAGTTAAAAAAGACAATTCAGACAGGGTTAGAGCCATATAAAAACCTTGTTATCACCGAGGAAAACATTGCAACTGGGGCGAAATACAAGGCGAACATTAACAATCTCGAAAAGGCTATTGATAACGAGAAAAAGCGAATAAAAAGTATTGTTATTGCTCCGTATGTTGAATTTGAAAACAAGTGTAAAGAGCTAATGGGGCTTTGCAAAGAAGCATCGGCACACATCGGAACTCAACTAAACGACTTTGAGGAAAAACGCAAAGAAGAAAAGAAAGAGTTTTTAAGAGGAAAATTCAATGAACTTGCGGACGGACAAACTCTTATTTCGTTTGATGATGTTTTTGCCGAAACGTGGCTAAACAAAGGAACAAAGGTATCGCAAGTCGTAGAAGAAATTCAAACAGCCTTAACCAAGACAGAAAGCGAAGTATCGGCTATAAAGAATTTAGAAAGTGACTACGAAACGGAATTACTCTTATTTTATAACGAGTGCCGAGATTTAACGAAAGTGCTTGAACGAAATAAAAGGTTGAAAGAACAATCTAATATTCCAAAAACACCTAAACCTACGCCAATAGTTGAAGCCGAAGCAATTGAAGATGAACCCGAATACACGTTAGCTTTTTCGATAACCGCAACAAGAAGGCAAATAGACAATCTTAAAGTATATCTAACTCAATCTAATATTAAATTTGAAAAGTATAAAGGAGAATAAAATATGAAAACTGCAACAAATACACTAAGACAAACAGCTCCGGCACAAGCTAGAAACTCTAAGACAGGTTTTGACCTTTTTCTAAAACAAGATGCAATCGCAAACAGAATTAATCAAGTTGTTTCAAGCAAAGAAGAGGGAACAAAGTTTATATCTTCGCTAATGTCCGCAGTAACAACTACACCGACAATTCAAGAGTGCACACCGATGAGTATATTGAACTGTGGCTTACAGGCTTTAGCGTTGAATTTATCTCCGCTACCGGCTTTAGGGCAATTTCACTTTTTGCCGTTTAAAAACAATAATGACAATACTGTTATAGCAACACCTGTTATTGGCTATAAAGGATATATTCAACTGGCGATAAGGTCGGGATATTACAAGGATATAGATGCTCTTGCTGTAAAAGAGGGTGAACTCATAAAATGGGATGCGTTTGAAAATAAATTTGAAGCTGTGATGATTGAAGACGAAAAAGAACGTAGCGAAAAGAAAACCGTAGGCTACTATGTAAGATTTGAATATCTTAACGGATTTAAAAAACAAATGTATTGGAGCGTAGATAAAATGCAAGCTCACGCTTTGAACTACTCATCTGCGTATAAAAATGATGTGGCGAAAAAAGTTGCACTATCTCCGTGGTCTACAGACTTTGACGGAATGGCAAATAAAACTATGCTAAGACAACTTTTGGGAACTTGGGGTATCTTATCTACTGAAATGCAACAAGCGTTTGAAATGGAACATGAAACTGCTGAAAAAACAGCTTTTGTTGAAACAACCGTAAGTGAAGTTGAGGATAGTTTTTTTGACGAAGCTAATGTCACCGATGTAACACCAAACAAGGGGGAATAAGGAATGTTAAGTTTAACTAAAAATGCAAAAGGCGAACTTTGCGCTGTTGCTGTAGGATATGTTGCGAAAGATGCAACGTTTACTAAAGTAGGAGAAAAGCAAATCCCAAACGCAAAATTCAGTATTAAAACTGATGAAACTTACGATAAAGAAACTAAGACAAAAACACCGAACTGGTTGTCGTGTGAAGCGTGGCAAGCGTTAGCAAACTATGCCGGAAATATTGAAAAAGGCGACCTCGTGCAAGTTACAGGCAAGTTAATTGTTGATGATTTTTGGACGAAAAAGAACGAAAAAACAACATATAAGTTAATGTGCGAGTTTATAATGGTGCAAGATTTTGGACAAATTGCCGAAACCGAGGAGTACGCAGCAAGTTACGACACTAATCTTGATGTTGAGCATGACGAGCCAACTATAGTTGCTCACGATGAAGATTTACCTTTCGCCTAAATCTAAATAAAAATATAGAGGGGGATATATTCCCCCTCTCCACAAAATGCTTCAAAGAGGAAGAGGAAACTATGAAACTACCGAAATTTTTCTATACAGAACCGTGGATAAGTGACGAGCAGGGGTATGTCCTTTGTAACGGAAGCGAAGACGAGAAAGATAAACCTAAGTATAAAAAGAACGATAGTGGAGAGTGGGTTAAGGAGGATTACGTTAATAATGAGCAACGTTAAGTGGGTAAAAATAACAACAGATATTTTTGATGATGAAAAAATTCTGCTTATTGAGAGCTTACCCGAAGCAGACAGTATTATAGTTATATGGTTTAAATTATTATGTTTAGCAGGAAAACAAAACAATAATGGAGTTTTCGTTATGAATGATAAAATACCATATACTGAAAAAATGTTAGCGACGATTTTTCGGAGAAAAGAAACAACCGTGCAGATGGCTCTAAAAACCTTTCAAGACTTTAAAATGATAGAAATTATTGAGGGAGTTATAACTATACCAAATTGGGATAAACATCAAAATATAATGGGTCTTGATAAAATAAGAGAAGATACACGAGTTAGAGTAGCATTGCATCGTGAGAAGCAAAAACAAATAGCACAATGTAACGTTACAGGTAACGTTACTGTAACGCAATGTAACGCAACAGAAGAAGAAAAGAATAAGAAGAAGAATATAGAAGAAGAATATAATAATATATGCGCAAGCGCATTTTCTGAATTTTGGGATATTTACCCTCGAAAGATTGACAAAGCTCGTGCAGAAAAGGCATTTAAGGGAGCGCTAAAAAAAGATAAAGCGGAAAATATTATTAATGGTACAAAAGCATACGCTAAACAATGCGCTATAAGCAAAACAGAGCAAGGATATATAAAACACGCAGCAACTTTTCTTAATGGTGAATGTTGGAAAAATGAATATAACATTAACGAAACACAGGAGGTGAAGCAAAAAATTGGAAAATACGACAACGTTCTTTGAGAAAGCTCTTGAAAAAATTAAACAGCAACAAAAAGAGCCTAAGCCGATTGATTTAAACCACATAGAAATAGAACAACAAAGAATTGACAGACTAAATTCATCAATGGGGAACTTGCCCGGTAACAAATGCGACTTGTGTTACAACAAAGGGTATATCTATTATCTCAAAGGCGAAAATCAATTCGTAAAAGATTGTGAATGTATGAAAGGTCGAAAGGCTTTGAAGAATATCGAAAAAAGCGGACTTAAAGAAGCAATCGAAACAATGACATTTGATACATACATCGTGAAAAGTGATTGGCAAAAAACAATAAAAGAAAATGCTGCTGAATTTGCATCAGACCCAAAAGGTTGGTTTTTTATCGGTGGAAGCGTTGGGTCGGGTAAAACTCATATTTGCACAGGGTTGTGTCGTGAATTGCTTATGTATAACCGTGAAGTTAAATATATTACTTGGGTAAATGAGAGTAAGCGGTTAAAATCAATGATTAACGATAATTCATACGACGAAGAAATAAACAAGTTGGTGCAAACAGAAATTCTGTATATTGACGATTTCTTAAAAACAGCCAATAAGCAAAAACCAACGCAAGGCGATTTGAATTTAGCGATAGATATAATCTTTTCTCGGTATCAAAAGAACAGAAATACCATAATATCTTGTGAGTGGAGCGTACAAGAGTTAATAGAGATTGACGAAGCTATGGGAAGCCGGATTAAAGAAAAAAGCAACTCTTTTAACTTTACTTTAACAGGAAACAAAAATATGCGCTTAACGGATAGGTGATACTATGACGGGATTTGCGGTATGCGAGAGTTGCGAAAAGATTATTGGACGTTATGAAGAGGGAAAATTTATAATTAAACATAAGGGCCGCATTATCGAATTAGAGTTATCGGAACATCGAATTATTATTACTTGCGAGGGTTGCGGAACAAAAAATAAATTTTTTCTAAAAAACACTTGACCTTTAAATACTTTTAGTATAAAATAAAAGAAAAATAACTAATCGGAGCAATTCGCTTCTAAGTTTTCTTAGAGGTGAGTTGCGTTTTTTTATAGGTGAAAAACATGGAAGAAGTAAAAATTATAAACCATGTATGCGCAAAATGCGAACAAGAACTTAACGAGTTTACCGCTTATCCTACATCGTGGAAATGGCAGACAACAAGCGGATATTTGCCATACTGTATAAGATGTCAAGAAGAATACTTTAATTTGCTATACAAGCAATTTCCGTCAGTTCAAGCGTTATTTTATTCTTGCGTAGCGTTTAACATTCCGTTTATTATGGAACACGTTCCAAAACTTGATAGAGTAACGGTTCCGTGGAAAATATACATGGAGCAATTAAGAGTTACTGGCGCAAACCTCATAAAAGATAGTGTGAGGCTTGAAAACGGAGAAATGGGTCTACGAGAGAGATATCGGAATTTCTTTGACGGTGAAACAGATATTGCGAAAATATTTGGTTCAACCATGCACAATACGGTTGACTTAATTGAAAAAATGCAAAACGCTCCTGCTACCCCACGAAGAACAACACCAACCCAAGCCCAAACAAAAAAGTGGGGTGCGGAATACGATATAGTTGAGTGTAAAGAGTTGGACGAAAGATACAATCAACTTGGTGCCGCATATAAAGGAAATAACGACCCACGAATAGAGCAAAATATTATACAAATTTGCAAACTTCAATTAGCTTTAAATAAACAAATGCGAATAGAAGATTTTGCGCAAGTTAAACGAATACAAGACACAATTAAAAGCATCATGGAAACAGAGGGCATGAAAGCAACCGATGTTAAGCCGATGGAAAATTTTAGAATAGATGCTATAGCCCATTATTTAGAACGAAACGGTGCACTTAAAAATAATCAGATTGTGTCAAAAGATAAGTTGAGACAAATGCTTAACAAGGGTAAACACTCATATTCAAGCTCTCGTGATATTGTCGATGAAATGATATTGCAAATAGTTAATGCTTCACGGAGGAACGAGGGAACAGGCGAACTTTACGAAATACCTCTTGATATGCAAGTTAAAGACTCGAAGAACGAACTTAAAAAAAATGTCACCGAAGCGGAAAAAGCTGTATTGGCTGAACTCGGCACGGTTTTAACTCCAAAACAAAAACACACGAGGAATAGGGGTGGTGACTAATGCCCCAAGGAAAAACCTATTCAAAAACGTTAAAAAAATGGATTGACGTTGAAACTGAACAAAAAATTGACTATACGTCAATAGATGCCGAAGCGTGGGGTTTTCTTTTATCTTATTGGAGGGCTTTCCCCGATGAGTTTTTAGACGTTCTCGAAAGCGAAAACGCTTTATATAACCTTGAATTAATTCAAAGAGTTATCATAAGAACGTTTTTCGACTACAAGGAAGTTTTTATTACGGGTTGTCGTGGCACAACCAAGACGTATTGCATAATGTTAGCAAGATTATTAAAAGGTGTACTATATCCCGGTACGATAATGCAATACTTTGCTCCGGCATTAAAACAAGCGGCTTCAATCATATCACCTGTATACAACGAAATTCAATCTCAATATCCTGCCTTGTGCGAATACTGGAATACTGTATCAGATGCGAAAGACAATTTTAGGCTTGAAACAAAGTTTGGTTCAGTCTTTTCGATAACATCGGTTCGTGGTGGTACATATAACGATATAATCGCCGAAGAAGTTGCGCAAGAAGAGTCGGGTAAAGAATTTGATTTTGAACAATTCGATGCTGTATTACCTGCTATTCGTAAGCAACGAATGGTAAACCAAAAACCTGACCCCAACTTTATAAACTTTCAACATCACTACATAACATCAGCAGGCAGACAACAACATCAATCATACGATATTCGCAATACGATAGTACAACAAACAAAAAATGGCGAAAATGCAATGTATATGGATATTCCTGTATCAGTAGTTTTATTATCGGGAATACGTCACGTTGAATGGTATAGGGATTTGCAGAAAAAACTAACGCCCGAAAAACGTTTGCGTGAATTAGAGAGTTTTTGGACTGGAACTTGCGAAAATCCCGTTATCAGAGATAGCGTTTTAACCGAAAGCAAAACCCTTTCTGTTATGGAAGACCGACATTGTGGCGACCCTAATGTTTTTTATATTATCGGTTACGACTCATCGCATGAAAACGGTTTACAAAATGCAAAGTGTGCATCGGTAGTAATAAAATGTGAAAAGCAAACCAATACTCGAAAAAGCGACAAGTACCTTAAATCAGTTGTTTATATCGAAGAAAATCCACCGCCCCGTGACGGAATACTCCAAGCAAGACAATTAAAGAAGTTATGGCATAGATTTTGCTTAGAGAACGGTGGAACAACATATATCGCAGTCGATGCAAGGCAATATGGATTTAGGGTAGTTGAAGACTTGCATAAAGAACTTAACGACGGACTACCGCCTTTATGTTGTATGAACCACGAATACCCTGAATTGGAAATGCAAGGGTGTTTACCTGTAATATATCCTGTCATGGCAACTGGAGGCATCAAAGGTATTCACGACCCTGAAAGCGTAATGCTTCCCTACGCAGAGTTAGAGTTTGAAAATAGAAATGTTAGACTGTTAGTGTCAAATATTAACGAGGGCGTAGAAGCATATAAACAAGCACATAAACTAAAAGACGATGAAGCAGATGCAACAATTGCACGACCATATCTTAGAACTCGTGAACTTTGCGGACAGATAGCAAACCTTAGAAAAAAAGTTTCGGGAGCTTCTCTTAAAGAAGAACGAATTACTAAAAATATACAGCGAGATTTATGGTCCGCAACCAAATATGGATTAAGGTTAGCTCAAATTATAGAAGCTAAAGAATTAGCAAATTCTAATAAGAAAAAAAGTGCATGGAATGAGTTGGCCCTTAAAAATTCTAAACAACCTGTCGTTTCAACAATGAACGCAAATAGACCAATAAATCGAGGAATAACAAGACAAGGTGGGAACAGATTAAGATGACATATTCAATATATGGCGCAGAAACAAACAAGCAAAATATGGAATTGGTTGTTAGTGAACCATTCATTCTCATCAATCCTAAATATATCCTCGTCTATTCTGAAAATGAACTTGACGGATTTGCGGAAATTGGCGAAGAGTATTTAAAAGATTTCAGCGACAACGAACTTGCGTGGCTTCTTTCGTGTAACAGGACGATTAAAGAAGAATACTTGAAGAACAATCCCGAAGTTGCGGAAGATTTTTTCAAGACAATCGTTGAAGATTTTACGCAGCATACAGAGAAAATATTAGAAGAAACGGGTGTGGCGAATGGATAATAATTTATCTTTTAAAACTTTCTTTGATAATATAGCACAAAAACACCCTACCGCAACGCAAGACCAATTATTTAAGGCGATTAATACAAGTTTTAATACGTTTACAGCAAATCCAATCGTGCAAAATACCAGAGTTAAGCGAATATCTTCATTGCCGATTGACTTCGATAAAAACGATATAGTTAGATTTCTTAAAAATCCCAACTACTCGGAACAACCTTTACGACAAGTCGGACACTCGTTAGAAGTCGCAGCATATCCGTATTTTAAACTTCGTAAAACTTATCAAGACATATTGACATATAAATACTATAACGCTCCATCATTCATTGAAGATGACATTAAGGAAAGCAAAGAGTTAATGCGTGAATGGCGATTAGTTGATAAAATGTGTCGCAAAATGAATATCAAGAGCCTTACACATGAGATTACAGGACAAGCATTGCAAGAGGGTAAAGTTTTCTACACATTTAGATATTCGCTTGACAAGGCACATAATAAAGTCAACTTTGCGTTTGGACAACAACTTCCATCGGATTGGTGTAAGATTGTAGGGTTTAACAACGTTAGCAAATATACTGTAGCGTTTAACATGATGTACTTTATGCAACCGGGTACAACATGGCAACAGTTTGGCAACTTATTTGAACCTTATTTATCTGATTTTAATACAGTAATGGGTGCAAACCCAAGTGAAAAACCAACCGACAAAAGAGTTGTATACGCAGAAGACTATAGCCGAATTGACCGCCTTAATGAGCTAAAGAATAACGCAGACGGTGGACAACTAAACGGAAATCCCGATTTTTATAAACAAGACGGCACATGGTTTTACTGGGTAACATTACCGCCTCACATGGCATGGACTTTTGAAATAGACGATGTTTCAAGAAATGTTTTTTCTCCGTTTTCGGGATTAATGTTATCAATGGCGCAAATTTCTCGATATGAAGAAATTCAACTCGAAATGATACAAAATCCCTTGATTTCGGTATTAACTGGTGAGATACCCTACAGAGATGAAAAGACGGCATCGGCAGATGACGATTACAAGCTCTCTATTGCCGGTAAAATGTTATTTGAAACGTATTGGTATAATATGTTGGAACAAGCCAATACAGGGGGAATAGGGCTATATTTAGCCCCTGTAGAGAACCTTAAACTACAAACCCTTTCGGAAGCTCCAAGTGCAACCGAAATTTCGGCTAATGGATATAAGTATGTAATGAATAAGGCGGCGATAGGTGCAATAATACCGCTTGTTGACGACCCGAAAGCAGGATTGGCTTCTCTTTCATCTAAACTCGAAGCAAAATTCACAAATTGCATATATGAGCAGATGATGCGGTTAATGAATTGGCTGTATGAAAACGCCAACTTAAAGTACGAGTGGACGTTTAGAATGTTTGGGGATATATACAGCGATGCTGATAAAATAAAGGCAACCAAAGACGGAATGACCCTTGGGATATTAACCGACACGCTTGTATATCTTGCTCTAAACGACTTAACGCTTGTTGACGATATAAGCATATCAAGAGCGGTTAAAGCAAGCGGAGTGCTTGATTTAAGGCTACCGTTAGTATCTACTTATAGTGCAAAAGCCGGAGAGGGAACATTACCGCCTAAAACAGGAACACCGCCCATAGACCCAAAGATTGACCCAAACAAAAAACCACAAGGACGACCGCAAACAGAGGGTATAACAAGCGAGGGTAAAGAACACGCTATTGATTTAGAGGATTAACTAATGATAAATTTTTCAAAACAAGATTTACAACAAATAGATGAAATCCTTAATAAAAATCAAGATGTTATTATTCGTAGAAAGAAAACAAAAGAAAGCGTGGTTGATACAATCTACGCAAGCAGTATGAAGATATTGCAACGAAACGAGATAATAATTCCGAAATCACAAGGCGATATGTCTATCGTAAAATGAGTAGTTGGTGAATTAATCGGAATATTATATTGTCATCTGATTGGCAGATGATGAAAGCCGAGGGGCTAAGATGTACGAGAAAATCGTATGCCTTAGCCCCTTTTCTTATTTTAAGCGAGGTAATTATATTATGACGGTAAAAGAATTTCATAGCTATAGCAACCCAAAGTTTGAAAGGCTTTTAGTGCCAATGCGACAAGTTATGTCTGCTTACGGTGAAGCTACACAGTTTTTTGCAAACTTGAAAGAGTTGACTTGGTATAGATACGGATTAAAGCATACGACAAAACGTATACACAAACTCGAACATATTCAACCCGAAAGGATAGATGAATTTAAAAATATATTAGCACAACATCATCTACCGCTTGAATACCCTCCGATTAAAGAGCTTGATACTGAAAGTCTTCAATCGTTGCAAGAAATCTTTGAGTTGTGTGTTGAGATTATCGACAAAACAGATGAAGCCCTTGAAAACTTTATTGTCGTTTGTAGCGAAAATAAGTTTGGAGCTTTAGCAAGACAAGTTGAACAACTTCAAATTGACAACAGTAAAGACCGACAATGGCTACTTGAAGCGTGGGCGATGATTGATAACGACACGTCGTTGTCATCATTTGATAATTGGATTAAGGGGATATAGCGATGATTAAGTATAAAGACGAAAAGCATATTATAGGCGAATTAAAAGTCCTTGAAACAACCCCTAATGCTCACTTTTTCTATATCGAAATAAAAATGATGCGTGAGGGTATTAACCAAAACGACTGGGATTATCGCAATCTCAAAGAATACTTTTCGACGTTTCTCGGACAACCAATTCTTTGCGCTTATGTTGGAAACAAGATAGGCGACGGACACAATATGCGTGAGAAAACCGATAAGTCGGGAGAAAAATACCAAAGTTTTACCGATGCAACCGCCGAACGAATAGTCGGAGAAATTTCAGAAGATATTAACGACCTAACTCTTCGTGAAGAAGACGGAAATACATGGCTATATGCTAAAGGCAAGTTGTGGAAATTCTATACCCATGAACTTGTTGAACAAATCGTGCGAACAGGGCGCATGTCAGTTTCAGTCGAAACTCTTGTTGCAGATAGTCACTTTGCAGAAAACGGAAAAACGGAAGTTTTCACACGTTGGGAGGGTATCGGTGTAACCATATTAGGCAAAGATGTTGCACCGGCTATACCGAGCGCACAAATTAAAGCTCTTTCGACAGGGCAGATGTTTAAAGAATTAAAACTTAAAGCAGCTTCTCTTGAAAAAGAACTACTTAAAAAAACTAACAAAGGAGAAAAATTAATGAGCAAACGAGCAATTGCAGAGTTGCAAACGTTGTTTGACAATCATACAGTTTTGGCAGCTTCCGAAGATAACACCAAAATTTGCCTGTTAAGCAACGACGGAAGAACTTATACGGCTACAAGTGATGTTGTAGACGGAAGTGTAGAAGTAAACGCAAAACGCATTACAGCTACAAACGCAAAAGTTATTTTTAGATTTAACGACGACGAAGAAATTCAAGTCGATGCAACAGAAATGACCGATGCACTTTCGGCAAGGCTAATGAAAGAAACCGAAAAAGCCGAAAAAGCCGAAGAGAGAGCCGAAAAAGCCGAAAAAGAAGCCGAAGACATGAAAGACAAAGAAAACAAACGTAGAAGTCATGCGGCTAAAGAAGCGGCGAAAGCTAAACTCGATGAAATTAACAACATTCGTGACGAAAAAATCGACGAGAAATCTTGCGAAGACATCTACAATCGTTGCGAAGCAGGGGATTATAACGAAATAGCAGATAACGAGGGTATGTGGATTGGTGATAAAAGTGCCGCCGCCGACGTTGCAGCTAAGTGTATGGAAGAAATCCTCGAAAACGAAAAAGAAACTAAAGCTAAACAACAAAAGATGATGTCGTGGGATATCGGCATACAAAACCATGCTAAACAACAAGGTGGGCTTGAAGCGACAATCAGCAAGCTAACACAACGAAAAGACAAATAACGAAAAGGAGAAGCACACATGGCTTATATTAAAGAAACAGCCTTTCAACCGTTGGTAACAAACCACGAGTTTGACTCAACCCTTAACATTACTGGCGTATTCGATTCAGACGGCGCAGGAACTGGCGAAGCGTGTTCGTCGGGCTTCCTTTGCACTCGCAGAGCAACCACAGACAACGAAGGCTATACCGACGTTAAAAATACAAATACATGGTATATGATAGCAGCCACTTCGGCAGCTACTATAGCTACACCTGTATACGCTTGCAATACATTTAACGTAAATGAAGTTGCAGACCCTGTAACGGGAGCGTTGTATAAAGTTGGTAGCAACACCCTTGGACTACCGGCACCCGAGGGGCAAGCCGTTACGTATACCAAAATCGTTTTTGACGGCACTAACATTTATCGTTTTGGTGTAGGTAACATCGACGGAGCCGTTGGTGCAAATAAGTTTTTCACCATAGATGCCGGACTACTTAAACCGGCCGCAACAGCTCCTACGACAAACGGTGCAATATATTTTGAGCTAAGTGGTGACGGCAACTTTACAGCAGGTGCATATAACGCTTTTGGCTACTATGACCTTATTGCCCACACCGTTGTAGCGACGGCGTAGAAAGGAGAAAAAAATGTCACTTAAATTAAATAACATACCTATATCGGTGTTTGAAGTTAATTCTTCCGCACAAGGTGAAACACTTCAAAGGCAAGAAGTTGTTGCAGGTGGACGTTTGCTTATGGCAGACAGAAACGGCAAAGACCTCAACGCTCTTAAAGTGCTTAACAAGCAAGGGAATGAATACAACGCAAAACTAACCGATGAACAATACGCAAACCTCAACAAAAATACGCAAGAAAACATGATGATGTTTGCTGCTAACCTTGCTAATGCCTCGGTTGGTAAAGAACCTCTTGAAAACTACGAAGCGTTTTTGAAAAATCAACGTAATTTCATGAAGAACAAAACGTTTTTAACTACGCTACAAGGCATAATTCAAGATATCGTAACGCCTGTACTACCGTCAACCATGACGAACGGTCTTGATTGGCTTTGCGAAAGCGTAAGTGTACCTCTTGGACAAACGTATGAAATTGACGTTGCGAGCAATGACATAATCATGTTTGAAGACGACTCTTGGGGTGCGAGCCGTAGCAAACCGGCACAAACTCTTTATTCACACCCGATTACCCTTAACCCGAAACTCCGCACAGGAAAAGTTTCGCTTAAATGGTATCAACTTGCAGGAAACAATGCAGACCTTGGAAGATTTTTCAATAGCCTTTCGGCAGGAATGTACTCGAAAATTGTTGCAATGTGGAACGCCGCAATGGTTAAAGGTTCGACGTCAACATTCTATACCCCGCAAGGATTGTCTTTTGATAGCAATACAAGTGCTAACTGGACATCTCTTGTCAAGAAAGTTTCCTCAGTTAATGGTACGTCCTTTAGGAACGTATTAGCCGTAGGTGACTTATCGGCATTATCGCAAGCGTTGCCGTCGGGCGTAGTAAACAACTCGACGATTAACCTTGACGCAGCACTTTCAACTATGCTTGGTATCGAATGGGCTAAATACGGATATCTTGCAGAGTACATGGGCGCAAGATGTATGCCTATCGAGAACATCATTCAACCCGGTACGCAAAACACCACAGTAACTGAACAACTACCAACAGATGTTATCTACTTCATATCTTCGGTAGGCTACAAGCCTGTATACGTTGGCATCGAAGAGGGAACACCTATCACCATTGAACTCGACCCGTCGCAAACCGCCGACATGACAATCGACATTACGGTAAGTATTTCGATAGATGCACAGCCTGTCTTTGCTTCTAAAGTGGGTAGATTAGAAGTTTAACCTCCGAAACCTCCAAATTTGCGGATAGCAACAGTTATCCGCAAACTATGCGAAATATGGGTATTATGCGGTTCAACTCCGCAGTTTCGCTCACAATTATCATTAACCGAAAGGATTAAAAAAAATGACAGAAGAACAAAAACTAAAAATGCAAGAGGGCAGAGCCAAGTCAATTGCAGACAAAAAGATAAAAGAAGAAGAAGAAAACGAAAAGAAAGTACAAAAAGAAGTTGAACACGAAGAAACAAAGGCGAAAGTCGATGAATTAACAGAACTCGTCAAGCGATTGCAAGAAGAACTAAAGGCAAAAAATCCCGAAGTAGTTCAAATAGCAGTAGACGAGGGAAAAGTATATTTACGTTGGCAAGCAGAATGTTCCCCTGATAACGTACTTGACCTTGGAGCATACGGACAAATTACAGGACAAACAGGCACAACAATAGTTCCAAAAGCAGAGTGGAGCAGATTTTACACTCCGTATACTCGAAAATTGCTTGAAAAAAGGAAACTCATAGTTGTTAAAGGTTTTGACGAAGAAGAGAGAGAAATGTACAACGTTGATTACAAAGACGGAGAAATTCTCGACCAAAAAGCATTTAGGAAACTATTAGATATGGGTCGTGACTTAATAGCTATATTCCCTGCTCTTTGCGACTCACACAAAGAAATGATAGCAATGCGATTTAGAGAAGGCTACGATGTCGGACACCCCTCGGCACGAGATAGGGATTTAATTTTAGCCTTAAACAAATTATCACAGAATGACAAAAACAAAAAAGGTTTATTCCATTCAATCATTTTGTTGATGAATGATAAAGAAGCCACAATTTTAGAAAGTTAGGTGTTGTATGTATTTACACAATATAACAAGCATAGCGACTATAGATACCCTTACATACACCAAAGACATAAATGTATTACCCGAATGGCGAGAAGAGATAAAGGGTACGTTTGAAGCTCTTGAATGGGTACAGGAAGAGCCAAAAATTCTTGGTGTAGATATCCGAAGCAAAACAGCGTTTTCAGTAGCATTAAACGGTTCGACAGTTATGTCATCGGTTTTGGTTGATACGGAATACGTTGTCGAATACGTAGGAACAGTATCTTTTGTAGTTTTCTCGGCAGACGTAACACTAACGTCTATTAACTTGAAATGGTCGCAAGATAGGCAAAACCACTTCTTAGTAACATTTAGTGGGGCTGTAATACTTGAAACTGATTTTGGAACAAAAGTTTACCCTACAAAAACCGCTAATCAATTTGAGCTTAAAGAGGGTTGGTACGCCTATAAAACAACCGAACTGGGCGAAGAAACAAAAGTATTTATTAATAGCAACACTAAAACAGTAACAGTTTAATGAAAGGAGAAGAGCATGGAACAAGAAATCTTAGGCACTCCGACGGCTGAAATTATAACCAATCATTTTATGGTTGAGCAACAAGACATACGTTTGGAAGAACAAGCACAAGAAAATCCTGCTCTTTTCTTTCGTCGGATGTGGTTGTATTTGCAAAACGCCATACCGAGATTTAACAGACCCCCCGAAGCAAAACAATGGTTGAAACTTGAAACTATTCCGACGTTTGACGATTTCTATTATACGGCCGATACTGACTATCCCGACGGAACATCAATCAACACAGGAAAGTTAGAATTTCAACTTTGCTCAACAGGCATAAACTCTGTAAATAGATTAGGGAAGCCCATTTATACACCTATTTCAAATACATACGACCCTACAACAGGCACAGTAACCATCACAGAACCGCTAAATATAGGCACAGAGGTTCAATTTGACTTTTACACGGACGGAAAGTTCGTTGAAACATTAGATGGCGAAATGGGGCAAATTTTAGGGCTGTGCGTGCAAATAATATGGGAACGTCGTTTTGACTCGGACTTTTTATTACGGACCGCAAAGATTAAAGATAAAAGTTTTGCACTTAATAACGAAGCAAATTTAACAAGGGCCAACACCGAAAGGTTAAAAGCTCTTAACGTGCAACTTGATGAACTATTGAAAAAATACGAACAAAATATTGCTTACAGAAACGTAGTATCAACTACACGCAATCTAAAGAATGTGTAGGTGGCTTAATGGATTTAAAGGCATTAGTTAAGAATGTTAGTGCGATTACCAACAGCAAAAAAACTACAAATTCAAATGCTCCGTCTTTTTACGGAGATAGACAAAAACAATATTTCGCAGCGGAAACGAAAAAATACTACGAAAACCTATTGGAGTATTCATCGGACTTTTTTATAGCAAACGTACAAAGTCTTAACTATGAAGATTTTTACGAATACAATGAAGCGAACATTCGTCTTTCAAATGCTATTTCGGTAACGTCTTTAACAAACTTAACGGAAGATTTCAAGCAGATAATGTTTCAAGACTCGGCAATTGAGTATATCGGAATTGGTGCAAAGATTGAAACAGCAGGGAACACGTATATTGCCGTATCACCGTCAAACGTATCAAACGCTTTATGTAACGCATTAGTGCGTAAATGTAATGTTTTGTATAACTATCTTGACTATTACGGAAATATCGTATCAGAGCCATTTTGTTGGACTTCAAGCCGTGGTGCATTAGCAACAGGGCCCGAAAATCAAGAACTTATGGTTATCATGAACGCTTACCAACACGCAGTTATGCAATTTAACGACGGAACTAAAGGCTTCATGGAAAACACTCGAATGGTACTTGGCAATCAAGTTTATCGAGCAAGGGGCGTTATAAATTTCATACAAGAGTTTACGATTGACCCCCACACACAGCACATAATCTATTTTGATTTAGAGATAGCCGAGCCATCGCAATATGACGATATGGAAAACAGAGTAGCCGACGGATTAGCGTTTAACTGGTTAATAGACATAAGCGGAACAGAAAGCATCTTAGCAGGAGAAACTCAACAATTAACCGCAACATCTCAAAGAAACGGAGAAGCACCTACAGAGCCGTATTCGTACAGTTGGAGTACAAGCGATGAAAGTATAGCCACAGTTGATGAAATTGGATTGGTGACGGCAATAAGTGAGGGAAACTGCGTTATAACGTGTGCGTTAGCTGAAAACGTAAAGATATCCAAAAAATTTACGTTAAATGTTGAAGCACAGTCAACCGAAAGTTATGTCGAATGGATAACAATTCCCCCTGTAATGGTTGAACAATACAACTCTTTTACTGCGGAAGCATCATATATCGAAAACGGACAGAAAACGAATGAAGTAGTCGAATATTCTTTTGCGGGGGCTGACGGTGGATATGGAACAACAATTAACGGAAATGTTATCACGATTGAAGCATACTTTCCTACACCTACACCATTAACTATAACCGCCAAATACGGAGATAAAGAAGTAACGGCTACAGTTAAGCTTTTAGGATATTAATATGTTGAAAAAACGAATAGAGTTTGCAATTCCATATCCCGACACAAAAGCAGGACAAAAGGAATGGAACAAAAAATACGGCTTAAACAAATATTGGTCGGGAACGCATCACGCAGTACGAAGTAAAGATGCCAAATACTGGCACGAACTGACACACACATATTTATACAAGTTAAAAATTCCAAAAGAACTTTTTACAAAACCCGTGTCGATTACCTTTTTTTGGAATAGTGCATTAGATTTATCAAACGAAGCCGCCAAAGCAAAGATGATAGAGGATGCCATTAAGAAATGGATAATCTACGACGACAACAAAAAGTATGTGCGACAAATAACGCATTGCATACATGATAAGAACTATATCGGAGTGGTTGTCGAAGAAATGTAAGGGTAGCTTCCCGACATATATGTCGGGAACATTAAAAAGAGGTGAAGCATGACAACTTATGTTTGCGAATACTCTAAATATGATAAGCAAAAAGATTGTTTAACTTGCCACTTAATTAAAGATGATTTCCCATATTGCGGACATCAATATTTTTGCAGATTAACCAATAAATGGGAAAACACACAACAAGCAAAAGAATGTCAAATTAAGCCAAACCGAAAGGAATGATAATTATGGCTATTACATTAACCAAAGAAGCGATTCAAAAAGCAAATACCTATGTACCTTTAGCAGTAAAAACGGCAATATCTCAAAAACTCGCTCCCGAATGTATAGACAAAACCAAAATTGCCGTAAAAAAAGGCGATAAAAACTTAACACCAATGCCCGATAGATATACCGAAAGTTTAATTCGTAAAGCCCGAATGTTAATGGGAATATTTATTCACTATTATTTGCAAGAGCCTGTCGAAGATGAAAACCTTTGTTTGTCAATTGAAGAATACGATAAATGGGGCAGTTCTCACATTTTCAATCAACTTGAACGATTAAAAAGAAGTTCCGATGTTTGCGATAAAGTTTTTGATATTATTTCAGATTATAAAAATCTCGAAAAGATGTTAAATGCTGAAATATATATGCTTTTACAACTACGGAACGACCCTTGCGACAGAATAATGTCAATGATAGATATGCAAACCACACCCGAAAACCTCCAAAATGCTTTAGCCGGAATGACAGAGATTAGGCAACAGTTTGAAAACCAAATTGAGGGCATGAAAAATGGCAATAATTGATATTAACAGTCCATATTATCCCTATATAAAAACTGACCCTGTAACGACGTTTTTAGGATTGGAGGAAGTACCAAAACAAGTAATAGATTACTTGCTTAATTTGCCTTTGCCCGGTTATGAGCCTCCCGACAATAACGATTATCCACGAACACAATTAATTAAATATCTTTTCTATGACGATGCCACACCATTAGCTAATACGTTACCGACAACTAAAGAAAAGATATCAATTGTATATGATGCTGAAACACCAACAACGCCGCCACTACCACAAAAAGGTTTTAGAATATATCCGCAAACTTATGTTTCACAATCGCAAACAGAACAACAAACTATACTTAGAGTATATATGGGAAGAATCATACCAAGAGGAAAATTAACAGAGGTTGGTATAAACTTTGATATTTTAAGTTCATTACAGTACGAAAGCAATTTAAAGGGAATGGCAGTTTCGAGGTCCTTTGCAATTGAACGGTGTATCTTAGGAGCCTTAAACGGTGTAAACATGAATGGGATAGGTTCGTTTTACTATGACCGTAACGGACACCCTGACTGCGGCTCATATCAAATATCCGATGAAAGAATGAACGTCGGAAGAAGATTGACGATGGCGTTTACTTTCGCTCTCGGCACAGACAACTAAATAGAAAACACAGGAGAAAAAAATAAAAATATGGAAAACCTGTTTTTCGATAAACAAGCCGCCAAAAAAGGACAAATAATAGAATTATGCGGTTTAAAATTTTATCCAATTCAAATGAAAGACTACGAAAGATACATGAGTTGCAAACCTGCGTTATTGCTTAGGCAGTCAACGCTCCCTGCGGTTTTCGCTCAATTAAAGTTTCTTGAAGCAGTTTATGCGTTTGACATGGAAACTCTCGAAAAAACACAACAAAGTCCGGGAATATTTGTTAGGTTGGTGGAATTGTTGTCGTTAGCTTTGCAAATAAACCTCGAAACCGACTTTGCATTAACGAATATTGACAATGATGTTTTTAAATTAGGCTCAATATTGGTTAAGCAAAATGACAGTCAGGCAGCTATAACAGCAAAAGAATTTAAGGTTATACGAGAATTGATAGCGGAACAAAACGGCGACGAACTTCCAAACGAAGCAGAAAACCCCGAACTTGTTAAAGCGGAAAAAGACATAGCCGAAATTCAGAGTACACCTCTTAACTATGAAATAGAGGATTTAATCGAATCGGTTGCTTTTAACTCACATATCGAAACTAAACAAATATATACATGGACGATAAGAGAGTTTGAAAGACGAAGAAAGATAATTCGACGTGACAAAATGCACCATATATACGCCGTAGCAGAAAACAGCGGCATGGTGAAGTTTCCGAAAGGAAATCCTTATCCGTCATATGAATTTGAAAAAATGTCTTTTGGTTCTTCCGCTCTTACACCCGAAAATGATTTTATCAAAAAATACCAAGTAGGCGCAGACCTAAAAAAACCGTAAAGGAGAAAAAAGTATGGATAATTTTATCAAAACATACAGATACGTTAAAGGCGTTTATGAAATGAAAGTCTTTAGCCCTGCAACAAGAGATTTGTTGTATTACGATAACAAAATTACCGACTCTAACTTTGCAAGTTCAGTAAACATGGGCGAACTTATGGCAGGAGTTGGAAACCCGACTGTTATTCAACTTCCCGATACCGCAAAAATTAACGTTACCATGACGGCACAAGACGTTGATTTGCGTTCAAGACAACTACAAACAGGTGGTTTGCTTAGTTGGAACGGTACTACAGACACTTGCGAAATAGTCGTTGCAACATCTGCGACACTTAGCACAAGCGTTACCCCTGTTGCTCCGTATGGTTCAAGCGTTGTTTGTGCGTATGTAAATGGAAGCGGTGAAGCGTATACCGTTAATCCTGTTGATAACACAATCACAGGGTTTACCGCAGTCGTTGGTGAAACGTATCAACTTAGATACTACATTCAAAAACCGACAAACGAACAACTCAACGTTTATACATTGTTTAGCCCCGAAATCGTAACTCTTGAAGTTAAAATGCCTGTTTTTGCGGCTCCGAGTGCGAGTGCTGCGAACACAGGAACTCTTGTCGGTTACTGGCATTATATCATTCCGAGATACCAATTCAACGGCGATATAACGACAACTGTTAATCAGACAACCGCAGGAACATCGGTACTTTCAGGACAAGCACTTGCTTATGACGTATCGAGTACAACGGCTTGCGTAGCAGGAAATCTTTCGTCACTTGCATATCTTGTATACGAACCGCTTGAAGATACAGGTTTAGTACAAGGAATGTTTGTTGTAGGCGGTGAAATCGCCCTTGAAGTTGGCAAAACTCTTGTTGCACCGATTAAATTGCTTATGGCAGACGGTGGAAGCGCACAACCCGATTACACAGCCCTAACATACGCAACTGGTAGCGGTGGAACAGCTACATTTAGCGTATCGAACACAGGCGTATTGACGGCAGTAGCGGAGGGCGACGACCAACTAAAAGTAACGTTGACCGCTACCCCCGAAATCACTTGCGTAGCCGACGTATCAGTAACAGCCCCCTAACTCCCTCTCTTTATTATAGCCCCTCTCTTTTCTTCCTCTTTGAGGGGGGCAAACACGAGCTAACAAACTGTTTTGTTGGTTGGTGTTTGTGAGGTAATTGTATGGCGACAATAACGGAACAATTTAACAGCATTATTGGACGAATTGATACAGCGATTGACATTGCATTGCAAGATGAAGTAGCAAATACAATGAAAGACCTTGTTAGTCAATCGGTTGAAACAAATGTATACAATGCGTATAATTCTAACGCAATACAACCCTACGTAAGACGTGGTAACAATGGAGGGTTAGCGGACACTTCTAATTATATTACTTATGTTGGGGCAGGACATACGCTATTTTTGGAAAATGCAACAACAGGTAATGAAGAATATGCACCATACGACAATTTTCGCATTACCGATATTATTGAAACTGGTATTGGGTACAACTGGGAAACGAGTGTGATATATCACACACAGCAACCTCGACCGTTTATGGACGAAGCAATTCAATCACAACACGCTCAAATAGAACTTAGTCAAGCGTTAGGAATAGGACTCGCAAAGCAAGGATATCAGACAGGCAATTAATATTTTTTGAGAGAGGTAGCAAATTGGCTGAAATAATTAAATTACAGGTAGCGATTGATGAAGCGAGCAAGAAAACATCGCTAACAGAAATAAAAGCCTTTGCGGACCAATTAAGTGCCGCCGCAAAAATAACAGTTAAGGTTGATACGTCCTCGCTTAAAAATATTGAGGGCTTGACAGCTACGCAAAAAGCTAATACAGAAGCTACAAAATCAGGAACAATTGCACAAACAGAATTTGCCGAAGCAGTTAAAAAAGTTCCGCAGGCAAGCGGTGAAGCAACTAAAGCTATTAAGTCGCAAAGCGACGGAACGAAAACATTAAAAAATAGTTCCGACCAAGCAGGCGACAGTATAACAAAATTAGTCGGGAAAGTCGCTCTTTGGTCGGTTGCTACTACCGCAATATACGGTCCTGTTAGAGCGTTTCAAGATGCGCTTACAACACTAAAAGAAGTTGACACTCAATTAGTATCAATTCAAAAAGTTACTGACTTCACGGATGCGGAAATTAGAGAACTTACAGCAAGTGCTTATGAAATGGCAAGTGCCTTTGGGCGAACGGCCGATGAGGTTCTTTCGGCAGCAACAGCATTTTCAAGAGCAGGATATACCGAAAACCTTGAAGAACTAACAGAGTTATCTATATTGACACAAAACGTCGGTGACGTTACGGCAGATACCGCCAATGAGTTTTTACTGGCGGCAGATGCTGCGTGGCAACTAAACGGAAACGCTACAGAATTAAACAAGATACTTGACGGTATGAATGAAGTATCGAACAAGAACGCAACTGACGTTGGAAAACTTGCGGACGGTATTCGAGTAGCCGGAAGCGTTTTTGCACAAGCAGGTGAAACAGCCCAAACCTTTACTGCTTTAGTTGGTACGGCAACGGCGGCAACGCAAGATAGCGGTTCAAAAATGGCACGTGGTTTGCGTACTGTTTTAATGAACATTCGCCAAATTAAAGGCGAAACCGAAGACGGCGAACTTATTGACGATAAGAGTATAGCAAATGCGGCAAAAGCCCTTGAAGAGTACGCAGGCGTATCTACAATGGCGAACGGTGAACTTCGCCTTGCTTCTGATGTTTTAGGCGACTTAGCCGACAAATGGGAAGACTTAGATAGTGTTGCAAAATCCGCAATAGCAGAAGCTCTCGGCGGTAAATACCAAGCAAACGTTGTCAATTCACTCATGGGTAACTGGCAAACCTACGAGAAGATGATGACGGAATATGCAATGTCGGCAGGGTCGGCGTTGAAAGAGAATGAAATATACCTCGACTCATGGGAAGCAAAAACAAAAGTCCTTACTTCGACATGGGTTGAGTTTGTTTCCAATATGGTTAATACCGATTTTATTAAAGGGTCGATTGACGTATCAACAAAATTTATCGAACTTCTTGATACAGGTGCAGGACGTTTATTAGTAATGGCAACTGCGTTATCGGTTGCGAGCATTGGATTTAATTCTCTTAAAGGAAAAATCGGCGAAGTAAACTTAGGGTTTATGGGCCCGTTAATAACAGGAACAATAAATTACACCAAAGCTCTTGGTGGAATGATAGCAGGGAACGCGGCCGCCACAGCTTCTGTCAAAGCTCTTACAGCGAGTATGCTTGCAAGTCCGCTATTTGTACCAATAGCGGCAGGATTAGCAATTTGGGGGATTATTGAAGCGGTCGATGCCTTAACAATATCGCTTGAAGAACAAAAAGAGATAGTAGCCGATTTAACATCGGAATACGACTCGTTAATGTCGGAGCAACAACGTCTTGAAGAAACTCAAAAAACAACTGGTTTAAACGAACACGAAGCAAATAGGTTAGCTCTTTTACAGGCACAAACACAGGAACTTGAAAATCAAATTGCATTAGAGTCACAACGAGCTTTTGACATGGAGTGGAACACGGAAGAAGAGCCTCGTGTTGGAAACTGGGGATTTACTTTAGGCGATAGTGGCGACAAAACAGAACAAATATACGATGAAATAGATGCGTATAGAGAACTTGAAAACAGCATAAGCGACTCAATTGAAGCAGATAATGAAAAAATAGCCAAAATGGGTGAGTCCAAGCAAGTTATTATTGAAGCCGCTAATAGTTTGTTGACATACAGAGAAGCAGGAGCCATGCTTTCGGCTGAACAGGAAGAACTTTTAAACATTTTAATGGAAATGATTAATGGTTGGAACCAAGCAGGTAACGCCGTGGCAAACGCAACAGACGGCATGGCATACGCCGCTTCAAGTATGAGCGAGATAAGCGGACGACTTGATGAAGTTGAGTCTACTTACAGCACTTTAGCAGGGGCAATGGAGGAATATAACCAAGCAGGGTATATTACCATTGATACATTCCAAGCGTTAATGGAGCTTTCCCCTCAACATTTAGCAAACCTACAGCTTGAAAACGGACAAATTCAATTTAATAGAGAAGCATATATTCAATTAGCTGCCGCCGAAATAGACGAAATGGCGGTTACGCAAGCTCTTGCGGTAGTTAAAGAAGCCGCCGCCCAAGCATCATTAAACGCAGGAAACGCCGCCGTAGTAGCAGGACAACAAGCCGCATCAAGTGGGGCAGGGTGGAACTCGGCAACACAAAGCCTTTGGGATTACATCTATGCGATGAGTGAAGCATCGAGCCTTAGCGGTTCGGTACTCGAAAGCACTATGTCGCAAGTTAATAGTATTGAGTCGTGGGCTAATGCGGCGAAATCAAGTTTAGGGCGAGTTGACAATTCCTTATCCGCAGTTCAAACGTCATCAAGCGGAGCGGCGAGTGGTTTTGATAACGTCGGAAATTCTGCATATAATGCGGCGAGAAGTGTTGAAGACCTTAACGCACAGGCTGAAAATATAGCAGACCAAGCATGGTCGAAACTATCTTCGGCAATAGCTAAACTGCTTTCATATTATCGTGACGAGATAGACGACCAAATAGAGCTTATAGACGACCAAATAAAAGCTCTTGAAGAAGCGAGAGATGTCGAAGAAGAACGCCTAACTCTTGAAGAAAAGAAACTTGCAATAATGCAAGCGGAAAAAGACCTTCTTGATGCACAATCTCAACGAACGATAAGAAGTTTTAACGCTGATACTAACCAATGGGAATGGATAGCTGACGAAGCTAACGTTCAAAAAGCCGAAACGGAATTAGAAGATGCTAAAGACGACCTTGCGGAATATCTACGAGATTTAGCCTACGAAGCGACTATTGCTGAACTTGAAGCACAAAAAGAGTCTATCGAAGCTCAATATGAAGCAATGGAAGACCAATGGAAAGCGATACAAAAATCCGTTGAAGACCCTGCGCAAGATATAGCCGATGCCTTAGCTGACATTGCCGCTTACGGAACACCTGCAATGAAAGAGGCGGTTGGCGATGTAAACGGATTATTAGGAAACCTAGGTGTTAGCTTAGTAGGTGTAGTAGGACAAATAACCGCATTACAATCTTCCATGAGTTCTTATAGTGCACCCTCGTATTCGTCGGGTAGTGGATATAGCGGAGGAAGTAGTGGAGGTTCATCAAGCGGTGGAACACATCGTTGGGTAGACGTTCCAACGGAAGCTCCTGCATTTAATCCCGACACATATTATTCTGGAACTCGATTTTCGGGAAGCACTACGACTTCAACCCCCAATTATTCATATTCCAATAGCGGCTTTAGTGGAATAAGCGGAAAATTTGACGACGGTGGAATACTCAAAGGACGTGGGGCGTTATCGGAATACGGATATAAAGATACCGACAACCACGAAACTGTATTAAACCCCGAAATGACAAGCAAGATACTTTCACCAACGACTAATGAACAATTCAAATCTTTTACCGAAAGTTTAGGAATAATGTTTGGAATGGCTCAAAAAACAGAGGGTAGACCTATTTCAAACAATACAACTTCGTCAAGTGTAGATAACGGAAACAAATATTATATAGGCGACATTGTGATAGACCAACAACGAGCGGAAAGCCAACCGTTGTCGCAGATACTTAGCGTTTTACCTGTATTTTCAAATAGTTAGAAAGGGGAATATATGAGTTTATTTCAAGCATCAAATATTATACCGTCTACGTTATCGGGCGAGGGCGAGGGAACAATAGACGTTGCAAACGGATTGACCGTGCAATGGCAAATTAACGGCGACTCTCCGCTTGTAGCTTATCAAATTGATATCATGCAAAACGACACGGCTTCAACCCCGATGTATTCAACAGGTAAGGTTACATTATCAACACCGTTTTATGGAAAAACAGGGCGAGGAATTATTCAATACTTTCAAGCAACGCCCATAACAGCAACAGAATTAAACGACAACGGAATTGTTAATGGATATGCGAATGGTTATAAATTTGTAATAACGCAATGGTGGACGGAAACAAATTCAATAATACAAACATCGGCAACAGCGTTTATAACAAGGGCAACGCCAACGCTAACACTAAACAACGTTCCGTCGCCCTTAACATCAAGATATTACACTTTTACAGCGGAATACGAACAAGAACAAAACGATAGTTTAAGTTGGGTTCGTTGGCAATTAGCCGAAGCAGAAAACACAGACAATCCGTTATCGGACACAGGGAACATATACGGAACAGCACAATTTGAATTTTATTACAATGGCTTTTTTACAGATACGCAGTATGCAATTAGAAGCCAATGCCAAACAGAACACGGCATAACAGCAGACACAGGGTGGGTTGAGTTTACCGCTTCTTATTCTTTATCAAACGCAACAGGATTAGTAACAGTCTGTCAACCTCCACAAGAAAACTTTCTTGATATTTCGTGGATTAGCACAACGTTTATTACAGGAAAAAGCGTAGGCGAATACGAAATTAAAAACGAACAACTGTTTCTCGAAGCAGGAGCGACAGTTACGTGGAACGAGAACGACGGACAAGATTTAGAATTTGTACCGCCTTGGTCGCTTGTTTGGAAAGGCAAGGCATATAACAATAGATTACCTACTACAGTTTTAACAGCAACAGGAGACGGAACTTCTTACGAATTTGTTATTACCGAAACAGCGGTAGAACTTAGACGAAATGGGGTAGGTTTAACGATAGATGTTACGTTAGGAGCGGAAGATTTTTTTACTATCATAATAACCCCCGAAAAATACTACATCAAACAAGAAACAAGCAATGGTGGACTATATCCCAACGATACGTTATACCCCGATAATACTCTATACCCCAAAAACCAAACAACGACAGTTATTAATTATTCAGGTAATTTAACTTACGACCAAACTTACATAGCCGATATATCTCTAACGGGTCCGCAAGTATGCGAATATGTTTGGCTGTACGCAGGAACTATTCCCGATAACATTGTTGATTTGATGATACAAGAAAATATGTGGTATCAACCACAATATGACCAAAGCACATACTTAGTTGCAACGTTTAATAATGGGTTGGTTGCACAGATACAAGGTAGTGGCGGTTCGGCACTAATAGGGGCTTCAATCTATCGTTTAACAGAGGGAGAAAACACATTACAGTTTATAACCGATGTTACGAATACCGTTACAACAGTTAAGGATTATTCTGCGGCAAGTCAAACTACCTATACATATTACATATTTTTGCAAGGAGACACAACATATTTAGCACCTCCGTTTGTATCTGAACCAATTACCCCTATTTTTTGGGATTGGGTAGTAATTGAAGCTGAACAATATTCTGACGGATTATATCACGCAATTGATGTTATACCATTTTCAGTAAACGTAGCGAGCGGAAACGTAACCAATAACAACAATCCTAATATCATGCTGAATTTTACAAAATATCCGTTAAGACAACCACAAACAGCAAACTTTAAAAGCGGAACATTGACGGCATGTATGGGTAAAGCTGTAGACAGCAAATATGTTGAAGAAAAGGGTTTGTCGGAGCGGATATATAATCTTTCAACCTCAACCAACGCAAAATTCCTTAAAAACAGACGTGGTGATTTTTGGCAAATTGAAATCATGTCGCCAACATCAATGCAGACAGGCGACCAATACTTTGAACAACCGCAAACCGTAACTTTAGCATGGGTTGAAGTTGATACGACAGAAAACAAACATATAGTTTCTTTACCGGGCGATGACTTCTTTCCGTTTGACATGGTTATCGATACCACACTTGCGGTTGACCTTGACACAATGGAACTTATTTGGACTACACCAAGCGGATATAAAGGTTCAATTTTATCAATTAATAGAAGTGGCGAATTGGTTCAAACATACGATAGTTCGTTTACCAAAGCAACGTTGACTATTGACACAAATAAGAACCTTATAGCTACAACTAATTAGAAAGGGGAACGAATGGAAGCACAGGAAATTTTAAAGCAATTAAAACCTGCCATATTAAAGATGATACGAGACGAAACGGCATCGTGTGTAAAGCGTAAAAAAATGACTATCGAAACACCTCCGCACGATGACGGCAAAGGGAATATGGTTGTTACAGTTACCGAAGCGTTCGGTTCAACTTATGACATTCCGTATACTTCCGCACTTTCAAGCATTACAAAAGGCGAAACAGTTCAATGCGAATATTCGTATTCCGCAAATAATATGATAGCCGTTTCAAAAGGAAACGGACAAGTTTAAAGGAGATATATACAATGGCGAGAAAAGAAACTAAACCCTCAAAAGTAATAGTAATGAGTTGGGGAAAAGAGTACAGTGTACACGAAGAAACAAGCAAATACTATATCTGCGTAGGCGGTACACAATTTAAGAAAACTAATCTGCACATTAAAGAAATTAAGAAAATTGAAGAAAGGGATAACGAATGAGTTGGATTAGCTATTTAGAAGCGTTAAAGGGTGAATACATCAAACTTTGCAAGTTAGAGTTTTTGCAACCCGACGGCTCTGTAGCTTTTGCAATTGACAACAACCCCTTAAACGCAAGGTCGAAAGCCTTTATACAAGACGGAAACTTAACCGCAAACTTACAAAACGGACAAAGAAGAACGGCTTCCGTTATCCTATCTAATCTCGATGGTGAGTACGATTATAACGTCAACAACTTATGGTTCGGACAACAGATACGTTTATCAATGGGGCTTATTTTACCCGACGGCACAGATTATTACTTACCGCAAGGCGTATTTTATGTTAAAGACCCCGAAGAATTAAGAGAACCAAACAATAAATCGGCAAGGCTCACTCTTGCTGATAAATGGGCTTATCTTGACGGAACTTTGTTTGGCAACCTTGACGGAACGTATGAGATACCAGTAGACACAGAGCTTTTTCCTGCTCTTGATGCTTTGCTTGCATTAGATAGAGGCAACGGACAGCCAATAGACAATGTACCTGCTATTTACACAAATTATTATAACGATAAAACAGTAACATTGCCCGACGGACAAGTAGTCACGATGACCGTTGCACCTTATACAATCCGTATAGACTCGGGCAGCGGAACTTATGCAGATGTTGTGTTGGAAATTAATTCTATTTTAGCAGGGTGGATAGGTTACGACTCTACAGGAACATTAAGACTTGACCCCTCGCAAGATGATATTTTGGATATTTCAAAGCCTGTTTTGTGGGAATTTACACCAACAGAAAAACAGTTTTTAGGTTCAACTTATCAGACGAAAAACACACAAGTATATAACGATATCATTATTTTAGGCGAGTCGCTTGACGAGTATAAACAAGTAGCAGGGCGAGCAACAAACTTTGACCCATCGAGCGACACAAACGTAAACATTATCGGAAAGAAAACGTACAGAACGGCTTCATCGGGATATTACACCGAAAAGCAATGTCAAGATTTAGCAACATTTTACTTAAAACGAATGTCGGTAGTTCAAAAATCTGTGACTATTCGTTCGGCTCAAATGTTTCATCTTGTCGAAAATCAACTCGTAACAATACGAAGATTAGACAAACAAGGAACACCGATAGAAAGACATTTAGTAAACGGATATTCATTACCGCTAACACAGACAGGTGAAATGACAATTCAAGCAACAAGCGTACAAGACTTTCCGATTGCAACAATAACGCCTTTACCGGGCGAATAGAAAGGTAGGAAGCTATGGCAAAGTATACAAACCCTAATTTCGTTAATGACTCTGCGCCTGCTTTAAACGAAGCAAATCTAAACGAATTAGCAAATGCTGTTGAAAACTTAACCGTTCCAAATGGCGGTACAGGGAAAAGTACATTCGCGCTAGATGCACTCTTAGCAGGAAACGGAGAAGACCCTTTTAAGGAAATAACAGGAACAGGGGCAGTTTATAACCAAGGTGATGACTTGCGATTTGGAACACTTCCCATAAACTGCGGAGGAACAGGGGCAACTACACCACAAGAAGCTGTTAAAAATTTAGGAATAAATGCCGACATAATTAATACATATATATGCACAACAACAAATAATACAGTGCAATTAACTAATATAGGCGGAGGACCTAATATAAAATTTGTTGCCGATGCAGACTGCCCTCCTAACCCTGTAATTATAGTAAACGGAGCAACTGTTGCAACACAATATTCTAACGGGCTTCCTTTGTCTGCCGGAGCGTGGGTAGCCGGTGCAATTATTACCTGTTTCTTAAACAATGAAAAAACTGAATTAAATTTTAAGATGCCATCGAAAGGAGGTGAAAAGTTTGGATTGGGGTACTACCCTGATGGTGACACCATAGAGACAAGGCAAAAATATTTGTTTGGCGCATCAGAGTTTCAAGTACCAACGTATGATGCTCCGGGTGAGACAAAATACAGAAAATTAAACTACAATAGTTGGAAACCTATTTTAAACGCAATTTTTAAACCATGTATGTTAAAAACCAATGGTGAAGTAGATTACTACTTAGACCCTAACGATACAACAAAGAAACTTGATGGAACTCCGTCTGATATATCAAACCCCGATTACGATGGAAACGCAATGGTAGAAGTAAATGGTTTCTACAAGTGGACTACAGCAATAACAGCTCCATCTGTAGGAAGTGAGTTTCCGTCCCAAGAAACCATTTTCTCGACATCTCCGTTAGATGAAACGTCTTTTGCTGATGCGTTTAAAAATGAAAGCGGAATTGTACAAGATAAATTCTATTGGGGTATGTTTAAAGGTTCGCTTGTAAACGGAAGACTCCGCTCTTTAGCGAATCGTGACATTATGATAAATCAATCTACAGAAGCGGAAATACAATACGCAAAAGCAAACGGAATAGGGTATAACATCTCTTATTTAAGTGGGCGCTTATACATGGAGTCGTTGTTTAAAGTTATCATGAAAGATGCGGGGAAGAGGAGTGTTCCAATCAATGTCGGGTATGCTCCTAATGACGGTTGGGGAACCAATGTAACCGCACCAATAAAAACAGGAACTACTTCACAAGAGGGAATGTTTGCAAACTCAGTAAACACATGGGAAGAACAAAGAACAAGTGACAACAAAATATTTTATGTTGAGGGGATGCAAGGAAATGTATGGGAAGCTCTTAATGGATTGTATTTTGAAAGAACAACAAAAACGCCGAAATATAAAATGTTTCCTCCGTACAACCTAAGTGGAATAGGTTACATCGTTCCACTAAATGCACCGCTATATAGCCAATTAGAAAAAAATTATCCAGTTTCGGGGACGCAATTTGAATACGGGACAAACCCTACATTTGTCCCACAGCTTATATATTATGAAAATTATCCTGAAGGTGAATACACAGGACCAAAAAACCCCGAGTATTCTATTCTCCCAGTGGGATATGGTGATGTTGACACCCCTGTTGTCTATGTAGGGGGCGATACCTATTATAACTCACAAGGGGGATATTCCCTTGGAACAATAACACAACCTGTTATATATAGATACTTTGGAACTGCCGACAATAACTTTCAAGGAGAATCTATATTTTATGGCAATATAAAACGCTATAGCGGAGCAAGGCTGACATATATTAAACCTTAAAGAAAGGAAAATCAACCATTATGGCAACAGAACGATTAGGACAAGTAGCACCAAACTGGAAAGGGGCTTACGACTCTACAGCTACATATATTTTGCTTGATATTGTTTATTACAATGGTTCGAGCTTTATTGTAATTAGTCAAACGCCTATTAGAGGTATACCCCCTGCGGACGGAAATATATATGCGTTGTTGGCTCAAAGAGGTTTAGAGGGAGAAACAGGACAAAACGCAACCGTAACCGTCGGAACTACCACAACAGGAGCCCCCGGTACAAATGCCGAAGTAACCGACACAGGAACAGAAGCACAAGCGGTATTTAATTTCACCATACCACGAGGAACAGACGGCTCAAAATGGTATGTCGGGGAAGCAATCACAGGCGAAAGCACAACCCCAACGGCTTATCCCACAGGAATTGAAACAGTTTACCCGAATGATATTTACATGAATATTAATACCTTTGGTTCTCTCGGAAATCTGTATCAATGTACGGTTGGAGGAAACGAAGCAACAGCACTTTGGTACTATGTCGGGAATATCCGTGGCGTTTCGGGAAGCGGTAACGTTAGCACAGTCAACAGTCAAAGCCCCGATGCCACAGGAAACGTCGATATCGCAGGAAAAGACATAGACCTCACGGGATATGCTCAAATAAGCGAATATACCGCCGTTACGCCAAATGATACAGTCAACGAGGGAATAGGCAAGACCGAAACTCTCGGATTAGAAGCAAGGCAATTAGCCAACGTCGCAACCGCAAATTCAATCGTGACGTTCGCTTGCACAACCACAGACTCGGCAGTCGCTCTTTCAAATCCAAATTCAACAGCGACGAATATTAAATTCATTGCCGATGCCGATTGTCCGACCACGCCGACATTTACCGTGAACGGAGCTGCTTGCACCGCTCAAACACAAGACGGCAAAGAAGTTTCAAGTTTATGGGTATCGGGAGCAGTCGTAAGTTGTTTCCTCAATGGTACAGTTCTAAATTTTAAGGCGGCTTCGGGTGGAGGTGGTGGAGAATTAGGCTACGATATAGTCTTTTCCGAAACACAACCCGAAGCGAAAGAACAAAGAATTTGGATTGAAACCGACGTTGTACCAAGCATGACAACATTCACCGCTGAACCGCCGACGACATTTAATGAGGGCGATGTGAACATTGGGATATGCGGAGACCCCGAATTTAAGATTAATGTTTTCAATAGCGAGAGCGTACAGCAGATTGAAATGCAATTGGGAAATGTAACGCAAGCTGAAAGCGGACAGCTTATCGGCAAGAATGGGTTTGCTTATCTTAGTGAGTGGAAACAGTTTTCGTTTGATATTCCAGACGGAAAAACTGTCACACCTGTTGACAACGTCGCAATTTGGGGAGCGTGTACAAAAGCCGACAGCGCAACACCTGTGAATTTGTCGGGAATGACGATTGAAGAAGTTGTCGCAGATGTCGAAATCATGAAGATACTATTTAACAGCAACAACGCAAACAATTATATGTTGCGTTCGATCGAAGTTATTCAACCTGCTGTTTTGAGTTCAGAAGCGGCAGAAACGGCGATGGCGGCAAGTCAATACTTCTATACAAATCCCGTTATGACAAGTAACACAAACCCCGAAGGAGTTGTATCATATTCAAGATTTTTGACCACGGAAACCGGATATGGACAGCCGTATAAGATTTTAGGCAAAAATGCCAACGTCTCGTTTTATTTTGCACCTGCAAATACGGGAGAGGTTACAAGTAATGACTATATTCAATATCAACTTGCAACGCCCATGTGGATATATGAGGTCTTATGGACAAATTCATCTCCGGTTACCGTTTACACCGCATCGGTAAAGTATTTGCTTGGGGAAGAAATCGAAAATGAATATGAAACAGAAGTAAGCGCAGGAGAAAAAGTAAGCGTAAAAACGTCAAATAGTAGCATTGCAAGTGCAATAAAAATTCAATCTAAAACAGATGGGTTGACGATGTCAATATTATATTTTAATGGGTTAAAGATAACATAATCGGAGGAATATATGACAGATGCAATTTGTATAGCATTAATTTCGGCAACAATCCCGGGAGTGATTGGACTAATCGGCATAATAATTCAAATGTTAGCGAAAAAAGACAATACAAAATACAGAAAACGTCGAGAACAATCAGACAAAGCGTTATTAATTAAATTAGATAAAGCTTGTGCCGGAGCAGACCTAGCTTTTGCAACAGCTCTTGCTGTTGAGGGCGAAAAGATTAACGGGGAAATGCATCACGCGAAAGAAAGATATAGAGAAGCAATTCAAGCCGAAGAAGATTTCCGGCAGGCATACGAAGCGTTTTTAATTACATCATAAGTAAGAAAGGAGAAAAACAATGTTTCAATTTCCATTAAATACAATAAACGTAACATCAAGGTTTATAATCTATTCGCCTTTGGGATATAGTCAAATGCACTATGGGATGGATTTCGGCTGTAGTTCAGGTACACCTTGCTATGCCGCCAATGACGGAAAGGTCGTAGGTTCGTTCTACGACAGCGCAGGTGGCAACATGATTATAATTCAAGGGCAGAACGAACTATCGAGATATGCACATTTAAAAAGCCGTGGGGTAGTCGTCGGACAAACAGTCGAACGTGGCGAGCTTATCGGCTATACCGGCAATACAGGAAGCGCAACCACGGGCGCACACCTCCACTTTGAAACGTGGATAACGCCCGATAGTTATGTTTATAACTATAACGACCGCACAAGATACGCCGTTGACCCGATGTCGGTTTGTCACTTGCTCTCAAATCAAAAATTTTACAGCTCTTTGGACGTGGAAGACCCTATTCCATATCCCGAACCCGATATAGAAACAACCGCCGTTACAGGCACAATGACCGTTACGGACGGACGAGTTCGCTTTAGGACAATTCCCGAAACGGAAGATTATCAATATGTCGTTGGTGGTTACGATAGGAGCAAAACAGTCTTTAGCTCATTCTTTAAAAACGGCACATATCCTATTATAGCAATTTGCAAGAATGGGTACGACTGGGCTTTAGTCGATACGGGCATGGGTTATTTTTGGGTATCGGAATATGCAGGAAGAACTAAAATCAATGTAGAGATACCGCCTGAACCACAACCCGATTTATACAAAGTTGAAGTCGAAGATACGATGTCAAAAGAAGAAGCTGAAAAGCTCGTTAAACAGTTATCAACGGCAGGATATACCGCCGTTTATAAAAAAATATAAGAAAGAGGTACTAACGCATGAAAACAGATACTATTATTAGGACGATTGTCCTCGGACTTGCACTTGTCAATCAAGTGTTGTCGATGTTCGGAATGGGGCTTATTCCCATTGAAGATGCGACAGTAGAAGCACTTGTTACAAGCGCAGCAACAGTCATCACGGCAGTTTGGGCTTGGTGGAAAAACAACAGCTTCACCAAAAATGCACAAGAAGCCGATGCGTACATGGCAAAGCTAAAAACTGATAGCAAAACTTCGCAACTTTAAATGGGAAAGAAACCGTCCTGAAAAGGGCGGTTTTCCCCTTGACTAAAAATAAGATGTAAGGGGGAAACAATTATGCAGGAGAACCTTGAATACCGCATGGGAATTATTGAAAAGCAAGTTTCAGAATACGACCAACGCAATATCGCCGCCCACAAGGAATTTTATTCTCATCAATCTAAGAATGATATGTTTCAAGCAACTGTCAACGAACGTTGCGATAGTCGCTGTAAAGACTTGGAAGAATTGAAAAAAGACAATGTTGTTTTCAAGACATTTATAGCTTTGACAGAAACTAATTATACAAACCTAAATGCTACCTTGCAAGTTGTAGCTGCGGACGTAAAGAGTCTGCGAGAAAACCGGGTAGTCGGTGGGAAATGGTCGTAAAATACGCTATAGCAACCGCTGTAGGGATTATAGTAGCTTTTGCCTTTCAATGGTTAAGCTAAAAAAAAGAAAACCGCCTTACAAAAAGTAGGGTGGTTTTTTTAATATTAATATTAAAATTCTCGTCTATAAGTCTCAAAATCGGCATCTCGCTGTTTCTTGTCCGATAAAATCCCTTTTTCTGCCATTGCCGCAACTTGTATAGCTTCCTTAATTAAATTAATCGTTCTTTCCTTTATCGCTTGCAACCTAAACCCATACTCTGAACGGTTATCTGTTTTAACGTCGTTCCAAAATATTTGATAGAGTTCTTTAATGTATTTCAAGTCATCTTCGGCTTCCTCTATTTCTTCAAGCAAAACTGCTGAACACTCGTGCATATTACAGAACAAAGGATTTTTCATGTTTGCATCGGCAAGTTCTCTTTCTATCAAAAGGTCGATTGCGTTTTCAACATCTTTTGAGTCTTTACCAAAAACAAAATCAGTTCCAATTTTTCTAATTTCTTCTTTAAAATTAAGTGCAATTTCTTCTTCCATTCTTTACTCCTTTTCAGTATGCGTAATCGCAAATTCTTCTAAATTGTAAATTACCAAGTCTTAATCCTTTCTTTTTATTCGGCTTCGGCTTGTAGCCATTCAATCCTATAAAACTTCTGTTAATATTCTAAAATCTTCAAAAGTTCTATTTTTGATAGTTACTTCTACTGGCTTATTTAGTAAATCTCTAACATCATCAACTTTTGCCTTTTTTAAAGTAGCTTCAACGTGTTTTACCATTTTTAAAATAGCTTCATTTTTTTGTTGCTCGTTTACCCATTTGCATTTTTCATTAAGATTAACTGTGTATTTGCAACCTGTGCCAACGCAACCACCGTCAGCCAAATCAAATGTTAAATCTAATCCCATAAGAAATGGATAATCCTTCATTAATCCAAATTTAACATTACTTATTTTACCTAATACTTTTTCGCTCATACATTTCTCCTTATCTCGTATTTATCAATAGTTTCTATACGGTTTGTTAAAGTGTCAATGTCTATACCTTTTTCAGAAATACAATCAGATAAAAACAACAATATCATTTCAGCTTGATTATAAGATAATTCTTGCATAGTTGAAACATCGTCATTTTTAAAAGTGCAAAATGTACTACCTTGCAATTTCTTATTTGTGGCAATTCCTCTTGCTCCTGCCGATACTGCTAATTTTAATTTATTATAATTCATCTCCCCGCCCCCTCGGTCGGTTTGTGTTTGTAGTATTCAAAACTACCTAAATCAAATTTACCTGTTACGCCTTTTGCATAAATATTATTCAATTCGTCTTTTACAATAATAACATATTGATTTTTGTGAATTTTGCTTATTTCTTTAGTGTGATAAGGCTCAATTACAAGATAAACAGGCTCGCCCACCATCTCTTTCAGCTCGCTCACCGTCAAAGGCTTGTTCTCTTGACGGTCAAGCTCGGATTGGAGGGCTTGTAATGTTGTGTTGTATTCCTCAGGTGTAAAATATGTCGGTTCACTCAACCGTTTACTTTGTTCTAATCTAAATATCGCTCTCTTTATCTCGCTCATTTTTTGTCCTCCTTAATAATAAATTTCCTCTTATATATAATTATCATACATTTCATCTGTAAATACAATTTCACAAATCGGACATTTTTCGACAACTTCAAAAATTCTCTCGCCTTCATAAATAAAATGATGAATAAACTTTTTCTCTTTATCTAATTTGCGAAGTTCTTTATTTGCTTCACAATCAGCATCTGAAAAACTAATATACCTTGCCGGTTCGACATTTCTTAAATCGTTACAGTAATCACAACCTGCAATAATCGTCATATTAATTCCTTTCCCTCAACCTCGCCGTACCAAACATACTCATAAGGTCTTGCCATAATCTTATTTAATGCGTTATCGGCTCTACTTTTGGTTGAATACAGCTTAACCTTATCGTCACTTAAAGAGTCTACACAAACAGGAAACAACGCTCCCTGAAAGATATAATCTTTGCCGGTATAATATCCATAATCATTTTGCATCCCAATTTTTGTAGATGTAGAAACAAGTTTAATCGCATATTTCATCTTACTACCTCTCATATATTTTGATTTTCGACACACTCAAAATCTTCGCAAACCATGTCTTCGTATATATATTTTTTTATTATCGGTATATTTTTAAAGATTTCCTTGCACAGTTTGTTTGTTTCGATTGATAATCTTCGAGAACAACAAACCAACATATCAAAATCCTTATAAATACATTGATTGCAATTCATATACCTAAAACCTCGACATTTTCAAATTTTCACCATATATTTTTTTCCAATAATCAAACTCTTTATATGCAAGCGCAGGAGTAGCAAAAAATGAAGCAACATAGGTATCTCCAAAAAGTATCACCCAACTACAAGTACGCTTATCCATGTTGCACCTTATTTAACTTTCTCTCAACATCCCATTTAATTTTAGTTTCTAAACATTTTTTACATGAATTTTCTTGCATCAAAAAACAAGTTTTCGCTTTTGCAGGAAACAAACATTCAATAGGCATTGTTTCCAATACGCTTATTATCTTCTCCTTTTGTGCCTTTGTGCATTTTATTTCTATCATTTCAATACAACCTTTCTTACTCCTTTAACTTTCGTCCGCAGTTTGAACAGTTTGAATAATACTTTCGTGGTGAAAAATGCGTTAGAGTTGTTCCCTTAACCTTACAACTTAAACAAGGTTCACAATTTTTATCCTCTGTTGAATAGCAACAATCGCAACAATTATGACAATATTCACACCCCTCCAAGGTGTCAAGTTGTTCTTGCAATGCCTTTTGTGCCATTACAAACGCTTCATATTCAATACGATTAAACAACCAAGGAAATATAGGTAGTCGCTCTGGCGAATAATATTTTCTCATTCTTTCTAATTCTTTTAACGCTCTCTTTATCTGCTCGCTCATTTTTTGCCCTCCAGTTCTAATAATTTTGCAAGTTCATTTTTTATCGTTTCATAAAAAGGTAAAAACGCAACGGTTTTATAGCGATTTTCCTCGTTTTTAATTAAATCATCTTTATAATATTTAATTTGTTCAAGTTTGCCTTGTGGGGTGAGATAAACACATTTTGCAAATTTGCCCGAATATCCAATAAATACACTAAACCTTATAGGGTTTCCTTGCCCTGCCCAACCATTGTAAATAATATCTCCTATTGTCAATTTCACTCTATCCCCTCCAAAATCCCTACATATCGCCAATAGCTATGCGGTCTAATAAACTGTGTAAAAGGCGGTGAAGTAAAATGCACAAGCAAACACTCGCCAACGTGTTTATAGTTTGTCACAAATTCTGTAAACAATAATTGTTCTGCTCTGATACGTTTTTTTAAAGTGTTGTGGTATAAGCTCATGTTTTTTTATTCCCTTTCATAATCATTATTAAGCCGTACTCGTCCGTGTTTTTAGATTTCATACGGCTTAACAGACAATCCTCGCACAAGTAAATTCTTGCTATTCTGCGATAATCTTTTTTATCGTAGGCATATCCCACAATAACTGTGTATTTATCGCAAAGCATACATTTTCTATCCATTTACGGCAACCGATTTTTCGTAAGTTTCAGTTTCAACTCGGAACTGCTTTACGTTCGCAATCCTGTCTATGTTCTTGATATGGGATAGAGGGTCGAGCTGTTCTGCGTATCTTTGCGTTGTAGCGACGTTAGAGTGTCCGAGGGTCGCTTGAATGTCCGTTAATTCAACTCCTGCCGCCAATAGATAAGAAGCCATGTTATGCCTTAATGCGTGGCTACGAACGCCCTCACGCTCCGTTAGCTGCGATATTGTTAGTTCAACTATATTCGATATCCCTTGACGTGTCATCTTATGCCATTCGCCTGTTCCTTTGAGAGAGCCAAAAAGCAAATCAGTTTCAGTTAAAGTCTTCGGTCTAATCGAACTTGCAAGGTAATCTTTAACGGCAATTTGAGCCAAAGCATCAAAGGGAACGACTCTAAACTTTCCACCTTTACCATACATAACCTTAATATATCCGTCTTCAAAGTTTAAATCGGACGAAGTCAAGTTGGACAGTTCGCTATTTCTCAATCCGGCAGTAAGGAACAAAAGAATGATTGCACGGTTCCGTAGCCACTTTTTCTTCCCGATGCTTCTACCATTTGGATTGTTCGGTCTATGTGGTGTGAATAATGCCGAGTATTCCTGCTCGTTAAAAAGTTTTGAGTATGCCCCGTCGGATTTATTCGCTGTGTTCTTGGGAATAAGCAACTTGCTTACAGGATTTGACGGAAACAATTTAATCATCGGGTCGCTCGCCCAATCAAAGAAGTAACGTAGAATGTTCAAGTGATACGCTATAGTTGAACCCTTAACGCTTCTACCTGCCAATTCTTTTTTATATTCCATAATAACGGTAGGGGTTACTTCTCTCTCGCCCAAAAACCGCTCAAATTGGCTAAGAATACCTCTGTAAGAACTTATGGTATCGGGAGAGCAACGGTCGCTCAAAAGGTTATCTATATAGGCTTCTGTTGCTGTTTTAAATTGTGACATACTCATTTTTCCTTTCTTGTTATTTTCTTGTGTCTATATACGCGCAAGAATTGATAAAAAACCGAAACGATTTTAAATATTATAAATATTTTTTCTTGTTTCTTGTAGATACGTGTAAAGATACGACTTAGTACACCCACGTGCTACATTAAAACTTAATGGTGGACAATCTGTTATATTATGTTTTTCCATAGCAGATTGATATGCTGTTTCCATATCTACTTGTTGAAGTTTGAGCAAAAACAGTTCTTGAATAAAATCTATACGATTTTGTAATGTTTGAGCATATAAAAGTTTATCATCAACTATAAAAATTTTATATAAGCTAAAATCGCTTAGCATAATAATGCTCCTTTTTGTTTTTGTAAGCTATTTTTTTGAATATTGCACAACTGCATTTATACAGCAAGCAAAGGTTATTATTCTTGCTCCTTGCAAACATTGTACGCAACTTAACAACTTTAAATGTTTCTTTTTTGCCGTCTCTCCGGCTGTCACCACTTGTACAGTACGCCCTGTGGTTAAGCGTGTATCGCTGTACTCAACCCGACGGTTAATGTGATTTCCCTTATCGGTAGCCTAAAGCCGTATACTGCTTATCACTTAGCTTACTTGTGGGATAGGTTGGGATTGCACCAACAATTCGCCTGCGTAGTTGCCGACTGTTTTCCTCATTAAACTACTATCCCATAAATGATAGTCTTTCCTATCAGTCACGTTGATTACTTTACATACTGCTTGCTTACCACAACGATTTACGAACACTCTTGGTCTGTGTATGCTACGACACGGACATTACCGTCTTAGTCCGCTTGCCAGTAACGACGGAGCGTAAAGTGGCATGAACTAAAGGATTTGAACCTTTACTAATAGTTTTGGAGACTATTGTGCTACCATTACACCAAACCCACATATATTCCAACCTATAACCTGATACATAGTTGAATGTCGCACGTCTGCGAATGTTTTTAAATGAGTAGTCGCCTTAACGCCTACCCAATACCATTTGACACATAAAAGTGAAATGATAAGGATTTAATTAAATTATAGTGAAAAATCAAGTTTTTCCGTTGTTTGCGCCTTTGCTATTGTCATTATTTCTTGTACAAATTTTTTTCTAATATGACCACAGCACTTCGCACAAAGAGGACCAGTAGAAAGCCCTCGAAGCTCAACTGTTTCCAATTCTCTTATTGGAAACATTTTTCCGCAACTTGAACACCTTAACCCCTCTTCTTTAACTTCCTTTTCTTTCAACAATAAATCATTAGTTAAAATAATGGCTTCTTGAAGTTTTGTTCGGAACATTAGGCTTGGGGTTGAACTCTTTCTGTCAAGCTCTTGAAGAATAGCTGCTTGATTTTCCAGTATTCGCTTTTCAATTTCTGTCATTACTGCACCTCAAAATCTTGCTTGGCCAAAAGAATAGCTTTTGCCATGCTCTCGGCTTCTACGTCGCCTATATAGTCGTATTTGTCATCGGCAAACATTCCCCAGTTGTCGGGCGAATTGTCCGTTACAGCGTGGAATTTGCCGTTCTCAACCGCTTTATCTTTATATATCTTGTAGGTCTTTTTAATTACATTTGTCTTTAGCATTTTATTCCCTCTCTTTCAACGCTTGCAAGGCTTGCAAGGCTTCGGCTTCTGTTGCAAAATATATAATTCCAAAATAAGGCTTGATTTTAATCAACCATTCTGCGTTTTTAGCCTTCATTTTTCTTACTATGTGATTTTTTCTATCTATCTGATAACCAATATCGTAACAATCGCACATCTGCCACGCACACATTTGACAATCTGTGGTTATTATTCTGCCGTCCCACATATCGCCCATTTTTAAATGATTTGATTGAGGACATATTTTGTAAACGTCTGAACCAACAGGCACAGGCAAACCTACCAACAGCCCTTGTTCCTCTGCCTTTTCCCAATCTTCAAGCCTTGACATAACATGTTCAATTTGTTTGCGTTGCATTTCCCCTATTGTAAGCTCCATTTCGTATGGATTTTCTTTGCCTACATAAGTTAAAAAAGTTCTATCCTCAACCGTTACTCTTTTTGTCAATCGTTCCATAATTGCTTACTCCACCACATCAAAAACAATAAACGTATATCGAATACGAGTGTCGTTGTCAATGCTAACTACCGTACTGCAAACCATATCAGCTAATTGAAATAGCTCCGTAAAACAATTTTTAGTTTCGCCTTGAAAAGTCGAGATTGAACCAACCTCTAACATTATTCGTCCGTTTGGACTATCGTCTACAATGGGAGAAATGTCAATTCTCTTAACTTCTTGACAATTTCTGTGTAGTATAATTGCCTTGTCTGCAATCGTTTTATAGATACTGTACTTCTCGGCATTAATATCACCTGTATATGCTTTATCTTCTATATCGAAGTTTTCAAACTCGACTATTTGTCGTTCTCTTTCCTTTTGCTCCTGTGCTATGGCTTCTTGCTGCTTTCTAATTTCTTTTTTAATGTTCATTTAAAGTTAATCACTCCATTATTTGTTTATTTGGTGAAAGCCTATCAACGGCTTTGATGTCGAAATCGAGATTGTTTGCTATTTCTTGAATGTCCTTGAACGAAAACTTATCTCGGCTCATTTTCGCCCTGAATTGGTGGTCTACGAGGTTGTATCTTCGTGTGTACATTGCTCCTGTCATGTTGCGATGTAGAAGCATCTGTTTAATCAATAATTTACCTGCCATTTTGCCCTCCTTGCTTACGTCAATTATAACACTAAAACATTAACAAGTCAACGTTAAAACGTTACAATTGTACGCTAACAAGAAACTTTGTAAATTATGCCAACAATTTGGTATCTGCTATGTTGAAAAGATACACATCGGGTCTCGCCATAACTTTGTTGTATTCTTTTTCGCCTTGGAAACTATCAACTGTTGCCTTTTCTTCGGTGGATAAATCGCTGTACTTTTTCTTTCCGTAGTTAGGAGGTAGCCAATTACGCCCTTTAGCACAATAAATATTAAGCCTGTCTATCAATGTTTGGTCTTTGTACGTCAGATGAATAGTACCTTTTTTGTAGAATGTAGCGTAAAAATACCTAAACTCAACATTTTTAGTTTCAATTAGTCCTTTACTTACCTCTTTTGTTATTTGTTCGAGGTCGCTTGCTTCTCCGACTCTGCCCGAAAGATAGTCGAATGTTTTTTCTATATCGACTAAAGCGTTGAAAGCATAATCTGACTTGAACTCATACGCCTTATCCCAACTATTGTAATAATATGTTCCCTTTGGCAAAATAGTTTTCTTTCCGACGGCATGAGCTTTGTTAGTTTTCCAACCGTCAAAATAGTGTCTGTTCTGCGTACATTCGGGATAGTAAGTGTGTTCAGCCGTGAGTTTGTCAAACAATTTCATTATCTGCTGCTCGACACCTGTGTACATCTCGACATTTATATCGGCTAATACTTGATTAATGTTGAACTCGGAAAACTCATACTCGGACAGACTTTCTACTTTATCGCTGTATTTCTTCCGCAGTTCCGAAGTTAGCTTGTTCGTGAAAGTATCGGAAACAAGTAACGCTCTCCAATACTTACGTCTTACTTTCTTTAAGTATTCTGATGTATCAACAAAATTATTAGATGAAGAATACCAATAATTACTACGACCGCCAAAAGAAAGTTCAATTATCGAATTGTCACTTGTTTGGAATTTTTCGGATTTTTCGGATTTTTTGAATTTTAATGATGTGAGCATTTTAGGCTTTAAATTCTCATACTGCCGGATTAACTCCAAACTCGCCTTGACTTCAACAACGTGTTGTCTAACCATATTTTTGATGAAGTTTTGCTCTATTAGTTCAACGGAACTTTCAATCTCTAATTCGTGGCGTTCTTCCGCTTTATCCATGCGGTCGAAAATTTCGCTATCTTCTCGTTCTCGTTTCAGCTTAACCGTTACCATTGCTACTTCTACATCGGTTGAACGCTCGGCATCGGTAAAAACATTGCCTAAAACCTCAACCTCTGCATTAAAATGTTCGAGAGCTTCTTTAAGCTGTTTTCTCGTTTCGCTGTAGGGATTAAGCAACGTAGCGTGGTTCATCAAACAAACAATTCGACAATTTGTATTAAATGCAAGTTGAATAGCCTTTAATAAGTGTTCATCGGCTTTGTCGAACGGTGGGTTCATGATAATTAAATCATATCTTGAAAATGTTTTGAAAGTTAAAAAATCATCATGAACAATCCTTACATCAACATTCTCAAAACCACGCTTAATATGACGTAGGGCGCTATGCTCGTTCTGTTCAGCTCTTGAAAGAGGTTTGTATTCTCTCGAAAACCTCTCATCATCACACAAACGAACTCTATCGTCAAAGTTGGATATTTTAGACTTTATCTCGCTCTCGTACTCTTCCGAAAACTCCCATTTAAGCGTTTGTCGTAATACCGGGTCGATTTCGATACAATCAACCTTAACTTTGCTTGTATCTCTCATGTGATTTACGGCTCTGCTTAACGCTTTAACGATGTTTCCTGTTCCTGCAGAGGGTTCAAGCACTCTTTTAACATAGTCTAATTTTCCCACGCTGTTCAGCATTTTTCTAACAACATCATCGGGCGTTGGGTAGAAATTTTTCTCCGCTGTTCTTGTTGATACTATTTGCATTTATTTTTTCCCTTCTTTTCTTTAGATTGGGCGTTCTGTAATTCGCCATTCAACATCGCTATAATATTTCTGTGCGTATTGTTCCAGAGCTTCCTCATCGTCGCTTACTGCTACGTGACACCAACGTGTTGGAAAGTATGTTTTATTTTTCCGTAGTGGTTCACTCGAATTAATTAAATAAGAATACTCTAATATGTATTTCATTGCTTTTCCTTTCACACTTAATTTACATTTCTACTGTTTGAATGTTTATTTTTAATTCGTCTTGCAATCTTTCACAACATTGAACAGCATTGCCGGAAAAATCCTCAATTCCGTTCGCAAAAATAGTAAGTCCACCACTCTCATTAGTTTGAACAAGCAAGTGTTTTCCATCATAAGTAGTGGCAACAAAACTGTGCAAGTCGGGATTGTGCTTATTAAGCAGCATTTTTCTTAACATTTTTAAAAGCCAATTGCTCTTTGCAAGTTCAACTTTTTTAGTCTCGTCCAATTTAATCCTTTCTTCCCACCAATTAAAACCTTTGTCGGCGTATTCTGTGTTTAAAATTGTTTTTGGAATAAACTCATCTTCTCTGCAAGTATCATCTTCATTAGGGCGAACAACATATCCGAGTTTTTTCATAAGAGGAATAAATTCTTGTTTTACACTAATTAATGGAGTCCATTTTCCACCATGTCCACAACAACAACCAGTGGTTTTTATTCCCAACTCCCATAATTTTAAAATTTCAGGAAGCAAGCATTTGTCAACAGACACATATTGTTTTTTTGGCTTATCGTCATAAGAATATTGCACAACATAAGGTAACATAATATTATAAACACAATCGTATTCTCCGGCATTTATTTCTTTACATCTTTTTTTGTTTTCCATATTAATCTCCTTTTAGCTACACCAAACTGTTATCAGTTTAGCCGATTTGTTTTCTTCAATAATTTTCTTCAAAGCATCTGTATCAGAACAAAAACTACTTTTCTCAAAATCACTATGTTCTATAATTATTCTATAATTTAAAAAATCAAAGTTTTTCAAGTCCTCAAAAGATAAGAACATCTTTCCCCTAATTGTCACAACAAGAATATTAACTTTTACGCCAAACACTTTTTTGTTTTCAAGTGCATTTGTTTTTTGCAAGCTCATAGTGTTATCCTTTCTTTATTATACCCTACGTTTTTTGAATTTGGTGGGTTGACTTTTAAATAAAACTGGTATACAATGCAAATGTTCATTATTCTAAAGATTTCATAACAAAGTCCTTTCTGCGAAAAAACACCGCCTTATCCGAGCGGTGTTTTTTCTATATATATACGCAAATAAAATCGAGAAAAACCGAAAATTGTTTTTAAAGTAAGCGATTAATTTTGGGGCAATGCTAAAAAAATACCGCAAATTCGTCTTTGTACCCATTTTCTGTTAGGGTTAGAGTAACCAAGAAAGTTTCTCGAATAGTCGCACCAATGCTATTTGTGGCATCTACATAGCCTAAAGCGGTGTATTGATTATTCCCATGCGAATACACTTCAACATCTGTTATAGGGGCGAATTTTGCCGTTGAGGGTGATTTTAAGTCCGATGATACAATATGCTGCGCACAGACCCAAACATCAATCTGCAAACTACTGTCAGTCACAGGAATTGTATAGTCAAAAGTGCCGTCGGATTGAACACTTGTATCTTCAAATTCTTCGATTTCGTAAACAACGTCACTATTTTTGTAAATGGTATCGGTGTACACCTTATATTTGTCACGACCTGAAACAAAATACATAGCAGTCCAAACATTTGGGGAGTCTTCCATTTTACCACTTAACTCAAACATTTGCTCATACGATAAATCGCCAAAATTTGACGTTGTAATGCTTATTTGGTAATGGTCGGAATACTCGCTTTTTTCGCCTATATTAATCTCAACATCTCGAAGGCCATACTCTCTTGCTATCCTTGTTACGTCTTCGACAAGGTTTTCCTTTAATTTGTAGTTGTTGTACAAAGAAAATCCTGCAACAACAAGGGCTATTGATACGATAATGATAATTATTACTTTTAGTTCGCCTTTTGTCATGTTCATGTGTCCTTTCATATTTTTTCGTGGTGTGTTTTGGGTGTTCTGTTCACATTATAGGGCTTGTGCATTGCTGTTGTCAATCGAAAATACTCTTGTTCCGTTGCGGTAAATTTCACCGTTTGCGATGCTGTAAATCTCTTCATCGTATACAAAGTAAATCAGTTGTGCGAAATATCCGAACAACTCAATTTCTTCAAGCTCTGCAAACAAAGATTGTAGTTCCAAATTGCTCAACTCGTTTAAGTTTGAGGTGCGTACATTGAAATAATACCCCTTGTTATTGTACGGATATCGAGAATAGGGGATTTCCACGTCTTCTAAATTGTATCGCTCGCAAGTTTGGCGTACTGTGTATTTGACATAATGCTCAAATAGAAAATCATGCGTTGCCGGATTAATTAGTAATAGGATTAAGACTAAAGCCAAGACCGATAAAACTTTTTTTATTATGTTTTCACCTCCAATACAAAAACCCCCTAAAACTGGTACGTTTTAAGGGGTTTTGTTCTAATCTTTTTTTAGATGTGGCAAATCGTTCATCAAGCGAATGTCGGGTCCTCCATAAGCAAGTACCGCTTCACCGATGTATGCTGCGGTTGACTTCGCTCCGGCTTCTTTTGCGGCTGCGTGTAATAGTTCATTGCTACCCTTTGGAATGCGGATTGACAACATTGAATAGTTTTTATCAAAGTGTTTTTTCTTGCGTTTCCTTTCTGCTTCTGTCATGCGTTATCCTCTAATCTTCCCATAGTATTTGAATAATAAGTTCCGGCTCATATCTCGACTGATAAACCTTGATTTTAGAACCGCTGTATTTTTGCGTTAAGGCTTCATCATCATAGACTTTTAGCCACGATTTAAATGCAAGCATCTCGGTATAAGTGTTTGGAATTATTGCCGTATCATCACAAATATACGCATAATATGTACCGTCCTCGCCAATCCTCATGTCATTAGACAAGTTGTATGTCTTTTCATTTGCGGACGGTCCGACAAAGATTAGCGTTGCTACATCGCTAAATCCTAAACAATCTTTTTTAAATTCGTAGTAATTCATACTTTATCCTTTCCGCCGTATTTTAATCTTGCTGTTCAGTTTCGCACCTTTTTAATAGGGCTACCTGCCCCAAAAAGGGGCAACGTTCCGAGCTTAAAGCCTTTTTTGCGCCGCTCGGTCGGCGTTTAGTTTAGATTGTGATAGTAACATCGTCGGCGCAGGCTGAAAAAGATAGTAGCATAGCGTTATCTTCGTCAAATTCCCAGTTCCAGTGATCTGCTAAATCGAAGTTTAAAAAATCATTTTTTTCTTGTTCGGCGTCAAATAGGAATTTTCCGCTTATGTTTTCGTCGCCAGTTTGCCCGTTCCATTTGAGGTTGTTTGTTAATATAGCGTTCCAGTTTTGATTGTGTTTTTTTGTCATGATATTTCCCTTTCCGGCTTTTGAGGTTGCCAACCTTGATTATAATTTAATCGCTCCGGCTTGCGTTTATAGTATCATGCCATAAACGCAAAAGCAACAATCAAATCCTTTCTTATGCTTATATACGCATATTTTTTTGTGAAAAACCGAAACTATTTTATAATGTCCCGTAAATTCTTGTAGTTTTTCGGTAAGTTTCTATATTTTTACAATTAAATTAGGCTCTTCGTCTTTTACTCGTATAGGACAAATAACCCCAAATTCTCCATTTTCGCCCTTAACAAGCTGTATGCTAAATGTTTCGTCAAAAAGATGTAATGTTGTTGTTCCGAAGTAATCAAGCATATCAGCCAAAAATTTGGGGTTAAATCCATAACGCTTGTCATTAACTTGTATGACATAAGGTCTTCTTGTTTTTTTGTGTTCTGCAAGAAAAACTTTTAAGTTTGCTTTATCAACTTGCACGCATGAACTTACTTGACTATTTGTTTCCACATTTCTTTCTGATATTGTTTTTTCGGCTTGTTCATAGCCTAAATTAGAATTTAGAATATAAGCAACACATCCATTGGTATACATGAATTGATTTTTATATGGTGAATAACCTTTCCATTTTTCACCGTGCTGTTTAACCCCTTCATCTACAATGTTCTTAATTATTTTCGCTTGCCCCGGTTTAACATTTTTTTTCATCTCTTCAACATGAACATCATTTTGCAATTGTTTTAAAACTTTAAGGGCAAAATCCTTGTTCCCGTTATCCATAAAAGTTTTCCAGTTTTCCAACATTTTTGTATTTGTCATTATAAACTCCTTTTAAATTATCCCATTTTCGGTAAACTCGTCAACTAAATCATAGACTTCGGCTAAGAATTGAAATCGTTCTTGAATTTCTGCGAGTTCTTCATAGCTGTAGTTTTGTTCTTCAAAATTCATCTGAAAGTCAATAGCTTCTTGCATCGCTTGTTCTCTTCCAATTTCAAACTTTGACAATTTTGTTGTTGTGTTCATGTTGTACCTTTCTAATTCTTTTTAATAAGTTCCGTAGGACTTTTGATGCGATATGTGTTCATTTAGCGGCAATGGGTCGTAAACTGCCTCAAACTCCAAACTGTTTGGATAATATATTCTTCTTGCTACTGCCTCGTCATACTCGGATTGTGTCTTGTATCGGTTTTTGTTTTCTTGTGTGGCGTTTGGGTTTGGTCTATAAAATGTAATGGTTTTGCCATCATTTACAAAATAGCAAGTAACGATTGACCCATTAGATAATGCCTTTATGGGTTGGGCTTCTTTTGGCACGTCTTCACGTTTCCAAAATGCACGATGATAGTCTTTGATTTCATGGCTCATATCGTAACGTCTTAAAATGTTTGTTTCATCGCCTAACAATGGCTTTTCTTCTACAAGCCAATAACTAAAACCTAATCGTTCCGCAAAATAATCAAGTTGTTTTTTGGTGTCAAATTCCGCAAAATGGAATTGCCAATCATGATGTATAATAACTTTGCGCCTAAGATAATGATAGGCTTCGTGCGGTTTAGTTATTGTTGTAATGTAGCTCATATTATACCTCTCTAAGAATTGGTTTAAGTTCTTTGTACATAAGGTTTACTTTTCTTTTTGCGTGTCGTCTTTCGATAGCATAAATCTTTACACCGTTAAGAAAAACGCTGTAGTCATTTATTTGCAACTTGTTTTCTTTTGCCCACATATCTTGTTGAAACGATGTGCAAGGTCTAAACATATCACCCGTATTGTCGCTGTGTATTCTTGCCATCAATCTTTTTATGATGTACTCTTTTAATTCTTTTTTGTTCATATCAAAAATTCCTCTCGTGTTCTACTGTTCTACTGTTAAAGAAACGGACGTGCATCAATTTCAAGTATGCCGGTCGAAGATAGACCGCTCCCAAAAAATGACGGTTTGCGAGTAAATTTGTCAAAAGGATTTAATACTTCCGTGCTAAACTTAACATTGCCTTTTATAAAGTAATATTCGCCCTCGGCAAAAAACTTTTCTTCCCACTTGACAGAATTTAACTTTTTTAAGAATAGGTTGTTCGCTTGCGAACTTCTTCCCCAAGCTCGCATAAGACTTTCGATTAATTTGTCGTCGTCCATTGTAATCATAGTAAAATCTCCTTTGTCTTGATGTATATATACGCAAGAAAAAAGCTAAAAAACCGAAACAAATTTAAAAAAAATTAATTTATATTGTGAAATATAAGTTCATCGGCATGTGTCCATGCTCTTGTAGTCATCGTTAGAGAACCATACCCGGTTTTTGATATACTTATCGGCAAACTCGTTTCTTTGGCAAGAACTGCCGAAATTTTGCGTATCTGACGATTATATTTGCGTAGTTGCCTTTCGGCTTGAATATCCGATTTTTCGTTATACTCGAAATTCTCGTCAAAAGTAAAAACGCCCTTGCTATTGAAAATTTTTACCATACTAAAAGATACTCCGTTTTTACGAAGTATCTTTTTAATTGTTGATGTTGTCATTTTTTACTATCCTTTCAATCCATGTTGCCGATGTTGGCAAAATGGTGTGTCTTCACCTCTCCAACCTTTCACATAGCCATGTCGATTTATCCAATATATCAACATAGCCGGTATAATAGCGGTCGCCTGCTCTTGCGTATTGGTTTGTAATAGAGCCGGACTGCATTTCCGACATACAAAACATCTCTACGCCCTTAATAGTACACCATCTCATCGGTGGCAATATGTTGAACATCTCTTCATATTGTTCTTCGGTAATTTCCTCAATAGGCATAGCGAGATAAGAAGCATCATGTTTTTTATCAAAGTCTTCCAATGTCATAATGCTGTAGCTTTCTTGTTCCAACTCTTCTACTCTGCGTTGCCAATATTCGGCATCATACAAAAGAACATTGTCTTTAGCCTTTTTCAAGTCTTCAAGTCTTGTTTCATTAACTCGCTGCAAGGCTTCTTCCGCAGTTTCGTGCGGATTGCCGTTGTAGGAACTGCCGACAAAAGTATAAATCATCGGTGATGGTGTGAGTGTTGCGATAACTAATTCTTGCATATTATTTCCTCTTTCTGACTATTTTGTCAATTCTGTTCTTGATTTCTTCGGCGGTTAATTCGCCAAGCTGTTCACGGTTTCCGGTTAATCTCTTATAATCTTGCTTTACTTGAAGCAATAAGTCTTTACTGTTCATTGTTGTCCTCCTCGCATTGTTTAAAGTGTGATATAGCTTGTTTTGCGAAATTTTCATCATTTTGACATTTATAAAGCAAAACTAACTCTTGCATCTCTTGAACCGGCAAACCCACTTTTAAACAAACGCTTTTAAGCTGTTCATTGTCTAAACTTGCCATAGCTTCAAGAATGTTGGTAAGTTTTTCGGATTTTTCCATTTCCATTTAGTCCTCCATTCGTTTTTTGCTCGAATTTTTCTATTTGTTGCGGTTTCCGATTTTTGCTCGAATTTTGCTCGAAACTATTAATTTATTAAATTAAGCATCTTGCCAATAGGTCCAAGAGCGAACTTTTGACAATCCGTATTTTTTAAGATAGGTTTGCAAGCGTTTCAAAAGCACGGACTTCGCCATTTCAAGGGCTTCAATGTAGAGATTAATCTCATCATCGGTTGCCTTGCGGTCGTGTTCTAATTTTTGCCACTCTTGAACATAACGATAGTTTTTAAAATACTTGATTTTATCGCCTTTATTTGCATAATCAATATATAAATTAGAAATATACCACCAATTGCGATGCTCTTTCACGCTTTCAATCTGTCTGTTAAAATGTTCTAAATTTTCTTGAATGAAATAATCTTCGCTTGTTCTTGCCGTAGCTGCGCAACGGCTTGCATTGTTTAAGCTATCATTGTTATAAGCCGAATCAGAATAACCAAAGCAAAAATTTTTTTCAATTTTTGGTTGCTCGACAAGTATAAAACCGTCAGTCAACTTTATAACTATATCTTTCGACTTTGCCGAGTGAAACAAACGGTATTGCTCGCATATAACATTGTAGGCGGTTCTCAAATTGTTTTGCTGTTCTTTGCTCTTCAAATCCATAGTAAACATAATTAATCCCCGAGAAGTTTTTTTGCCCGGCTGTTCTGGGGAAAAACCGGGCGAATTTTCTCGTCCTTTCTTTGATTTAATAATATAAATATAACATATACACTATTGGCAAAAGCTAGTCACAGAACAAAAACCCTTGCTTTTGTCCGTTTCGCCGTTGCGGTTTCGTCGTTGGTTGCCTATATACGCAGCCGGAACCGTAGAAAACCGAAGCCAAAAACAAGTTTGACATTTTGCACAAAAAAAGTAGTTGATGTTTAGTGAAAATTTAGCTTGACATATTGTACTGCTTGCGGTACAATAATATCATCACAAAACACCACGGCGACAGCCGAAAACGAAAGGACAAAACAAAATGAAAACAAACACAAACACATATTTTTTAAACCCAATTTTTTCTAATCAAGCAAGTTTTTACAAAAAAGCAAAAGTTACAGAATTTGGAAACACTAAAACGTTAGTGTCATATTCTACCAAAGTTGCCGAGATAGCAAACGGCGAATTAACAATTTTTGGTTTTCACAGTCAAATGACTTTGAAACACATTAAAGAATTTACACAGCAGAACGGTTTCCCAAAATGTGGGAAAAAAGAGCTTGAACAATATCTTGAATATAACAAAAAAGCGGAGGCGGTATAATGGAAAAATTAAACAAAAAAGTTGCGGTTTACGTTCCGTCAACGGTTGACAAAAATATACAAGTCGATACAAGCAAAACGGTAACAGCAGTTGCGGCGCATCTTGCGAACTTATACGGCGGTTCTACTTGTATGGAAACTATAGGAAACTATATAGCCGACAACGGCGAACTAATCGCCGAAAAAATAACAATAGTTTACAGCTTTACAAGCCGCAAGCAACTTGCAAAAACTATTAAATCAATTTTACAATTAGCAAATACTGTAAAAACAGAACTAACACAAGAGTGTGTTAGCATAGAAGTAAATAATAAATTAATGTTTATATAGGAGTGCTAAAAAATGGAAAAAATGACATATAGCTATAAAGCAATAAAAGAATGTAAACAATTGCTAAAAAATTTCGATTGGAGCGAACCGATAAGAAAAAATTGTCATTTTGCGGTAGCAAACGACATTTGCAAACTTCAAGAAAAATTATACAATTTGACAAACTGTTATTTACTAAAATTTGACGATAAATATACGACCATCGGTGAGTATAGGGCCGCAGCATATTATTTTAACAATTTTACCCAAAAGCAACTAAAACAGTTGCATAAAAATTGTAAACGCTTTTTAATGAACGAAATCGACGAAATAAAAAAAATGATGGATGCCGGAGAGGTTCACAGCATCGACTAACTCTAACTATAACTATAAACCATAAATTAACAATTTGAAAAGAGGATAAAAAAATGACACACACAAACACAACTAACAACATCATGCAAGAATGGCAAAAAATCACAAGTTCAAAGCAAAGCCTTGATAAACTTTTATATGGTATGTTTTGGAAGGTGGCAAAAAAACAAGCAGCCGGAAAAGAGAACCCCGACAGATTTTTACAGTTGGCAACAGATGCCAAAGACGATATCACAAACACAGCTTTTATATTAATCGTTGAAACATTGCAAAAAATCGACACCATAAACGCCGAAAGGGCGCAAAAGGGCAAAGAGCCTTTAAACATGGCTTTAGTTGCTTATAGAGCGACGGAAACGGCGATGCGCCGATATTGGGCGCAAGAGTGCAGACAACCAAACGGCGTATCCACAGTTATAGACGAAAAAGGGATTGAAAAACAAATTGTCGAGATAGTAGAAAGTAAACATCAATTGTCAATTTCTCGCAATTTAGAGTTAAAAGATGCAATAATTGGCAGTTGCAAAGACGATGTCGACCGTGCTATAATTTCCCTTTTATTGGCAAAAGAAACACAAAAGACAATTGCCGAAATATTGGGAAAACCACAGCAAACCATAAATAGTAGAATTTGCCAATTACGGCAAAGAATAAAAAAGGCCATATAAACCATAAATTAACAATTTAAAATTCAAAATTGAAAGGATTTAGAACAATGGAATTTAATAACATAACAAAATTTGTAAAATGGCTAAAGGAAAATTTAAAGCCGGAATATGCTAAATATTTACAATATCCATCTGTTATAGATGAATATTTGCAAACACTAAAAAACGACTATAACGGCAACGGCAACGCAACATTTGAATTGTCAAAAATATACACGAAAAGCGGATGCCCCGAAACCATTTCATATACGGTTAAAATAGAAAAAATTGACAATCAATTTTATACAAAATTTTACTTTTAAATTCAAACACAACAAACCAATTTTTAACAGCTCCGGCATTTTGTCGGAGCTGTTTTTTATGCTCTTATATTTTATATTGCTTATTGTCAATTATTAGCATAAACAAAGTATATCCAAAAGCCCTAAAATTTAGCCCCTTAAAGGCAATTAAAATAAAAAGGTAAACAGATAAAGCGAAACGCATAATATAAGCAAATAGACGGCAAATATTAGCCCTCACAGCACAACAAATAAAAAGCCTTATCACATCGCTAAATATCTATACTATATTTATTTATTTATTTATTTATTTATTTATTATTATTCTTATTTCTTATTTACTAATTGTTTATTATTAACATATTTATTAACTAGTATATATAGATTACTTATAACTTATTAATTATATATTATATTATTATTCTATAATTTGTTATTTTATTATTAATATATTAATATATAGATATAGATAATAGATATATAATAGTTAATCATAGCTATATACTTATACTTATATATTAATTTAATCTTATTTATTTATATTTATTATTTATTATATATAAGAACTATTAACAGTATTATATTAATTGCCAATATCTACCATTTTATGCCCTTGACATTCTTACATCGCTATTATTAATTAACATATACTGACAATCATATACATATACTTACTGTTATTATTATACATATATCTGTTATTACTATCTGTATATATTACATAACTATATACTAATAGCATTAAATATAACAAAGAGTATAACAGATATAGACGATATAACTAATTGTATAATAATCTATCTGCCGACACTCTATGTTCTAAGATGATATAAATTGTCAAAGATTGCAAATAATTGTATTGACTATTTTTTATTTTACAGTTTATACCATTCACAGAGCTACAAAACGCTATTTCTTTACATAATGTTTATTATGTCAAGAACAAAGCCCTAAAAACAACCTAAAAAGGGGGCTTTAATAACTCGACTTTGTTTTTTCTGCCGGAATATGCCCTATGCTGCCCTTCCCTTACCCCTATTCACCTACCCCCTAATTAAAAACCCTTACTCAAAAAACCATATGATACCCCCTATTATCTATAAAAAATACAAAAAGCCGTTCACAAATAGGAATGTTTCTTATTAATTACAGGATAAAGGGGATTGAATTTAGAGAAATCGTTATTTTAGAGAGTAGTCGGTGGAGTGATTTACCCATTTTATGATTAAAAAATAGGGTTGAGTGGAGCGCAAGTGTAATATAAAGGTGGAACATGGGTGTTAAGTGGGTGGAAAATAAATATTTCGCACCTATACCACCAAATTGAGATATGTGGGTATAGAATGGGGATAGGGTGACGAGTAGTTGCTTGTAATAATTTATAGAATTTATGAAGCAGAAGAAAGGATTGGTGAAAATTGGAAAAACTTAGACTTTTTGAAGAAATAGCAGAAAGCGAAGATTTATGTAGTTATTGCGAACAAACAGACTATGGGTTAAATAAATGTATCAGATATCCTGATGGGGTCGATTTTTGTGAGGGTCGGTATTGCTCGGAAGCATATGAGGAGTATTTGAAAGAAATGGGTGTAAGTGAAGACGTGGTGAAATACGCAAACAATGTAAAATTAATAAATGGAAAGGACATAGGATTGTGAGAGAAAGTAAAGTTTTAAAGTTTGAATTTGATTTTGATGAGGTTTTTGAGGGAATAGAACGAGGTGTAGTTGATAGGATTTCTGACTATGAGTTTGAGTCTATGCTGTTAGGTTGCAAAAACGAGTTGCACGCAGAATTTAAAGCTAAGTTTGAAAAAGACTTAAACTTTAGTTACGCAGATGTCAATGAGTTAAGGGAAAAAGTAAAGAGTGATATTGTTGAAAATTTATCATCTAAAATACACGCAGAAGTTCATGATGCTACAAGGAAACGAATTGAAGAAATACTTTTGGATTTTAATACAAAGTACATTCCTGACGAGATGGTGAGAAAAATTGTAAACGAAGCAAAGCTCGAACTATCAGATAGACTTTATAGAGATATTTCTTCAATGGCACAAAAATGTTTTGAGAAAGAATCGAAGAAAATAGTTTCGCAAATGACTTCAAGCCTTAATTTAAGAACCAAAGCCAATGTCGAACCATTTGTTACGCAAGAGGAATTATCAAGATTAAGAGCAAGAGATGAAAAATTGAGCGCTTTAGAGACTCATGGAGTTGATAATTGGGAGGGATATGACATAAGTATGGAAGATTTGGTGGAGGAGGAATAATAAGAATGATAAGAATGATAAGTAAAGTATCAGTAGAAAACTACTTAATAAACATTGGGATAATGCCGAGCCTGAAAGGATTTGCGTTTTTGAGGGAAGCTATACCGATGTACCATGAGGGGATGACTATAACAAAAGAGTTATATCCTACGATTGGCAGAAAACATGGGATAAGTTCTTCGAGGGTTGAGAGGGCAATTCGTCACGCTATAGAAGTGGCGTATAGTAATAACTTTTTAGCGGACAAGGCTCCTATCAATCGGCACGGTAAATTATCTAATGGTGAGTTTATAAGTTATGTGAATTTGATGTTGAGTCGGGAAACAAAGGAGTAGGCGATGGACTTGTTATTAAGATTTTCTATGGGTGTAGTTGCCTTTTGCGCTTTTACTTGGTTTGTTTGGGCGGTAGTGTCATCTATTAAATATGTGGTTATAGTATTTTTCTGTGGTTTCGTACCGGAAGACACGGAAGAAATGAAACTGATGTTGGCTTGCAAGGCTTTGGTTTTGTTTGATATATTCATAACAATCGTTTGTGGGATAATTTGGTACTATAATCTTGCCGACATAATAGTATATGTTTTTGGTTTAGTATAAGGATAAGAAATTAAGAAATAAGTATATATTAATTTTCGGTTTTATAGAAAAAAGATTGCGTATATAAGCAAGAAAGGAGATGTTTTTAAAAATGGAAATCTACAAGACAAATACAGGAACAGGAGCGATAAAAGTAGGCGAGTGGAAAGCAGATGTAGACGAATGGTTTGATGTTGTTTATTGCACAAGCTGTGGATTTAAAGTATTAAGAGACCTTAGACCAAAAGATTGTCCTGCTTGCAACAGCCGGAATGAGGAGAAGCACGATGTTATCTGAACATATTATATATGACGTTTGCAATACACTTACTTTAGATGAGTGCTTAAACATTGCAAAGCAACGGGCGAAAAAGCACAATATGTCAATTTACAAAGTATCGATTATGAATGTATACAACGAAACAACAGAGAGCTATGACATTAACGCCATGGCAATTCATATTGCCTATAAGAAGAAAGTAGGTGAAAGTAGATGAGAGAGATAATTTTTAGGGCAAAGTCGCTTAAAGACGGTTCGTTTGTTTACGGACACTATTTACAAATAGAAAAAACTCATTTTATACAAGTAGATATCACGAAAAAAGACGGTCTCCCACTTGGTTGGTTATGTGATATAGATAAAAAAACTTTAGGACAATACACAAACCACAAACTTGAAAGACATGAACGGAAACAGGATTTTTGAAAATGATGTATTTATTTGTGGTGATGAAAATATAAAATATAGAGTTGTGTTTACAGAAGATTGTAGTTTTAGGGGGCAGCAAATGAATAGCATTAACGGAAAAGATACTGGTTGTAGAATTGGCTTAAATTATTGGAAAGATAAAATTGAAATAATCGGCAACATACACGACAATCAAAATTAAGTTTTATTTTAGAAAGGTAGCGAGATTATGGAACAAATTCAATACATAGTTGGAATGAAAAAAACAGAAATAATACAAAAGAAAGATGGAACTTATGCAGTTTTTTTAGTTCATAAAAAAGAAAAAGGAATTGGTATTGAATGTAAAAACGAAAATTTATTACCTTGCGCTACTTTTGAAGAAATGCAAGAAAAACTAAATTTATATGCAATATCTAAAGGAAAAAAAGTTTATGAATATTAATTTACAGCCTAACATATGCAATTTATGTTTTGGAAAAGTTATTTACACTTCAAATAGTTTGATTTATGGTAGAGAATATGGGATTGGAAAATGTTATTATTGTGTTGAATGTAAATCTTATGTTGGAACTCACCGACCAAGACCAAAGGAAGCATTAGGATTATTGGCTAATGAACAAATGAGAAATAGAAAGAAAATATGTCATAACTTGTTTGATAAACATTGGAATGGCAGAAATCAAAGAAATGGGTTATATAAATGGTTAGCTAATGAATTAGAAATTGATGGTGATATGTGTCATTTTGGATATTTTGATATTGATATGTTGTTAAAAGCATATAAAGTATTAAAAAACTATGAAAATAAAAAACCTTTTTTTAGTAAAAAGGGCAATGTAAAACATTGGGGGTGATTAAAATTAACTTCATAGACAACATACATGACAAAGACTTGAAAGGGTGATGATGATGGCTTGTAAAAAAAGTAAATTTGATTTTGGACTATTTACAGACGGAAGTTTTGTAGCGAGTAAATTATTGCTTGACGAACGTGGAGCGTGGGAGTGTTTTTGTTATGAATGTAACCATGAAATATTAAAAGCACAAGAAAATTATATTATTACAAATCAATTTGTGCGTTGGGGCTACGGCTGTGATGATGATGGAGAAAATCGTTTGTGTTGGTGGATAGTTGGCGAAGATAAAAACAATTATTGCCCTGTGTGGGTATTTGAGAAAAAGGAGGGCAAAATATGAGCGAGCAGATACAGATAAAGAGAGCTAAGGCTTTTTTTGAATACAAATCAGAAAATTATAATTACATAACTAATGCTGAACGTGATATGTATTTAACTGTAAATCAAGTCCTACAAGCCGAGCTTGACCGCCAAGAGAACAAGGCTTTGACATTGAGCGAGCTGAAAGAGATGGTGGGCGAGCCTGTGTGGTGCGAGGTGGAAGGAAGAGATTATAAAGGGTGGGTTTTGCTGAAAGAAGTTAATGATAAAACATTGACAGATTTAGGGATTAACTTTCCGTATGAATTGGCAAGACCGATATTTGAAGTGAACACTTTTGCTAAGTATTACAAACACAAACCGACCGAGGGGGTGGGGAGATGAAACAAATTAAAGGGTTTATCCTTTATCGAATATTTTATGATAAAGACTGGATTATTTATGTAGGAAGAACAAAGCAACCACTCTTGAATAGAATTAGAGGGCATTTTTTTAAAAAGCCTATGCACCGTTTTATTGATATTAACAAAGTAACTAAAATAGAATATAGCGAATATCAAAGTGCATCCGATATGAATGTTTATGAGGTTTATTTTATAAATCTGTGGAAACCGATGATAAATAATGACGATAAGGAGCAAGACGATTTGCATATTACATTGCCGCTAGTGGAATGGAAAACATTTGATTGTCATTTAATGGGTAAGTGGAAAAAACAAATAAATGACAAAGAATTAGCGCAAAAAATAGAAACAGTAAGACATTTAGAAAAATTGAACAAATTGAGATTTGAACACAACCAATTAATCGCAAAAAGAAAAGAACAGGGTAGACCAACATTAGAAGATTGGTTAGATGAATGACTCTTGACAAACCGCACAAAGTGCGGATATAAAACGAAAATAAGGGAGCGTGATTAAATGGAACGATTGACAAAAAGAGTAACGGTTGAGGATAGAACTTTTTTAACTTATGTAGGCAAAGAAAATCCATACGAAATGGAGCTTACAATAGGGGAAATGCAACGCAAACAAATTGAACATGTTATGTCAAGGCTTGAAGATTACGAAAACGCAGAGGAACAAGGACTATCAGTAATGTTCCCGATAAGAATAGGAATACAATTATTTGATATATTAAGTGGTTCAATCGAGATAGCTTTTGTAACAAAAATAACCCTTTGTGAGGACAGTTTCGAGGATAGAATTCACCTATCTGATGGCTCAGGTTGGTATAGTAATAATCTGCAAAAAGAATTAGGTAAAACAATATTTTTTACTGAAGAGGAAGCCTTGCAAGCGTTGAAAGAGAGAGGATAAATGATGTGTACGATTGTAGATATTTTGAAATCTTTAGAAAAAAATAGCCTTGTAGACAATGAATGGCTGAAACAATTTGCAAATGAAGATGGCGAGTGTATCGTTCCTGTAAGTGGTTATGCCACAGAGGGTGACATAATAATTGCGATTCACACGTTAATACAAGAAATAGAACAGTTGAAGGGAGGATGGATAAGCGTAAATGATAGCTTGCCCCCTCCATATACTTCCGTTTTGTTTACAGACAAACAGTCTACATATCTGTTAATTGGTGAGTTTCACAAAACCGAGAAAAACGGATATTGGACTGATACAAATGCAGCATATCACGAGTGGGGAGAGATTGATTTTTGGCACGCTTTGCCCGAACCTCCCAAAAAAGAGAGGAACGAAGAATGAACAAAACCTTTGATTTTATTATTCCCAATGAGTGCATTAATTGCGTATTTTTACGCATAGAGAGTAGAAGTAGGGCAAAATGCACACTAATGTTGGCAACTATTGACGGACAAGATTATGATTTTGAAACCCCGTCTTTTGGAAGATATGATTATTGCCCTTTTGGCAAGGAGGAAAGCGATGAAACGCAATAAAAATGTTGTAGATATGCTATTTATTATTCAATTTGTAGTTCTTATATTAAGTATAGTAGTTCCTATTGTTTTAACTGTTTTAGTGTTATTTAACTTGCCAGAGATATGGCAAGTTATATGGCAATTCATATTATCGTTAATTGGCGATATTGCGGAGGTTGTAAGATGAAAGGATGCCAATATTTATTTAGAGGAAAATGCACCGCTATTGGAGTAACAACTTTATGCGAGAGGGTGTTAGCAGTTGAGTGTTATGCGTTAAAAGAATTTTTCTATGCCGAGGACGAAACAACGGTTGCGCTTGACAAGGCTGTAGCCGTAATTGGAGAAAAAAACAAGAAAATTAAAGAGCTTCAAACGCAAATTATAGAATATGAAGCGAAAGCTATTCAAGGCGAGGAGCGAGGAGAAAAGCGATGAACTATAACAAACTAAAAGTAGCGATTTCTGCCGGTGCAAGAGCTATTGCTACTAATGTCAAAACACATGGAGCTAATTTTGGAATTATTCCAAATGGAAACCTTGAACAAATGACCGAGATATCTTACTACGAAGCGGAAAAAGTCTTATTGTTATTTGCCGATTGCATAGAAGAGAACTTGATAGATTTTGAAACTTTTGAAAAGCATCTTGAAAATTTGGGAAGATTTAAAATTTTTTAAAATTTAAGCAAGTATGAGATAAGGAGAAGTTAATGATTAAATTAGAACATATAGAAGTATTAGGATTTGAACACGCTATAAGGGGTTTAAGAAATCCGATGAATAGTTGGCGTTTAAGTGATAGTAAAAAATGTTCCGACTTTCAAAAGCCTGAATGTATTGGGTGTAATCTTATAAGAAAAAATTTGTGTAATGAAATAGATGAGAACGATATAGTAATTGGCAAAAACGATTTACAGCTTATGCAAAAGCTATTCAAAGCAGGAACAGACCATAGAAAGTTTATGCGTATGATAACAGTATATATGGATATAACAGCACCGCTCTATTGGTGGAAAGAATTTGATACCTATAAGGTGGGAACAGTTGCAAATAGCTGCTCCACAATGCACAAAATACACGATAAGGAGTTTACGTTTGAAGATTTTAGTTGTGAACATTTAGATAATAGTAAATTATCGACAACTGAACTAGTAGATGTGCATGGGTGTGATACAAATATATTTATTAACTCTAAGTCACTATTAAATATTACTATTGCAATGTTAAACAACTTTCGAAAAAAATATATTGAAACCATAGATAAAAATTATTGGTGGCAAATTATACAACTATTACCAAGCTCTTATAATCAAAAAAGAACAGTAATGCTAAACTACGAAGTATTAGCTAATATGTATCACAGTAGAAAAGCACATAAATTAACAGAATGGAAAAGTTTTTGTGATGAAATAATAAAACTGCCATATATAAAGGAGATTATGGGTGATGTGGGCTAAATACAACAATAAGTACGAAGTAAGTACATCTGGGCAAATAAGAAACATAAAAACTGAGAAAATACTAAAACAATTTTTAGGCAACGATGGTTATTTTAGAACTCAATTTGACGGTAAAACAAGAACAGTTCATAGAGTAGTTGCAAAAGTGTTTATTCCAACTGTCGCCGAAAAACATTTTGTTAATCACATTGACGGTAACAAACAAAATAATCACATAAATAATTTAGAGTGGTGTACAAGCTCCGAAAATCAACAGCACGCATACAACAATAATTTAAGGTGCCGACCTTTGGGTGAATTAAATGGCAGAGCGATTTTAAGTCGTGACGATATTGTTTTTATTAGAAAACATTATATCCCATATGGTAAGGTGTATACAATTAAAATGTTGGCGAGCAAGTTTGGTGTTAAAGAAAGAACTATAAGGAGTGTTATAGATAATGAAAAATGGAAATATTGATGAATGGGTTGAGTTTTGCAAAGAGATTGAAAAACTTCCATATTTTAAAGAAATTTGTTTAGGAGAGGAATACGAATGAAAATAATATATGTTCCGGCAGATGATTTTGGATTTAAAGAAATTAAAGACGTGGTGCAAGTTCATTTAAGTATAGGTGATACAGTAGAAAGCGAATGGAGTTTTGCAAGTATTGTCACAAAAGACGGAAGTTCGGAAACGTTAGAGAAAAGAGTTTTTTCTCTTAAAGATTTCAGTCAATTAACAATTATAGATGATGTGAAGATTAAGTGATGTTTTATTTCATTGAAGAGCCTTTAAAGGAGTTAATGGTAGAAGATATGTTGAAACAAGGCGAAAAGATTGTTTGTCGAAGCGCAACGGTGATTTTCGAGGGTGAAGTTGTTTGCAATAACGCAACGGTTCTCGTAGATGCACAAGGCGAAATAACATGGATAGATAACGACAAGGGGTTACTTGTCTGCTCGGAGGGTGATTAATGCAACATTACGTAAAGTCTGCTATTGAATTGATACAAGAATACGAACCAATGGCGCTAAAAATGGACGAACGAGGGTATTGTGTTTGCTCATCTTTTGGCAAGGACAGCATGGCGTTAATTGAAGTTTTTCGCATGAGTGGAGTTAAGTTTTTCATTCAACATAACGTAACAGGGATAGACCCTCCTCCATTGGTGTATTTTGGTAGGGAACAGATTAAAAGATACAAGGAAGAATATAACATTAATACTATCGTTGTAAGACCTCGAATTTCGATGATGAGATTAATAGAGAAAAATGGTATGCCTCCGACAAGGTTTACACGGTATTGTTGCGCCGAGTTAAAGGAAAGAAAAGTTCCTGAAACGAAAGGTTGTTTTTTCAGTTTTGGGGTGCGAAAAGATGAAAGTGTTGCAAGAAGCAAACGTGGCGCATTGGAAGTCCTTGCAAGCAACATTAAAAACAGAGTTGTTGCGGACTTAGACATGAACGAACACGAACAATTGATGTTGTTTAATGATAATAACGAGAAAAGGCGACAATTTGAAAATTGCACCATCAAAGGCGTTAGGGCGATAAATCCTATAATACATTGGAGCGACGAAGAACTGTGGGGGTTTATCAAAGAATTTAACACACCATACTGTGATTTATACGACCAAGGGTACACAAGATTAGGGTGTATTGGTTGTCCTATGTCTAACAAGGGGAGAGAAAAAGTATTTGAAAAGTTCCCAAAGTTTAAAGACTACTATATCAAAGCGTTTGACTTAATGTTAAAAAAACGTGAAAAAGACGGAAAAGAAACCGAGTGGAAAACAGCGGAAGAGGTTTTCGACCGGTGGATGCAAGAATGAAAGGTGAAGCATGAATTATATAATTTTATACATAACAGCCATGACTATATTATTTTGGGTTCCAATCAGCTTGTGGGAGCAATTTGTCTTATGGATAGCTGATGAATGTTATCCCTTTGCAATGCAAGTTAAAATAATGCTTATAAATTGGCTTGTTTGCTTAGTGCCTTTTGTCAATCTATTTTGGTGTTGGTCGATTATAACCGTTAATCTCGAAAAAATGAGGGAACTCGATGCTGAAAATAGGTAAAATAGTTGGCTACGATGAAATATTGGGAGTAGCGAAGATAATTGCCCCGGTATCGCTTGACGAAATAACTAAATTAAACGGTTCTCGAAAGTGCGAAGTTCGCATTGATGACGGTCGAATGATAAGTGCAAAGCAACGAAAGACTATTTACTCATTAATTCGAGATATTGCTGATTGGAGCGGACACGACCCCGAAGTATTAAAATCATTGTTTAAGTATGATTTCATAATCAATACCGATTGCTGCGAATACTTTAGCTTGTCCGATGTGGATATGACAACAGCGTGGGAGTTTCAACAGTTTTTGATTGAGTTTTGCGTATATCACAATGTGCCGAGCAAAGAACTTTTAATCTTGAAAACGCCCGATATAGCGAAATATCTTTATGCGTGTGCTATAAATAAAAAGTGTGCTGTATGTGGGGCGAACGCTGAACTTCACCACATAGATAAAGTAGGCATGGGGAGAAATCGAGATGAGATTATTCATGAGGGTTTGGAGGTTATCTCTCTTTGCCGTATTCATCACACGGAAGCTCACGATAAAGGCAATGAGTTTTTTGAAAAGTATCATCTTGAATCGGGGATAAGGGCAACAAAGGAAATTTGCGAAAAATATAATTTAAGGAGAATAAAAAGTGACCGAGAAAACAAAGAAAGCGATATTGATTTTGGAAGACATGATTGATGGGGCTATTGCTGACAAAGAGTTAGCGGATAAAACAGGCTTATCAAAAGAAATTGAAGATGTGATTTTGTCTTTGCAAATATCCATGAAGTGCCTACAATCCGAGCTTGACCGACAAAAAGGTTGTAGGCATTGTACAGGTGCAATAGTTGGCATATATGAGGTTGACGAAAGTTGTTGCTTGACTGTGTTTGATATTGGAGCGAAACATTGTCCGATATGCGGAAGAAAGTTATAAAAGGATAGGTGAACTATGACTAACTTTGAAAAGATTATGGCTATGAGTATTGAAGAGATGGCAGAGCTTTTACAACACGCAGAACACAATAAGATTTGGGTACAGGTATGCAAAAGTATTTGCTTAGAAGATGATAGTATGGTGTGTCAACAATGTAGGCTTGAATGGCTAAAGGCCGAAGCCGATTAAAGAGAAAGGATTAAGACATGGTAATTTACAATTTAGAAGAATTTGCGATTACGCATATGTTAAAACCATATCAAAACTTAATTTCACAAGATGAAGTGGAGATTAAGCAAATAGAGAAAAAAACAAAAGATAATCCTATGTATATATATGGGCTGTTGGAAAAAAATCCGAAAGCGAAAAGACACGTGTATGGAAGACTTGCGGAGATTAACTTTGAGTGGTATAAATATTTAAAGAATGAATTTACTTGTTTTGTAAATTGGGAAATCTCAAAAATCAGAAAAATTAAAGAAACTAACTACGACCGCATAATGAAAATGTCACTTGAAGAATTAGCTAAAGAAAACATTAGAAATGCCGAAATAAGCGAGATTGATTACGACTGCGAAGAAAATACGATTGAATTTATCCGTTCGGGATATATAACAAGTACCGAAGCGTTTTTCGATGATTACGACGAAGCATTAGAACATGAGATATTATGGTTAAAGGAAGATTGGGAGGAAACGGAATGACTTATGGAAAATTTTGTGTAAGATTTCACACAGAGCTTTTTTATAGAAATGTTAAACCAAAGTTATCTTTAAAGCTATACGCTATAGCTTGCGAATTTGGGTTTGAGAATGTTACGGATATTTGCATTGGTGATATTGGCAAAGATAGAGTTTCAAAAGACGATGCAATCTCTTTCCATGTGAAAACAGAAGATTTAAGTACAGAGGTTTTTACATTTAGTGCAACAGACTTTATGTGCTCTCAATGGTATTTAGTATTGACCCATACAATTGCAACACAAAAGTATACTCGGCTACAAAAAAACTTTAAGGAGAGGATTAATTATGACTAATAAAGATATTGAAATCATAAAAACGCATACTGGGAAAATATATGTAGATAGAAAACGTAAACTTGAATTTTTATCGGTTGGGGATTATGGAAAAGAAAACAATATAAAAGCTGATTTTTTAGGCTATACGAAAGAGATTAACGGAGTAGCTCATAGCACAGTTGATATAAGAAATAAATGGGTGGCTACTATTAGTACACAGCATGGTTGTCCGATGAAATGCACCTTTTGCGACGTTCCTAAATTTGGTTATCATGGCAATGTTTCGGTTGATAATTTGGCGTATCAATTAAGAACAATTATGTCAAATGAAAATTTAAAATTAAATCCGTTTGAAAAATATCATACAGAACGATTTAATGTACATTTTGCAAGAATGGGAGAACCAACGTTTAACGAAGCCGTATTGGTTTTTACAAAATATTATTTGCATGAATGTGTCGGAGATTTTATTAAAACAAGGGATATTCACCCTGTTTTATCTACAATGCTTCCAAAGGGAAATAAAAACTTAAACGATTTTTTATGGGAATGGTGTGCTATAAAGAATGAGTGTTTTAAGGGAAATGCCGGATTACAATTTAGCATAAACAGCACAGATGAAGAACAACGGAATAAGCAATTTAACAATCAATCACTATCTTTGAAAGAAATATCTGAAATTAGCAAACACTTACCATATCCAAACGGACGAAAGTATACGTTAAACTTTGCTGTAACTAAAGACACTATCATTGACGTTGATGTGCTTGACAAGCTATTTAACAAATACGAATTTATTGTCAAAATAACACCAATCCATGAAACAAACAATGCAATAAGTAATGGGTTTGATGTAGGAGAAAGTTATAGCGATTATAGCGTATACGAAAAATTTGAAAAACCTTTAATTGATAGAGGTTGGGAAGTTATCGTTTTTGTGCCATCAAAGGAAGAAGATAGCGACCGCATAACTTGCGGAAATGCTCTTATATCAGACACAATGAAATAGTTGACATTTTACAAAAAGAGGTATATAATTTATACAGACGATGCCGTTTTGACAGCTCCACTTTATATTTATTTGCAAAAGAGAGAATGATGTATGTCATTCTCTCTTTTGTTGCAAGTGTGATAAATAGTGTGATAAAAAATATAACATAAACAAAAAACACAGTAGCTATAAGGGTTTTAAGCGTTGAAAATACTGACTGTAAATCTGTTGTCAGTGACTTCGATGGTTCAAATCCATCCGCTCCCACCA
>CAYJJD010000005.1:0-76395 GCA_964370425.1 uncultured Akkermansia sp. | reverse complement strand
CTTAAAATTACGGCAGAAAACATGCCCCGCGTTCACGCAGCGATTCTGACGCAGTTCCGTAAATGCGACGTGTATCTACGTGAAGACCCTATGCATAAAAAAGCCTTGAAGCGGTTAAACTTCAAGGCTTTCTTTGAATACCCCCTCGCGGACTCGAACCGCGGACAAACTGATTAAGAGTCAGCTGCTCTAACCAACTGAGCTAAGGAGGCGTTCCTATGGTTAGCACAATTAACTTTCGCTCTGAGAGTGAGTGGAGCCGCTGGCCAGATTTGAACTGGCGACCCACGCATTACGAATGCGTTGCTCTACCCCTGAGCTACAGCGGCGTTGCTAACTGTGTGCGGGGGGATTTTACAAGAAATCAACGCATATTACAAGAACTTTTTTCATTCAAATCTGCTTTTTCTCTCTCTAGCCCTGCTCCTCTTTTCACATATATACTCATTCTCTGCTATTAACGAACGAGATTCATTTTATAAGAAGGTTTATTTTTACTCAGCTTTCTTTGCTAACTGCTCAGCTATGCCTTTTAAGAAGACGGCTTCGAGGGTGTTGCGGGCTGGCTGTGAGCTTTCCCAGTGACTGCCTGCGAGCTGCTTGAGCTCGGCAAGGAGCTCGGGTGGGGCATTCTTAAGGATGATTTCCTGCCTATGTTGATCCTGCGTGAGCTCGCTCATGCTGCCCTCTGCGATGAGGCAGCCCTGATAGAGGATGCCGACGCGGTCGCAGATCTCTTGCACCTGTTCCAGCAGGTGGGAACAGAGGAAAACAGTGAGCCCCTGCTCTTTCAATTTTAAAATAATGTCGCGTATGGTGCGCGAGCCTATAGGGTCGACACCTGCTGTGGGCTCATCGAGCACGACGAGGCGCGGCTTCTGCACGAGTGCCTGCGCGAGTCCTATGCGCTGTAGCATGCCCTTAGAATAACCACCTACGCGTCTGTCCGCGGCCTCGGTGAGTCCGACGATGTCGAGGAGCTCTTCGCAGCGCGCGCGCTGTGCCTGTCCACGCAGTCCGCAGAGTCGGGCGTAGAAGTGCACGGTCTCGCGGCCAGTCAGGAATTTGTAAAAGTAGGGATTCTCGGGCAGGAATCCCACTTCCTGCCTATTCTGCGCGGCTGTTGCGGGTTTCCCGAAGACTTGGCAGCGTCCTTCATCGGGGCGTAGCAGTCCGAGTAGAGCCTTCATCATCGTGCTCTTGCCTGAGCCATTCGGGCCGATGAGTCCATAGACGGAGCCTTCTGGGATAGTGAGGCTCACGCCTTTCACGGCATAGATACCTCCGCGACCCCAGTGGCCGCGGAAGCTCTTGTGCAGGTTTTCTATTTCAACAGCATTCATCACAGGCTTATTCCGCCATGAGGCGCAGCATGTTCTTCGTCATCTCAATACCTTTCTCGTAGATAGAGACGCGCATGTTTTCATTCGGGGAGTGAATGCGTGCGTCAGGGAGGTCGAGTCCGAGGAGGAGTGCGTCTTTTTCCAGTACGCGAGAGATCTCCGTGATGATGGGGATAGAGCCGCCTTCGCGGACGAGGACGGGGGTGTTATTAAAGGTCATTTCGAGAGCGCGCTGGGCAGCCTTTCCATAGCTGGAGTGTGGATCACTGATATAAGGCTCACCTGTGTGTCCTTCGATGAACTCCAGATTCACGCCTTCGGGGCAGTGCTTTTCAAAGTGTGCCTTCGCGCAGGCCATGACCTTCATGGGATCTTGACCAGGGACGAGACGGCAGCTCATCTTCGCAAGCGCGTGGGTGGGGATCACGGTCTTCGAGCCCTCGCCTTGGTAGCCGCCTTGGATACCATTGAGCTCAAATGTGGGGCGCGCGTAAACGCATTCTGCGCCTGTCATGCCTGTCTCGGTGCGGAGGGCGGGTACACCTGTGAGTCCGCAGAGCTCACTATCGCTCATGCCCGGTACACGACTCCAGCTCTCGCGCTCCCAGTCGGCGATGTCGGCGACACCATCGTAGAAGCCATCGACGGAGATGCGGTTATCCGCGTCATGTGTCGTAGCGATGAGTTCGCAGAGGGTGGTGATAGGGTTCGCCACTGCTCCTCCGAAGAGTCCCGAGTGGAGATCCATCGCGGGGCCTGAGACTTTTAGCTCAAAGCAGCACAGGCCTTTCAGACCATAAGAGAGTGTGGGCGTATCCTCGGCTACCATGCCTGTGTCGCTGACGAGGATGACATCGCATTCAAGAGACTTCGCGAATTCTTCGTCTTTCAACGCGGCGAAGAGGGTCTCGCTACCACGCTCTTCTTCTCCTTCGAGGATGAAGGTGACATTCAGAGGGAGCTGTCCGTCTTCGGCGATGAGTTCTTGCACACCATGAATAAGGGCCATGATCTCACCCTTGTCATCGGATGCACCGCGTGCGTAGATGCGTCCATCGCGGATTTCTGGCTCGAATGGTGGGCTTTCCCAGAGTTCAATAGGGTCTACGGGCATGACATCGTAGTGACCATAGATCAGCACGGTGGGCTTGCCTTCGATGCGTGGGCTATGCGCGACGAGGATGGGGTGAATCGCGGTGCTGTGCTTCTTCGTGGTGAATCCCAGTGAAGAGAGCTTATCTACCAAAAAGTCGGCGCAGGCGTCGACATCTTTTGCGTGTTCTGGAAGGGCGGATACGCTAGGAATGCGTAGAAAGGCGAAGAGATCTTCTAGCTTACTCATATGGCTGTATGATACACCTTTGCGCCTATGCTGGCAAGTTTCAAAAACAGCACAGATCACCTTTTGCCTCGGCATCAGCGGTCTCCCCCCTCTGCTCGCGAGAGAAGAACACTAGTTTTAAGAATCCCTAAAAGTAAAAGGCTTCTCCGAACAGGGAGAAGCCTTTTGAGATATTGTGCTGCTGAGCTATTAATACACGTCACGCTGGTAGCGCTTCGCGGCTTTCATCTCGGCGAGGTAGGCCTTAGCCTCTGCTTCGCTGCGCTCACCATACTTGGCGATGAGGTTTAGGAGTGCCGTTTCGACATCCTTTGCCATGCGCTGAGCATCGCCACAGACGTAGAATGCCGCACCCTTTTCGAGCCAGTTCCAGAGCTCTTCTGCGTTCTGATCCATGAGGTGCTGCACGTAGATCTTGTATTCCTGATCACGACTCCATGCGACGCTGTACTTGAGCATCCCCTTGTCGACGAGTTCTTGGATTTCGTCTTCGTAGCAACCATCAGTGGCGGCGTAGGGGTTACCGAAGAAGAGCCACATGCCGCCTGTAGCCTTGTCGGCGACGCGCTGCTGCCAGAAGGCGCGGAATGGCGCGATTCCTGTACCTGGACCTACCATGATGATAGGGGTGTCGCCGTCGACTGGGAGGCGGAAGTTCTTATTGCTATGTACAAAGGTGCGAGCGAGATCCTGTGGCTGCACACGATCTGCCATGTATGTGGAGCAGACTCCGCCGCGCTCGCGACCGTCTGTCGTGAAGCGTACAGCTCCTACGCAGAGTGATACCTGACCTGGTACGGCATCGGGACTGCTGGCGATGGAGTAAAGGCGTGGTGAGAGCTTGCCAAGGATGGCGACGAAGCTAGCTGCGTCCTCGAAGCTGGCCTTCATCGCAGGATCGGAGGCGAGGTCGAGCATGTCACGTCCCCAGATGAAGTTCTTCAGCGCGTCCTTGTCTGCAAGGATGGCGGCGAGGCTTTCGCTCTGGGCGACAGCGTTCCACTTTGTGAGGTTACCCTTCTTAAGATTCGTGATGTCGTAGGAGTTAATCAGCGCATCGCGGAGGCTGCATTCTTCTCCGCTGGGAGTGCAGACGGTGGCTTCGGCATCGAGTTCGAGTGCTGCGATGAGCGCATCGACGAGGGCGGTATCATTGCATGGGATCACGCCGAGAGCATCGCCTGTGACGTAGCTGAGACCTGAGCCTTCGAGGCTGAAGTCGATGTGGAAACTTTCCTTCGCACTGCCTTCTTTTGTCAGAGGACGCAGACCTAGCACAGGGGCTAGGTAGGGATTCTTCATATTGTATGTAGAGTCGGATGACATAGGTGGATATGGGATATATTTTAAGTGAGTTTTAGAGACGTATCGCGGCAGAACTCCATGTGAGACCAGCACCGAAGGCGACGAGGATGACGATTTCACCCTTCTTCACACGTCCAGAGCGCACGGCTTCGTCGAAGGCGATAGCGACGGCGGCACCCGAGGTGTTGCCGTATTTCTGGAGGTTGATGAATACTTTCTCTGGAGATATGTCGAGACGCTGAGCGACGGCGTTAATGATGCGCAGGTTTGCCTGATGAGGGACGACGAGGGCGACGTCTTCGCTGCTGATACCAGAGCGAGCCATGAGGGAGAGTGCGGAGTCCTTCATGTGCTGGACGGCGTGACGGAACACTTCATTACCGCGCATGGCAAGGGTGTAAAGCTTCTCGTGGATGTTCTCTTCTGTCGTGGGCAGTGCTGTACCACCACCGGGGACGCGGAGGAGATCGGTGAGTGTGCCATCGGCTCCGATGTCAGTCGCAAGGATGGCACTGTCGCCTTCTTCTCCACTGCCTACTTGGAGCACGGCTGCTCCCGCACCGTCACCGAAGAGGACGCAGGTATTGCGGTCTTCCCAGTTCACGATGTGGCTGAGCTTTTCACTAGAGATGATGAGAGCGGTTTTCGCCTGCCCGCAGCCGATGAACTGCACAGCTGTTTTCAGGGCATAAAGGAAGCCTGAGCATGCGGCGGAGATGTCGAATGCGGCGGCGTTCTTCGCGCCTATGTTCGCCTGCACATAGCAAGCCGTCGAGGGGGTAAAGGTGTCAGGGGTAACGGTCGCTAGGATGATGAGATCGATATCTTCTGGGGAGATGTTCGCATTCTCAATAGCCTTCAGAGCGGCTTGCGTGGCCATATCGCTCGTTTTCTCATCGGGCGCGGCGATGCGGCGTTCTTCGATACCGGTGCGTTCTACAATCCATTCATTGGACGTGGCAACCATCTTTTCGAGGTCAGAGTTAGTCAGGCGACGTTCGGGCACATAAGAGCCAGTGCCTATAATGGCGACTGGCAGTCGCTTAAAGGGCTGAGTGAGATCGTTCATATGATTGTATCAGATTGCTGAGGTATCAAAACCTCATGGACTTGTCGCGACATAATATCAAAAGAACATACAATTGGCGAGCTTAAAAAGAGGCAGTAAGCCTAATCTCGCTTTCCCACTCAGGAACTGCCCAAGACTAATACTTTGATAATAAAAAATATAGCAACTATTCCATTTTGCTAGTAAAGCTATGTATTGACTTTATGCTTTTCATTAGACGGCATTGCGAGTATAATCCGCCAACGATTACAAAATCTCTTGTTAATAATATTATGAAAATTTGGATAGACGGAAGTTTAGTAGATAAGGAAGAAGCTAAGATCTCGGTTTTTGACCATGGTTTGCTTTATGGTGATGGCTGTTTTGAAGGGATTCGCTTCTATGATGGTAAGATTTTCCGCCTTGAGGAGCATATCAAGCGTCTGTTCCACTGCATGAGCTACTTAATGCTGGAGCTTCCATGGAGCTTCGAGGAAGTATGCGAAGCCACGAAGGAAACGGTCGCACAGTGCGGGCTCTCCGATGGCTACATCCGTCTCATCGTGACACGTGGTGTCGGCGATCTGGGCCTCGACCCACGCAAGTGCCCTCGCCCTAGCATGATCATCATCGCGCAGACCATCTCCCTCTATCCTCAGGAAATGTACGATAAGGGACTGCGTGTCATCACGAGCTCCTACCGCCGTGCGAACTCTGACGTACTCTGCCAGCAGGTGAAGAGCCTGAACTACCTCAACAGCATCCTCGCGAAGATCGAGTGCGCGCAGCAGAATGCAGGCGAAGCTCTCTTCCTAAACGCTCAGGGTAACATCGCAGAATGCACAGGCGATAATATCTTCATCGTGAAGGATGGCACAGTCATCACCCCCCCAGTCACCGAAGGAGCACTCAACGGCATCACGCGCATCGCTGTCATCGAGATATGCGCCGAACTCGGCATCCCCTGCATCGAGAAGGATATGAACCGCTTCGACGTCATCACCTCTGACGAATGCTTCCTCACAGGCACGGCAGCCGAAGTCATCGCAGTATCGGAACTCGATGGTCGCCCCGTAGGCTCAGGTCAGTCTGGTCCTATCACCCAGCAGATCCTTGAGCGTTACCAGAAGCTGGTGCGCGAATAAGGGAATCCCCTATTAGAATTCTTACAAGAGCCTAGGTATACCATATACACTAGGCTCTTACTTTTTCCAATATGAAAACACATTACGAAGGACGCTTCCTGAGCATGCTAAGCACGGAGAAAGGCTGGGAATACTGCGCAAGGCGCGCAAATGCCTCCGCCGTCATGATATTCGCCATGACAGAAGATCAGAAAATCATCCTCGTCGAGGAGTACCGCCCGCCAGTCGACGCGCACACGATCTGCTTCCCTGCGGGGCTGCATGGGGATCAGGAAGAGAGCGAGTCGCTCAGTCACTCGGCGGGGCGCGAGCTCTTCGAAGAAGCGGGCTATGAGGCGGCGGGCTTTGAGTTCCTCTTTCATGGGCCATCTTCACCGGGGCTGAGCTCAGAGATGGTATCCTTCTTCTTAGCCACAGATCTACGCCGCACGGGTACAGGGGGAGGAGTCGAGAATGAGAGTATCATGGTTCATGAAATCCCTTTGAGTGAAATACAGGACTGGCTACGCATCCAGCAAGATGAGGGAAAACTCATTGACCCACGCGTCTATACTGGGCTTTACTTCCTACAAGGTCGCTCAGGCTGAATGATAAAAAACCCTAAAAGCCTTTGTTAGACGGCAGTTTCGGCTTGTCAATTCCATATTTTCAAGTAGAATAAGCTCGTTATGCTAGACATCCGCGTCATTAGAGAAAACCCAGAAGAAGTAAAACAAGCACTACGCCTCCGTGGAGGTGAACACTGGACACTGATCGATCAGGTCTTAGAGTGCGACGAAGCCCGCCGCCGTTACGAAACGGAAAAGCAAGCCCTTTCTCAAGAACGCAACAGCTCCTCCAAGCTCATCGGTCAGATGATGAAGGAAGGTCGTCACGATGAGGCGAATACGCTGAAAGCACGCATGGGAGAAGTCGGTGACCGCATCAAGGAACTCGACGCACTCGCCGACGAGGCATCCACGAAGCAGCAGGATCTACTCCTGCACATGCCCAACATGCCCCACGCGGCAGCCCCTGTCGGTGAAGACGAGACGGCGAACCCTGAGATCCGCACCTGGGGCACAGCTCCCAGCATCGCCGAACCTAAGAATCATGTCGAGCTCGCGACCGCACTCGGGATGATTAACTTCGAGGATGCCGCCCGCATCTCTGGATCTGGCTTCATCGTCTATCGTGGCTCTGGCGCACGTCTCGAACGCGCCTTGATTAATTTCCTCCTCGATGTCCAGTCTCAGGAGCATGGATATGAAGAAGTCGGGGTCCCCTTCCTCGTGAAGCGCGACTGCATGTATGGCACAGGCCAGCTTCCTAAGTTCGAAGATGACATGTATGGGCTCGAAGATAACAGCGTCTTCCTCATCCCGACGGCAGAAGTCCCTGTGACAAATCTCTGCCGCGATCAGATCATTCAGGAAAGCCAGCTTCCCATCATGCTGACCGCTCACACGCCCTGCTTCCGTCGCGAAGCTGGCTCAGCGGGGCGTGAGAACAAGGGGATGATCCGCGTTCACCAGTTTGACAAGGTAGAGCTCGTGCAGGTATGCAAGCCAGAAGAAGGCTTCGACCGCCTCGAAGAGCTCACGTCGCACGCGGAAGCCATCCTTCAGAAGCTCGGTCTCCACTACCGCGTCATCGAGCTCTGCACGGGTGATCTCGGCTTCAGCAGTGCGAAGACTTATGACATCGAAGTATGGGCACCCGGTCAGGGTAGCTACCTCGAAGTTTCTAGCTGCTCCTGCTTCACGGACTACCAAGCACGCCGCATGAAGCTGCGCTACAAGGACAGTGAAGGAAAGACTCGCTTCCCCTACACGCTGAATGGCTCAGGCACCGCCCTACCCCGCCTCTACGTCGCGCTCCTTGAGCAGCATCAGCAGCCTGATGGCTCTATTCGCATCCCTGAGGCACTCGTTCCCTACTTCGGAGCTGATTGCATCGCTACTCCTCAATCCTAATCTCAGAATCCCACTATGTACGAACTCATCCAGACGATGGGACCGCTCTTTTGGCTCATGTTCGCCTTCGCCGTCTTCGGCTTAGGCGTCGTGGGGGAGCGTCTCTTTTACTTCCACCGCGTGAATATTAATTCTGGTGAGTTCTTGCGTGGGCTCAATTCTCTGCTGCGTAGCGGTCAGTACGAAGAGGCTCTGCACGAGGCACGCCAGCTTCCAGGTCCTATGGCACGAGTCGTTGAGGCCGTGCTCACACGTCCGAAGCTAGCCCGCAGTGAGATGCGCGACATCGCCATCGAAGCAGCTAGCCTCGAAGTCTACCGCATCGAGCGTAATATTCGCATCCTGCTATGCTCCGCGACTGTCATGCCTCTGCTTGGGCTCCTCGGGACGATCATCGCCCTGATTAGCTTTTATGAACAGCCAGGTATCACGCGTGGCGCGGCGGCAGCCCCCGAAATTGCCGCGACTATCCAGCAGGCACTCACGAGTGCGGCTCTAGGCATAGCTGCAGCCATCCCGCTCTATCTCTTCTACATGTACCTCTCAGCACGCGCACGTAAGGTGATTAATCAGGTGGAGCGCGCAGGCTTAGAAAGTGTGCATATCATCTGTGACGTGCGCATACGATCCCATCACGACGCTAAGAATAAGAAGGCGGCTACAGCTCAGGCTTAATTTTCTGACTCCCACCACTCACACCTGAGTTATGCAGCGCGTCCGTAGCACCCTCCCTGATCTCGGTTTCCCCCTTGTGCTGATCGCATGGGCGAACATGCTGCTGCTGCTTTGCATCTGCGTGCTGCTGAACAACCACACGATGCCGCAGTTCGGCTACGACGTTCACAGCGCAGAATCCCACTTCAGCATCACCACCATAGACAGAACGCACACGCATATCATCACTATATCCGCGGGCGATCAGCCACGCTTCTTTCTGAATATGGACGAACTCCCCCATTCATGGGAGGAGATTGACACGCGTCTCAAGGAGCTCTCTCCCGAAGAAGCCTCTCGCACGCATATCGTCATCGTGCAGGATGAGGCGGTCTCAGCTGGGACGACGCAGCGGCTAGTGGACATCATTCTGATGAATGGCTACCGCTGCTCCCTCGCCGCGCGCCCCTTCATTGATTAATCGTACTTAGTCTATTACTACTATGAACAAGAAGCGATCAGAAGGTCTCATCTACCATTCCCTGCATGGGAAGGATGTACGAGGCTGCCTGCCCGTCTTCGTCTTACTCGCCTTTATCTTCGGCGTGTCTCTATTCTTCTTCTTTAAGATCAACAGACCCGCCGAGGTGAACCCCAAGGGCAAGGGGCAAGTCTACCTGAAAAAAGATCCCTTATATGACACACAGATAGCGAGGGTATCCCCCCTCTTACTGAGACTACCTGAGTTCGCCGACCCTGAGATGCAGCGGCACACCTACTCTGCACTCCCCATCTCACGCTACGCGACACTGGAATCAGCCCCGCCTATTGAGGCATTTTCCAGCCCTTCTCTACAATCCCCCCTATTTGAAAAAGACCATCTCCTCGCTTTACCTCCAGATCTACGAGCTCCATGGGCTCAAGAGGAGGGCGTGGAGGAAGAAGAAACTCAAGCCGCGCCCACGCCATGACAGTTCTCGAGTTCAGTTTAGGTGAGTTTTTTGAATACGCGACATTCCTCGCCGTTGCAGTCGTTTCTTGTATTTTTTTTGCATTCGGTATTTTAGGTGCTATGCGCCGCAGCCGTAGGAGAAAGATTAACCTCACGTGCAGGCTCTGTGGCTATCGCTTCATCAGCGAGGACACACCTGCTTATTGCCCGCACTGCGAGACAAGGAATCGTTAGAGGGCACTATACCAAGAGAGCTGATTCTATGCCATCACAGCCTCATCGCTATCCAGCGAGACGAGCTCGCGCAGCATATGATGCTCGGGAGCTCTTAATTCAGGATCGGAGTCCAAGATGCGTAGCGCGTCCTGCATGGCACGATGAATGAGGCGTGAATGACTCAGCCACTCGGGGAACTGAATCGAGCCGAGTCCGCTCTGAGCCGTCCCTAACACCTCACCTGGTCCGCGCAAGCGAAAATCCTGCTCCGCGATGACGAAACCATCGGAACTTCCCACGAGGATTTCTAGCTTCTCACGCCCTGGGCTATGAGGCTCTACTGTAGAGAGCAGGATGCAGTAGCTCTTGTGCTCTCCGCGCCCTATGCGCCCGCGCAGCTGATGCAGCTGAGAAAGCCCGAAGGAGTCCGCGTCGTTAATCATCATCACAGTGGCATTCGCCACGTCCACCCCCACTTCCACGACGGTGGTAGCGACGAGGATCTGCGTCTCATTATCGCGGAAGCGATGCATGGCTTCTTCCTTCTCCATGGGGGAGAGCTTGCCATGAAGAAGTCCTACTTCGTAGTCAGGAAACTCTTCCTTCCAGCGTTCGAGCTCTTCTAGGACAGAGCTCTGCTTGCGGGCTTCATTCATCTCAAGCAAGGGGGACACGATGTAGACCTGTCGCCCTTCTGCGAGCTGGTCGCGCAGAAAGCTAATGATGCGCTTCATACGCTTAGGATGCCGCAGAGCCGTGACGATGCTACCGCGATTCGCAGGCAGCTCATCTATGATAGAAACATCGAGATCACCATAGAGAGTCAGAGTGAGTGTGCGCGGGATGGGGGTGGCCGTCATGACGAGGAGATCGGGGACTTCTTCCGTATCCAAGAATCGCTGCCGCTGCTCGACGCCAAACTTGTGCTGCTCGTCGATGACGGCTAAACCGAGCTTCTTAAGCTTATTCTTCGCGTAGAGCAAGGCATGCGTCCCTACGACGATGCGGGGAGTATCGTCTGCCGACTTGGACTCCATGCCGATGAGGTCACTGTCTTCTCGCTTGTCTGACGTTCGTAGGGATATGCGTATATCCATCCCCTTCAGTAATCTAGAAAAATTAGAAAAATGCTGCTCTGCCAGAATCTGTGTCGGAGCTATCATGGCGGCCACCTTACCACTTTCCACGGCGAGCAGCATGGCAGAGAGCGCGACAAGGGTCTTACCACTGCCGACATCCCCCTGCACGAGGCGGTTCATAGGGGTGGGCTTGCGCATGTCTTCCATGATTTCCTGCAAGCATCGCTGCTGCGCACCTGTCATCTTGAATGGTAGAGACGCTTCGAGCTCATCGAGGTAGTAGCGCGTCGTGTAGGTGACCTGCCCTGTCTGCAACTGCGAGCGCCGCCTCTTCCACTGCACACGGAACTGCTGCAAGAAGCATTCACTGAGCGCAAAGCGCAGGCGCGCCTTATGCACGAGCGTCATATCCTCAGGGAAGTGCATGTCGCGCAGTGCTTCGTACCACGGATACTGCGGCGCGAGATCATAGTAAGGAGGCTTCACGTTCGGGTCCAGATCACGGAGCAGAGCCCACACTATATCGCGGACGCGGCGCGCCTGCACCCCTGAGACAGAGCGATACACAGGTACAAGCCTATCGGTATGTATACTGATCTGCTCATGCGCCTCTGAAGCTGGGATGTCAGCAGCACCCTCCCAGCTACCGCCGAGTGCTCTCTGCGCGAGGCGTAGACCAGCGTCGTCTTCCTGCACTTCGAACTCAGGGTTCATCATGCAGAGCTGACCGCCGTAGACCTTCATATTACCATAGATGAAGAGCGTCTGCCCCTGCGCGAGAAGCTTCGCTATATAGGGCATGTGAAACCATCGGAGATGGAGACGCAGCCCCTGAGCCCCACCGTCAGCGACACTAGAGTCGACAACGATGGCTTCGAAGTAACGCTTGTAAGAGAACTTCCAGCCACAGGAAAGCACCTTCACTCGATAGCACTGAGAGAGGTTCACCCCCATCTCAGATATAGGATCGCGGCAGCGTCTGTCTTCATGCCGCTTGGGCATACGCATGAGTACATCGCTCACCTGGAGCAAGCCAGCGGTGGACAAGGCCTTTTCCTCCTTGTCACTCAGTAGATCCAGCTCCGCTAGCTTCGTAGTCCAATCTAATCGCATGGACGCGCCTAGGATCAGCGATTCGGCTTACCGTTATTTAGACAACGGTAGTAGTAATCAATGCGGGAGACATACCACGCCCACTTGCGACCAGGGCGACCATTATCAAGAAGAGGACCTGGGCATGCCTTTCCGTACCAGTGATAGTGAGGCACGACGTAGCGAAGACGCACGTGATAACGCTTCATGAGAAGAGCGGTGAGCTTCGCAGCTCTATCCCATGTGCGGTAGTGGTTATCACCTCGACTTTCGGACTCACACATTTCTATACCGATGGAGTTCATATTCCCAGCATTCGTACCAGCGTGCCACGCTGTCTCATCGAGGGGGATATGCTGCACGGCCATATGCTGATCCACGGTAAAGTGCCAATTGCGATTCTTAAACGAGCCATTATTCAGGGCGCGGGAATGCTGCATGGCTGTCGCGGTGGAGCGATGATTCGCAGTGCTGTGAATAGTAATGAAGCGAGGGCGAAGCTTCTTTGACTCGCGGCGGGCGCGAGCACTCTCGGGCATCATGCGTACTTTGATGTTTACCTCACGAGCCATCCCGCGCAGAGAACGCAGGCGCAGGCTCGTCGTAACAGGCTTAAAGGTAACAGACTTAGGCGTACGCAGATAGCCACTCTGAGACTTCTGCGAGCACCCTGTAAGAGGCAAGAGCAGTGCGCAGGTAACGATCAGAAATCGGCTATAAGAAAACATGTATTTATACTGCCAGCTCACAGCAATGAAATCAAGCAAAATTAACTAAACTTATTAAATTATCTTAAATAAACCACGCCCACTCTAACAAAACAAAGTATCATGTTAGTCCTTTTTGGCTTGACGCGAGCCGATGGTTTTGGCATAGTGTTAAGCTCAAACTAAGTTTATCCATTCTATAGTTTATTATGAATAAAAATATCTTATCGCTCTGCGCTATTCCCATCCTATCTTTCCACTGCCTAGCAGCTGCGAATAAAGCACCCAGTACAGCCAGCATGGTTGACTACGACAAAGCTGCTGTAAAAAAATATGTTTTCAATGCCGACGCTCCTAAGGCATGGGGACCTACCCCTACAAGACAGCAAGTAGACTGGCAACGTCTCGAATACTATGCCTTCATCCACTTCGGTCTGAATACCTTCACAGGGCGTGAATGGGGCTACGGTGATGAGAAGCCAGCAATCTTCAACCCTGTCAACTTCGACGCTGACAAGGCGATCAAGGAACTCAAGGCTGGTGGTATGAAAGGCATGATCTACACCGCCAAGCATCACGACGGCTGGTGCGCATGGCCGACGAAGACCACGAAGCACAATATCAAGGCTTCTCCTTACAAGAACGGTAAGGGCGACATCGTGAAAGAATTCTCCGATGCCTGCGCAAAAAATGGCATCCTTTTCGGCACATACCTATCCCCATGGGATAGAAATCATGCTGAGTATGGACGCCCTGGCTACATCCGCGATTATTACGCACAGATTACTGAGCTTCTGAGCAACTACGGCCCTATCTTCGAAATCTGGTTTGACGGAGCGAACGGAGGTGACGGCTTCTACGGAGGCGCAAGAGAAAAGCGCAACATCGGTGAAGCTGAAAAGTATTATAACTTCACTGCCATCACGAAGCTCATCCGTGGTATACAGCCGAACTGCATCATCTGGGGCGCAGGCTCTAAGGGTGACGCACGCTGGGGTGGCAGTGAGAAGGGGCACGTGAATTACCCACACTGGCACACAGTCTACAGCAAGGATTCTCAAGGTGATCGCTTCGGTACAGGCGCCGATAAAGGGAATCGCTGGGTACCAGCTGAGGGCGACACGCCTATCAATCACGCGGGATGGTTCTGGCACAAGGGGCAAGAAACACGCGTTAAATCCCCTGAGCATCTGCTTCAGGTATGGTTCGACAGCGTGGGTCGCGGTGCTAACCTCCTTCTCAACGTCGCTCTCGACAACAAAGGACAGTTCGAACCATCCGATCTCGAATCCCTGAATGAGTTCAAGCGTCTGCGCGACGAGCTTTACAAGACCGACTACGCCCTCGGCGCGACCGTCACAAAGGCAAGTGAAGTTCGTAAGAACAAGTCAGACCTCTTCGGTGGCAATCTCCTCTTCGATGACGAGATGGAGTCCTTCTGGAGCACAAACGATGGTACGACCACAGGCTCTATCGAAGCGAAGCTCGCTAAGCCAGCTGTAGTCGACGTCGTCCGTATCCGCGAACAGATCCGTCTCGGTCAGCGTGTACGTGGCTGGACATTCGAGATCAAGGTCAAGGGCGAATGGAAAGAAGTAGCGAAGGGTCAGAGCCTCGGTAATCAAGCCATGATGAAGTTCAATAACAAGGAAGAAGTCACCGACATCCGTCTGAATATCACCGCGTCCAAGGCCTGCCCTACCATCACGGAAATATCCCTGTTCCGCATGCCTCTCATCCTTCAGAAGCCACGCATCGACAGAAATGCTAACGGCGCTATCGTTCTGAATACAGACACACCTGTCACCATCGTCTACACGACTGATGGTAGTAATCCTACTGTAGACTCAGCCCAGTACACAGGACCAATCAGCCTACCAGAAGGCGGTGTCGTGAAGGCAGCCTCCGTCGTACGTGGTCAGCTCAGCGGCACAGCGTCATCCAGCTTCGGTCTGAGTAAGAGCGGCTGGAAGGTCGTCGCCCAAGCCATCAAAAATGGCAATGCGAAGAGTGCTATAGATGAAGATCCTAAGACATTCTGGCACACGCATCCTATGTCTGGTGAGCTCGCTCCACCGCAGAGCTTCACCGTCGATATGGGAAAGGTGTACAATGTCTCCGGCTTCAGCTACCTGCCACGTCAGGACGGCACACGCCACGGCATGACCTCTCGCTACATCTTCGAGGTCAGCATGGATGGTAAGAACTTCAAGAAGGTAGCAGAAGGCGAGTTCGGTAACTTGCGCGCGAACCCCATCGAGCAGACGATTAACTTCGATGCGCAGAAGGCTCGCTACTTCCGCTTCACTGGCACAGCGGCTCTGGAAAAGAACCACGTGTCGGCCGCAGAAATCGGCATCTTCACGAAATAAGAACCGAATAGGTCTATCTATTTTAAGCCTGAGTAGCACTGCTGCTCAGGCTTTTTCTTGTCTAGGCAGCGGGTAGCAGCGACTGGGCGAAGAAAGTAGAAATTCTATGATGACATCAGGGTGGCATTTCGGTATAATAGGCGCACATCACGCATATGGCTTTTTCTCATCTTCACGTTCATACAGAATACTCACTCCTCGACGGCATGATCCACACAAAGGATCTCATCAAACGATGCGCCGAGCTCGGCATGGACAGTGTCGCCATCACCGATCATGGTAATGTCTACGCAGCCATTGAGTTCATGATGAATGTGAAGAAGCACAACAAGGACATTCTCAAGCACAACAAGGCGCACCCCGATGATAAGAAACCTGTCTTTAAGCCCATCCTCGGCTGTGAACTCTACGTCGCACCCACCGCGCGTGATATACGTAAGCAAATCCCTGGTCGCCGCAAGTACAACCACCTCCTTCTTCTCTGTGAGAATAACATAGGCTGGGAAAACCTCGTGCGCCTCGTCTCTATCTCCCACCTCGAAGGCTTCTACTACAAGCCCCGCGTGGACATGGAGTCGCTTCGTAAGTACTCCGAAGGTCTCATCTGTCTCACGGCCTGTGTCGCAGGACCTCTACAGGAATGGATCTTACAGGATCAGCCTGAGAAGGCGGAAGAAACGCTGCTAGAACTCGTCGATATCTACGGGAAGAATAACCTCTTTATCGAGCTCCAAGATCATGGCATCGACAAGGAGCTCCAGTGCCTCCCCGAGCTCGTGCGCCTCGCGCGTAAGCATGATATAGGACTCGTCGCGACGAATGACGCGCACTTCCTGAATGAGTCAGACCACGACGCACATGATCTGCTCATCTGCGTCGGCACGGGGCATAAGCAGCAAGATCCAAATCGCATGCACTACCCGACGAGTGCCTACTTCAAGACCGAGCAGGAGATGCGTGAGCTCTTCTCCGCCTACCCCGATGCTTGTGACAACACGGCTATCATCGCCGAGCGTTGTAATACCTCCATCATGCTCGACTCCACCTCCTCGGAGCGATACCCTGAGTTCGACACGCCTGATGGTACGCCGCGCGAGGACTACATGCACAAGATATGCGTCGAGGGTCTGATCAAGCGATATGGCCAGCAGCGAGTCGACACCGACCCCGAGCTCATGGAGCGTCTGGAGATGGAGCTGGGCGTCATTAATAGCTTGAAGTTCTCCAGCTACTTCTTGATCACGGCAGACTTCATTAACTGGGCTCGCGAGCAGGATATACCTGTAGGACCAGGCCGTGGCTCAGCAGCGGGCTCTATCGTCGCCTATGTCATGGGCATCACCGACATCGATCCCATCGAGTTCAGCCTCTTGTTCGAACGTTTCCTTAATCCCGAGCGCGTCAGCCCTCCCGATATTGATATCGACTTCTGCCAGACGAGACGCTCTGAGGTCATCGAGTATGTACGTCAGAAGTATGGCGAACGCTGCGTGTCGCACATCATCACTTATGGTACGATGGGCGCGAAGTCTGTGATCAAGGATGTCGCGCGCGTCATGGACATGAGCTACGGCGATAGCGATCGCATCGCGAAGCTCATCCCGAGTAATCCAGGCATGACGCTGGAAAAGAGTTTAAAGGACAATGACGATCTCGTTAATCTGCTGAATTCAAATCAGGATTATCAGGAAATATGGCACTACGGGCGCAAGCTCGAAGGCACTATTCGTAACGTGGGCATGCACGCCGCTGGTGTGGTGATCGCTGACCGCGAAATCGACGAGTATGTCGCGCTGACGCGCGACGACCTGAGTAATCCTCACGGTGAAGTCGTCACGCAGTGCGATATGAGTGCCATCACTGACGCAGGACTTTTGAAGATGGACTTCCTCGGACTCAAAACGCTCACCGTGATGAAGGACGCGGAGGGCTACGTACGCCAGCACACACCCGACTTCCGCTACGAGCTCGTCCCCATTGATGACAAGCCGACGCTTGATCTTCTTAATCGTGGTGAGACGATGGGTGTATTCCAGCTCGAATCCGGCGGCATGGTGGATACCTGTAAGCGATACGGTATTGAGAACATCGAAGACATCATCGCCCTACTCGCTCTGTACCGCCCCGGTGCGATGCAGTTCATGGATGGCATGATCTCGGTGAAGCGCGGTCTGTCTAAGGCAGAGTATGAGCATCCCCTCCTAGAGGAGGTCTCGGGTCTCACCTACGGGGTGATGATTTACCAAGAGCAGGTGCAGGCAGCAGCGAAGCTGCTCGCGGGTTACACGCTCGGTGGCGCTGACTTGCTGCGCCGTGCTATGGGTAAGAAGGATGAAGCGAAGATGCAGGAGCAGCGCGTCGAGTTCGTCGCAGGTTGTGAGAAGGCTAATAATATCCCAGCTGATGTCGCGAATAAGATTTTCGATAAGATTCAGAAGTTTGCAGGCTATGGTTTTAATAAGTCTCACTCTGCTTGCTATGCTCACATTTCTTACTGGACAGCCTACCTGAAGGCTCATTTCCCTGTCGAGTTCCTCTGCGGTCTCATGTCGAATGAGTCGACGAATGAAAAGATAGGCATCTTCATCCAAGAAGCCGCACGCATGGGCATCGAAGTGCTCGGTCCCTGTGTGAATAAGTCTGTCATCAAGTTCCAGCCTGAGCGACTCGCTAATGGTAGACTCGCGGTGCGCTTCGGTCTCGCCTCGGTCAAGAGCATGAGCGCAGAGTCAGTGCGCGTCATCGTGGAGGAGCGTGATAAGAATGGACCATTCAAGGATCTGGAGGATCTCTGCTACCGCATCCCTGCCCAGAATCTGCGCCGTAACCACCTCGAAGTCCTCGTCCAGTGTGGAGCATTCGACTGGATGCTACAGTCGCGTGCTCAGATCTTCAGCACGATAGAGCAGGCTATTTCATCCGCAAGTTCTGTGCATAAGGACAAGGCCTGCGGTCAGTTATCACTCTTCGATATGATGGAGACGAGTACACCTCAAAACTCCAATGTCATCATCCCCGAATGGCCAAAGGAAGAACGACTCGCGGCAGAAAAGGAGCTGACAGGAGCTTACTTCACAGGACACCCTCTTGACAGCATGCGTGGCATCATCGACAATGAACGCTACACCCGCATCGGTGCTCTACCTGATCTCACCCAAGAGGAGATCAAGGAAAGACATGAGTTCGCAGGGATGGTGCGCGGCATCATGAAAAAAGTCAGTAAGAATGGTCAGAAGTTCGCCATCATTACATTAGAGGACTTCACAGGCACGACAGAAGCTCTCCTCTGGGGAGAATCCTACACGAAGTCAGAGGAAAAAGAAGGCGTCCTAGAGCTGGGGAGCTTTGTCCGTACACGCGTGCGTATCAGCTTCGATGAGCGCACAGGAGGCAAGAAAGTCTCAGCAGGTGTGCTCGATCCTATCAATTCCAACTCACGAAAGCTCATCGACAGGCAGAAAAAGCACTACGAACTCACTCTAAACACGGCTAGACACACGGATAAAGATCTAAAATACATTAAGGCTGCACTACTGGACACACCAGGAAGGATGCCTGTTCACATCACCTTCCGTAATTCCATAGGTTCGCGTCTCAGCATAGAACTCGACGAGCGTTACAGAATAGAACAGTGCAAAAAACTCGACGACAAGCTTTCATTCTATCTCTAATTTTTAAAAATCAGCCATGAAAAACATTCAGCTCATTTTCACACTCCTCATTGCCCTAGGCGGAGCCGTGCTCTGCATCTTCTATTTGAAAGATGGAAAACTCGATTTTAACTGGGAGAAAATCACCCAATGGGGCGAGGAGGTCGAGTATATTCCTGTAGAGCCAGAGATTAAAGTACCTGAATCAGGCATCAAGAGCAATGAGCTAGCGATCAAAGAATTTCACACATGGATAGAGCAAAGGTCTGGAAATATCGCCTTCTCACCTCTGAGTACTGAGATATGTCTTCGCCAGCTCACACCTCTCTCCGACGCGACATTATCCACCCATATAGAAGCTCTCATCACGAATATAGACTCAGAAATAGCTCCGCTGAGTAATTCACCTATGGGCATGATCACACTCTTCGTAGATCAGGATATGCCACTCGTCAATAATGCGAGAACACAGCAACTCTTCCGCATCCCGCTGAAGGAAGACAGAACGATAGCACTCGCCGATATTAATAATTATGTCAGCATAGACACATCGGGTATCATTTCTCAAGCATTAAGCACAGCTGAAATCCCCCCTAATACGAAGCTTTTAGGTATCAGTGCCCTAGCCTTCGCATATGACTGGGTGTATCCGATGGAGGAAGATGCCGAGCAGAAGCTCTCATTCTTCGAGGACAGCATCAGCCTGCCTTACAAGGTGAGCACCATTAAAACGATCGCTAAACTTCGCTATGTGCAGGACTATGAATACGATGCAGTCGCCCTCTTTTACCAGAGTGAGGATAGTCGTGAGCCTGCCACATGTCTCATGATAGTCATGCCCAAGTTTCTCAATATACGCGATTTTAACAAGAGTCTGACCGCTGAGAGCCTCAGCGCTATCAGGAAGAGACTCGCTGAGGCTACGCCGACAATGATAGAGCTACGCATGCCTAGCTTTGAGCTGCACCCCATCCCTATCTCCCAGAAGGAGGCACTCAGCAAGCTCGGCTGCGACGCTCTGTTCAGCCAAAAGCAGAGCCTACCTTATCTTAGTCAAGAAAGCTGCTCCCTTCAGAATATCTGGCAGGTGATTTCCTACCGGGTCATTGCTAAACCACTAGGTGAAAAATCAGCGACTATTGAGCAAGTACGCGATACTTATAGCAACAAGCTCATCATAGACAGACCATTCTTATGGGTACTAGGCGATCTCACGACAGATGCGCCACCGCAACTCATGGGGTCTATAGAAACACTGAAATAAGCTCTAACGGAGCATGTGCAGGGCACGGGCTGTACCCTCTATGGCTACATCCATGTCTTCTTTCGTATTGTAGGCAGCTATCGAGTAGCGCACCGTTCCTGCTATGTTTAAGGAATGCATCAGAGGTTGGCAGCAGTGGTGACCAGTACGCACAGCTATCCCCATCTTATCGAGCAAGGTGCCAAGATCGTAATGATGCACTCCTTGGAAAATAACGGAACTCAGCGCCCCTCGCCCTACTCCTAAACCAAGGATACGTACACCAGTCATCTGTGCTAATCCCTCATCGAGGTAGCGATGAAGGAAATCTTCATGCGCCCGTATCTTGTCTTTCCCTAGCGACTGCATGTAACGCATGGCGGCAGCCAAGGCTATGTTACCTTCTATATCTGGCGTGCCAGCCTCGTACTTAAAAGGAAGCTTATTGTAGCTAGTCTTTGTGAAGCGCACTTCCTTGATCATTTCACCTCCGCCCTGCCATGGGGGAAGTGCATCTAGGAGAGCTTCACGCCCCCAGAGCACGCCCGTTCCAGTCGTGGCATAGATCTTATGCCCTGAAAAAGCGAAGAAATCGCAGCCGAGCTGCGCGACATCAATGGGCATGTAGCTCGCACTCTGAGCACCATCGACGAGGATATGAATATCTGGACAATAGTAGCGCGCGAGGCGTATCATCTCCTTCACGGGGTGGATGACACCTGTGGAATTAGAAATAGCTGGGAAGGCGAGCATCTTCACGCGGGGATTAAGCATGCTCTTGAACACATCCATGTCCAGCTCCATATTCTCTCGCAGAGCGATGGGACGCAGCACTGCTCCCGTACGCTCGCAGAGCATCTGCCATGGCACGATATTGGAATGATGAGAATCCCACGTGACGAGTATCTCATCATAGGGGTTAAAGCGTTCTGTTTCTATCTGTGCGACTAAGTTAATCGCGGCAGTAGTACCCGATGTGAAGATCACCTCATTCTGACTGGGCGCACCGATGATGCGAGCGACCTCCTGTCGGGCATTTTCGTAATGCGATGTGGCAAGCCTGCTCAGGTAGTGTGCGCCACGGTGTATATTCGCATTTTGGAACTCATAGTACTCCTGCACGGCATCGAGAACACACTGTGGCTTCTGGGTGGTGGCAGCACTATCCAGATAGACGAGATGCTGACCGTCCACTTTATGCTGGAACATGGGGAAGTCCCCTTTGACGTCTAAGATATTCATTCTGCAACTCCTTGTTGAATATGCTGTATCATACGCTCCGCCTCCACTGGTACGTACATCTTCCAGTCGTCTCTGCCTTCTTGTATCATCTTGATGATGTCGCGTGGAGTCTGCATGAGGAGAGTGGCGTTAAAATAAGGAACTTCGATGATGCTCTCACTTTTCAGAAGGTGTCGGTACAGGTACTTATACTTCTCTGGGGCCTTGTAAGTACCTGCGGTCACGAATTCTCCTGTGCTGCGGTTAATCCATGGGGTGACGTAGAACTTCGTCTCATTCAGGAAGGTCTGCCCCATGTTCAGGAAGATCCCCCCAGGCGAGTCTGCCCATTTTTCCTTGAAGAGCTCGTTAAGCAGTCCTATAGAAAGAGCGATGGCGATGGGTTCATTCGTGTAGTTATTCAGCAGTGTCGAGACCTCGTGGAAGCGTGAGAGATTCGTCACCATGACGGTCTTCCCCAGTGCTGCGAGTGCATCGACACGGTCGATGAAGTCGAGCGGATCTACCTGATCGCCACGCAGCAGATTACTCAGAGAGATCTCGCAGATGTCGATCACGCGGTTCTGCTTTTCAGCGGGCAGTTTTTTGATAAAGGACTGGCGCACGCTGTCCATCATTTCGAGATGAATATTGCAGAGCGGCAGGAAGCTGCCGCGCATCAGAACAATGGGGCGTTTATATAGCAAATCTGCGGGCTGCGCGACGCGACCGTCAGTACAGAAAATACTAGAATGAGTCAGTCCCGACTGCACAAGATGCAGGGCGAGGATGCGGTTATCAAACATACCAAATCCATGCCCGCTGAAGCGAGCCATGTCTATTTCGAAGTGAGCTCGATTCAGATTCTCGCCGAGACTGGGGATGAACTCTTCCATGCGCTCACGCTTATAGAAGAGAGCGTGCAGGATGTTCACACCGAGTATACCTAGCACCTCCTTCTGCTTATCGGCATCGGGGACGTGCAGCAGCACGTGCATGACGAAGTCACTGGGCGGAAGCTCAGGGCGGAGCTGGAAGCGCACACCTATCCACGCGAACCAGGGGCCCTCATCGCGGTAGCCTTTACTTTTTACAGTACTGCAAAAGGAGAAGAAGCATGTATCCTTCCCACGCTTAGCGGTCAATCTGTCAACGACCTGCCCGTACTCACAGTCCATCATCTGGAGAAGTCGCTCTTCGGAGACATAGCGATTTGCCTGCCCGTAGAGTGAGTCACTGACCGTCATATCATAGGCTGATATTGTTTTCGCGACTGTGCCTGCTGTACCCGACGTACGGAAGTACCAATTCGCGGTTTCCTGCCCAGCTCCTATCTCCGCGAATGAACCATAAAAACGAGAATCAAGGTTAAGCTTTAGTACTTTTTCTTGGGTGGCAACGAAAATTTTTGACGATGTAGACATAATAGAGGTGGGTGAATTAATATGCGAGTGGACGCACTGGGATTTTTAGACTACGCGGCGTACTAATCTCGATGCGGCCCTCGCTGATGATGTCTTTAATAGACTTGAGGATGTTATCTTCATCCTTTTCATGAAGAAGGGTCGCGCGGTAGCTTTGATTATGCTCACTTAAGCCCTTTCCATCTTTATGAATAGGGTCAAGAGCGAGATACGCATAGTAAGGATCATCACCGATGAGAGCCTTAGCCTGTGGGATAATGGGGATAATGGGGAGGATACGATTTGAGTTCGAGCCGTAGCCGATGAAGTCATGCAGCATAGCCAGCGCATCACCATGCACGCTACATTCGGATAGCGTGACATCCCCCTTCGGGAAGTACTCGACGTAAGTATTGCGCGTGTAAGTTGGCTTTCCGCCTTCTACAGTGGACTCGAAGCAAAAGTCCGTGGCAATCTGCCCCGACGACTTACAGATCTCCACAGCATCTGTATCATCAGGCATCTCTATGGGCTCATCCTTGATACCTGCCCTTTCGGCAGCAGAAAAGACCGCTCCTAGTATAGGGGCACAGGTGTCAGAGGAAAAGGCACGATCGTAGATAGGCGTTTTGGAATTCAGGAATCCCATCCAAACACCGCAAGTGAAGCTGGAATTATAGCCGAGTAAGGCATTGTCCGCGAAGTCATAGTTCGTCCCCGTCTTCACCGCACCCTTAAAGCTCTTCGGAAGATAAGGTAGAACGCGCACAGCACTGCCCCGCATGAGACTGTCTTGCAGGATGGAATGGATGCGGTAGCTGGTATTCGGGCGCATGGTATTCACGCTGCTACGCGCCTGCACGCGTGGTTCTTCCCACAGGATGTTCCCATGCTTGTCCGTTACCTTCGACACGATAAAGGGAGTGAGCGGACGCACACCAGCATTAGGGAAAGAAGTGTAAGCCATGACGAGCTCCTTCATCGACATGGATTCTGTACCGAGATAAACGCGTGGGTAGTATGCGGGATTCGCCTCAGTGCTACTCGGATTGCGCGGAGGTGGCGTGATGCCAGCATTCGTGAGCATGGTGATGAAGGGCTTCGCGCCGACGTTCATCCCCAAGCGAGCGGAGGCCGCGATCTTAGACCAGGAAAGCGACTGACGTAGAGTCACGGAGTCGAGGTAGCGGCCACGATCCACTTCCATCCCCCACTCACCGAGAATACCCTCTATACCACCTATGCCTGCGAGTCGGTTATCCATGGCATCGTCGATGAGACGAGAGCTGGGCGTGTAGCCATTCTCAAAGGCCGTCGCGTAGAGGAAGGGAAGCAGCACTGTCCCCATGGCACGGCGACCAGATTCTATCATGTCGAAGTTATCCACATCGAAGCTACGACCACCGACATAAGTGAGCACGCCACCTGTCTCATTATCCAGAGCATAGACGAGTCCGTCGAGATAGCGATGCTGCGCGAAGCGAGGATCGTCTTTCTGGTCGAATCGCACATGCGCGTAGCCGTCCGCAGACTCGATGCTTTCCAGCTTCAGCCTGAGACTCTCGCTCGCCGCATCCTGCATATCCTTGTCTATAGTCGTGTGGATGCGTATGCCTGCGGTCTTGAGTATCTCCTCCGCGTGGTCTGAGTCGAAGAGATTTACCGTGTGCCTATAAACCTGATTGTAGAGGAAGCTCGTATTGCGCTGCAGGGGCTTAGGGTTGACTTCTAAGGGGAACTTTTTCAAGCGATCCGCTTCATCAAAGCTCAGGTAGCCCCAGCGATACATACGGTCTATCACGTCATTTCTCCAGCGGAAGTTCAACTCTGGATTCCGGATGGGATTGTACCTCTCAGGGTTCTTCACGAGAGCGGCGATACTCGCAGCCTCTGGCACAGTGAGATCAATAGGCTCTTTACCGAAGTAACCGAGTGAGGCGGCGCGTATGCCGTAGAAGCCTCGACCGAAGTAGATGCGATTCAGGTAGAACTCTAGGATCTGCTCCTTCGTGTACTTCTCTTCGACACGCATAGCGAGGAAGATTTCGACGATTTTTCTCTCATAGCGTGACCCACCACGCGCGATGGTGCGCCTTTCCAGATCGAATGCACCACGTGCAAGCTGCTGGGTGATGGTGGATGCCCCCTGATTCGGAGCTCCACCAGCCGATATAGCAGCCTTCACCGCACGTGCTATACCGACAGGATCATAGCCATCATGCGTCCAGAAGGTCTTATCCTCCTGAGCCACAAGGGCATCTATCATACTCCGCGACACCTTATCGAGTGTGACGTAGCTACGATTCTCATCATAGATGCGACCGAGCTCCTTTCCATTCCTATCATAGATGATGGCGGGATGCTCCAGATTATTGATATTCTCTAGATTAATTTCATTCGCCCACTTTCGGTGTGGGGAGGTGATCGTCATGAAAGCGTAGTAAGCAGCCACAGCACCTAAGATCATGAGTATAAAAAGCGCAATACTCGCTTTTATAAAAAACCGCAACCATGGCGAGCCTGATTTCTGGAAAAGCCCCCCCCCACGCTTCTCTGGTTTGCGTGCCTTCAGCGGTGGTTTCTTCGCGACTCGCGCTTTTCTATGTGCCTTATTTCTTAGCATTTCTCGCCTTTAACATTAGCAAAAATGCAAACACTTGACAAGATGCAATATCGGCATTAGGGCACTTTGCAAAATTAGCCGCTTCGGATTTTGTACGCACTTTGGATGATAATTTACGGCGTTTGGGCGCGCATAGCGAGCTATGTAAGTCCAAAAAGCTGTATATTGTCGCCAAAATGTGGCAAAAGGCGTGCTGTTTCGCTTATTCTTGAGATCAACATTCTACTCGGACTAATTTCGCAAGGTGGCCATTAGCTATTCTTCGGACGCACAAGCGACAGAAACACCCCATAGAGCACAGCTACAAAGCACAGAGCATTCACCGTAGACACCATAAGATCAAAGGAAAAGCACTCAGGCGCACACAGCAGATACGTCACACAAACCGTCGTCATAAACGCCGCGGGCAGTGAAGTGATAAAATGAAAACGACCGCGACGCTTAAGCAGCACGGACAGCGTCCACAGAGTCATACAAGCGAGCAGCTGATTCACCCATCCTAGGTAACGCCACGCTGACGCGTAATCTACCTGTGTGAGAGATATCACGCAGACGAAGAGAGGAATAGCAATGAGCAGGCGGCGACTGAGCTTCGCCTGCCCCAGATGAAAGGCTTCAGCGAGCATGAGGCGGCTGCTACGCAGAGCCGTATCACCACTGGTGATAGGTAAGACGACGACACCGATGAGAGCGATCACAGCTCCTACCCCACCGAGCAGATGTGTCGTCGCGAAGTTCACCGCCGTGGCTGGACTCTTCAGGATAAGCTCCGCAAAGCTGAGCAACTGCTGCCCTCCCCCCTCGACAGCGGCACGCTGCACAGAAAACGTCCCGCTCGCATCAGCTACTAGAGCGTAATCGGTGAAAAGCTCCCGAAGACTCAGGCCGACAACTACCCAAATCATCGTCACAACACCCTCTATTACCATAGATCCATAGAATACAGGGCGCACAGACTTCATCGACCCAAGACATCGCACCATCATCGGGCTCTGCGTCGCATGAAAGCCCGACACAGCCCCGCATGCGATCGTGACAAAGATCATCGGCCATATACTCAGCCCCTCCACGGGATGCCTATTCGCGAACCATTCACGGTCAGGGATGAGCTCAATGCCACTTGTCAACAGAGCGACAAACACCCCCACCGTCATCAGCAGGAACAAGATGCCAAAATAAGGATAAATACGCCCTATCAGCGACTGTATAGGCAGCACAGTCGCAATGAAGTAATAGGAAATGATCACCACACTCCACCAGAACACAGAAATCTCATCCACCAGCGCATGCAGCATGCCCGCAGGCCCGAGAGTGAAGAGAAGCCCGACGAGGAAGGAGAGCAGTACGCAGGCGATCAGCGTCATCACACGCCCCGTCCTCCCGAGATAACGCCCGACTGTAGACGGCAGATTCTCCCCGTCATGCTCCGCTGACATCGTCGCGGCGAGCATATCATGCACCGCCCCACCGAGCACGCAGCCTAGAACTATCCATATCAGAGCGACAGGACCGAAGAGACAGCCAGCGAGTGCTCCGAATATAGGTCCTAGACCTGCAATATTCAGCAGCTGAATCATCATCACCTTCCACATAGGAAGCTCTACATAATCCACGCCATCGGCCTTTGCGTGACAGGGCATGATCATTTCAGGATTCGCCCCGTAGGCGCGCTCGGCTATCTTACTATAAAAGTACGCCCCTACTAGCAGGACAGCTAAGGCGATGAGAAAATAGATAATTCCTAACATAAGCGCGCACACTATAACACGAAGTATCAGCTCACGCAAGGCGATTTCACAAAGCGAGCAACACTCGCTCATCACCGCTGGATAGCACCGAGCATAGCTACAGTATCAGGTGACAAGCGTGAGAAAATATGGTTTCCTTCTATCCGGCAAGAGTGCATCTCACTTACAATTCAGCATCACGCAGGAACAAGTCCAGCAGCACCGCACGGTGTGACCCCGACGAGGGTAATCTAGAGCAACCGATTTGCCACCCCACTATAAAACAGAAATAGAATACATAGAAAATAACATTACCATGGCTGAAATCTCAAATAGCTATCAGGTCAAGTACAGTGAAAAATGGGGCTCCTACCTCCAGCAGGAAGCCTCCCGTCTCGAAAAGTTCGTCACGGTAGAATCAGGTCTTAGCGGCAAGATGGTCGCCTTTGACCAGTACGGTCTCCTCTCCTTTGAAGAGAAGACATCACGCATGGGCAGCACCGTGCTCAACGAAGCCCCCACCTCGCGCCGCGTCATGTACCCCCACATCTACACGAAGGCCGTGGGCTTCGACGAGTTCGACGCGAAGAAGCTCGCCAGCATCGACGCGCCTGTCTCTAAGACCATCGAAGGTCTACGCGCCGCCGCTGGTCGCTGCATGGACTCCGTCATGCTCAGCAGCTTCCTCGGAGAAAACTTCGAGGGAGAGAACGGCACACAGAGCGTCCTCTTCCCCAGCGACCAAACCATCGCCGAAGATTACACCGACACAGGCTCTGCCGTCGATTCGAACCTCACCGTCGCGAAGCTGCGACAGGCACTCACCATGCTCCAGCGCGCTGAGGCATGGAACGATGAGCGTCGTGCTTACGGTGACGAGCTCGTCCTCGCCTGCTCCAGCAGCCAGATCAATGCCCTGCTGAAAGAGCCCGAAGTCTCCAGCTTCGACTACAACACCGTCCGCGCCCTCGCGGAAGGAAAGGTCGATAGCTTCCTAGGCTTCCGCATCATCCGCACCGAGCAGCTGCCTATCGCCGCTAATGGCATTCGCTCCTGCCTCGCATGGGTGAAGAGTAAGGCACAGTTCGGCATCTGGGACGACTTCAAGGTGAAGCTCACGATCCGTGACGACCTCGATGAAGCTCTACAAATCCGTGCGAAGTTCGCCTGTGGTGCTTGCCGCCTTCAGGAAGAAGCCTTCGTGAAGATCAACTGCCTCGAAAACCAATAAAACCAATTATAGATGAACCAGAATTCATCCCCCTTAGAATAACTAACCCCAGTCAGTATGCTAGGATAGCCTCTTCACGGTTGAAGAGGCTACAGGAAGCCCCTCTGTGTCATCGGAGGGGCTTTTCCGTATTATTACATTGTAGAGCAGAAAGGCGTGATATAATATTAGAAACATGACCACAAGATTCATTATACTAACCCTTGCTAGCCTCAGTCTTAGCTCCTGCTTTTCATTTGGATTCTGGGGATTTACAGTAGAACGAAAGGACATCACCGCACAGCCCGCCTACGAGCCCCTCACAAAAAAGACGCTCATAACACAACGAGATTACTACGTACGCAACTCATACATACAATGGGATGATGAAAATCCCATACCGTCGACCGTCTCATCGCTAGAACTTAATGAACACCAAGGAAGCGACGCGCTGTTTTACATCAGCAAGGGCACGAGTTTCAAGCTCCTCAAGGTCGAGCAAGTATACAGCACAGAAGGAAGAGACTCCACCCTTCATTACAGAGGCGATTATGCCACACTTCACTTCCCCCACCTTCAAGTAGCTAAACTTCTGCTCCCCATCACCGTGGAGCTGCGCAGCGCAGAGCATATCCACCGAGCCCCATGGCAAACGGACAAGACACCCACCTACTACATCCACTCGGACGGCCAGCACGTCATCACATCCCAACCCTAAAAGGCACCTTGCGAAATTAGTCCGAGCAGAATGGTGATCTCGAAAATGAGCGCAACAGCACGCCTTTTGCTGCTAATTTTGAAGTCACCTATAAATCACCTATAAATCACCTATAAAGATAATGTTAAAAAAAATAAATTACTTTCTAGTTATTGAATAAATTTCCTTCCATCCGAGACTCATCTAATGTAGATTAAGAATCTACAAATAATATATATAATTTCATGAAAAACATACTATCAACAACAACTAAAATCTTTATGGCAGCTCTGTGCTTTTCCAGTGGCGGGCTAATCGCTCTAGGTGCTTCCTCTGCGCCGCCCCTACCGCACGACAGTCGCCCCTACAGGACAGAAGGTGCACCCATGTCCCCTGAAGTACAACGCATTCGCGAGGCTCATTTTGAAAGGCACCTCAGGGAGGATAAAGGTCTCGCTTTTGTCAAGGTAGTCTCAGACGAGATTAAAGACTCAGAAAATGTGATCCGTAGGTATGAGATTCTCATACCAGTAGATAAGGTGTTCAAAAAGGGAGATATTCTAGAAGAAACTGTGTACCATGAAGAGGGATTATTCCACCCTGATGGCTCAGCTAAAACGATTCGACTCAAACCTAACTCTGTTTTATTTATCCAAGCCAGCCTCCAAAAGCTAAATAGCAATAAGGAAAGCCGAACTCCCGAAGTGCGCTACATTGAGACAATCAATCCTGCGCGTTACCACATTGACCAATTTGAGAAAACGTGGAAACGAATTCATCAAGAGAATCCTCAACTATTGCCTATAATTCCCTGAAGGGCACCTTGCGAAATTAGCCTATTAACCCCACCTCAACTAAAAATAATAAAAAAATATGCATTTTATCCTTGCCAAATTCGAAATTATGCATATAATTCTCGCACCATGACCCGCAAAGGTGGTATTAACAAAACACGTAAGGCTGTTGCTAAGCGTTTCAAGGTTACTGGCACGGGCAAGGTACTGCGCCGCAAACAAGGTAAGCGTCACATCCTCCAGAAGAAGTCCAGCAAGCGCAAACGCGCTCTCGGACGTCCAGCTCTGGTCGACGCTACTCAAGTTTGGGCAGTCAAGCAGAACCTGCCTTTCGCATAATTAACCTGAAACCCGGCAACATTGCCAAGCTCCCGCTCGCTAATCGAGCGGCCTTCATACAGCCTTCCTCTAGCTAGAGGAATGAACGAACGAGACTGTAGAAGGTGAGGAAGAACTGTTCGTTCATCATAAAAAACGTATAATATATGGCACGTGCTACAAATGGACCGGCTTCACGCCAGCGTCGCAAGCGCATCCTCCTTCGTGCGAAGGGCTTCCGCGGTTTCCGCAGCAAGCTCTTCCGCTATGCGAAAGATGCAGTATACAAAGCATGGCAGTATGAATACCGTGACCGCAAGAAGCGTAAGGGACAATTCCGTCGCCTCTGGATCACACGTATCTCCGCTGCTTCACGCTCCCTTGGTCTGAGCTACTCTCGCTTCATGGAGGGTCTCAAGGCTGCTAACGTCGAGCTTGATCGTAAGACTCTCGCTGACCTCGCAGTTTCGAATCCAGAAGGATTCAAGGCCGTTTTTGATCTTGCTAAAAAGGCTATTGATCAAAAAGAAGGTGCGACACTGTCTGCATAAGGAACTTTGCAAAATTAGCAGCTTCGTCTTTTACATGCAGTTTGGATGACAATTTACAGCGCTTGGGTGCGCATAGCAAGCTATGTAAGCCCAAAAAGCTGAAAATTCTCGCCACAATGCAGCAAAAGACGTGATGTGTAGCTCATTTTCGAGATTATCATATTGATCGAACTAATTTGGCAAGGTGCCTTAAAGCTAGGTACAACCTATCATTAACTTAAAAAAACAGGGTCTTTCTATGAAAGACCCTGTTGCTTTTATTCGCAGCATTTGACTACTTATTCACAGCTGTGATAGACTTATAACCACATACTACTTCTCATCACTATGGCTGACCGCATCCCATTACGCAATCCGAATGAAATTAATAAACTGAGAAAAGCAGGCGAAGTCTCTGCCCGCATTCTCATGGATGCACAGGCCTTCGTGCGCCCCGGCATCACGACAGGTGAGCTCAATAGCTATGTCGCAGAACTCTTCGCACGAGAAAAGTGCGGGAATGCCTTTCTCGGCTACGGTGGCTTCCCTGGGCAGCTCTGCATCTCGGTGAATGAAGAGGTCGTCCACGGCATAGGTGGCTCACGCGTCCTTCGAGAAGGCGACATCGTTAGCCTCGACGCTGGTGCTATCGTCGATGGATGGTATGGGGATAACGCGGTCACTGTCTGTGTCGGTGATTACAACAAGTGCTCTGAGGAAGCACGCCGCCTCCTCGCGGTGACAGAGGAATCACTCTTCCGCGGCATAGCCGAGGCGAAGCATGGGGCATCCCTGCTCGATGTCTGCGGCGCTATCGAAGACTATATTAAGCCCTTCAAGTACGGCATCGTCCGCGAGATGGTCGGCCATGGTGTCGGGCGTAAGCTGCATGAAGAACCTCAGATCCCTAATTTCAGACCGAACTACCGCCTCCCCCGCCTGAAGCGTGGCATGATACTCGCGATCGAGCCCATGGTGACACTAGGCAAGGCGCACATACGCGTCCTCGCGGATGACTGGACCATCGTGTCTTCTGACAATAGCTGGGCAGCACACTTCGAGCATACGGTCGCTGTCGGTACAAATGGCGGTGAGATACTCACGGAGCGTCCGCGCATCGCCCTGCCCGAGCAGCTGGGGATAAGCTTGAATTAATTTTTAACACGGAGCTAACAGAAAAGCTCGTGTAAAATTTACTTTACACAAGCTATTTTTCACGTATAATTCCCCTTTCCATCACCCTTAGCATACCTCTTCCCCTATACGAAGAACATGAAGAATATGAAGAATCTCTTGTCCATCGAAGAATTAAATCGCGAAAGCATCCAAGATCTCTTAGCACTCGCCCATCGCCTGAAGAGCGAGCGAGGTCAGCACGCTGAGCAGCCCCTAGCTGGGCAGACATGGGCTCTCATCTTTTCGAAATCATCGACACGCACACGCGTCTCCTTTGAAGTAGGCATCTCCGAGCTCGGAGGTCGCCCCATGTTCCTCTCGACGCGAGACATCCAGCTCGGACGTGGCGAACCGATCAAGGACACAGCCCGTGTGCTGGGACGCATGATTCACGGTGCCGTCATCCGCACCTACGAACAGCAGGAAGTCATCGACTTCGCTGACTTCTCGAAGCTTCCTACCATTAATGCCCTCACCGATCTCGAGCACCCTTGCCAGATTCTTGCCGACCTCATGACCATAGAAGAAATCTATGGAGTAGGCTCATGGGCGGGGATGAAGATCGCCTTCCTCGGCGATGTGGATAATAACATGGGACGCTCATGGATGTGGGCGGCTAAACACCTCGGCTTCACTCTCGTGCTCGCAGGTCCAGCGGAGGCTCTGCCAAAGCAAGACACGCTAGCCGCGCTCGACTACGATGGCATCATCTGCACGACGGACGCAGAGGAAGCCGTACGCGATTGCGTCGTGATTAACACCGACACATGGATTTCCATGGGACAGGAAGATCAGAAGGGCTCGAAGGAGCAGGCCTTCTTCCCATACCAAGTGAACAGGGAATTACTCGAACTCGCCGCGCCTAAGCACAGCGTCTTCCACTGCCTTCCCGCCTACCGCGGCTACGAGATCACCGAAGAAGTGCTGGAAGGTCACGCAGACGCTATCTTCGCCGAGGCTGAGAATCGCCTCCACGCGCAGAAGGCCGTCCTCTACACGCTAGCAACCTCTCAAGCTTAAGCTAGAATTATAGAATATTCTCCTATGAATTACGAATCACGCGTAGAAGCTTTACTGGATGATTTCTCCATCTTCGATGACTGGATGGAAAAGTATGAATACATCATCTCCCTCGGTCACAAACTCGCAGCACTTCCTGAGCAATACCGTCAGGACGAAAATCTCATCCAAGGCTGCCAGAGTCGCGTCTGGGTGGGCTGTGAGCTCGTCGATGGGAATCTCATCATCCATGCGGACAGCGATTCTCTGATCACTAAGGGGCTCATCGCCCTCTTCATCCGCCTGCTCTCGGGTCTTCCCGTCGCCGAGGTAGCGTCTGCTGATCTCAGCCGCCTCGATGAATCTGGACTGCGTGAGCACCTCGCGTCCACACGCGCGAATGCACTCAGCAGCATGGCCGAGACGATACAGCGCATCGCTCAGTCGCATCTTGTATAAGCGAACATGAGCGCAAGCATCCTTTCTATAGCCGCCGAGAGGCGAGCCCAGCTCGCGGAGAGCGGGACAAACGCCTTTCGCGTCCTAGATGGCACGCAGTGGGATGGGGTCTTCGTCGATGCCATGGCTGATCGCTACCTCGTGTCACTCCGTGACTGCGAGATGCCAGCAGCTCTGCTTCAGGAGCTCAGAGCCTCTGGAGCACCTATCTTTGTTAAGCAGCTTGACCGTGATAACAAGCAAGCCCCCACGCAGATAGCAGGTGAACCCTGTGATCAGCGCTTCGTCATCCTCGAAAATGGCGCGAAGTACATGATGGACATGGCCGCGGGCTATTCCCAAGGACTCTTCCTCGATCAGCGCGATAACAGACAAGAAGTCATGGAGCGATGCCGTGAAGGCATGACGCTGCTCAATACCTTTTCCTACACAGGTGGCTTCTCACTCTGCGCTGCACTATCAGGCGCGCAGACAACGACGCTCGACCTCGCACGCCCCTGCCTCGACTGGTGTAAGGAGAATATGCAGCTCAATGGCATAGACCCTGCGGCGCATTACTTCTGCAAGGGGGATACCCTGCACTGGCTGGAGCGTTTTGCCCGCCAGCGCAGACGCTTCGACGGCATCATCCTCGACCCCCCTACTTTCTCACGCGATGAGAAGGGACGCATCTGGCGTGCCGAGCGTGATTATGGCATGCTCGTGAACCTCGCACTCGCCTGCCTCAGCCCTGACGGATGGCTACTCTGCACGAGTAATTGCCGTAAGATGAGCCACCAAGACTTCGCCGAGATGGTCAGTGAGGCAGCCCCGCAGCACCAGCTACAGCACGCACTCATGCCCTTCGATTTCGATGGTGAAGACTACCTGAAATGCCTGTGGGTCGAGCCTCGCAGTTTTTAATTAGATACCCCCCTTCCCTTATTTTCTTATGAGTGACGATTCCGAGTATACACTAGAACAGAGTGCAGATGATTTCTTAAAAGGCATGGCATGCCTGAAGGCAGCACACCCTGGTGAGGGTGCAGACCTCCTACGTCGAGCCTCAGCCGCAGGGCATGCCGAGGCGCAGCAGCAGCTAGCTCGACTCTACTTTGCCACACTTCGCACACCGAAGGATCTTGCCTCGCTGGAGATGTCAGCCCAGAGTGGTGACCATGTGGCGAGCTTTGTCTTCGCGATGGTGCTGCTCGAAGGACGTCTCTTGGAGAAGAACATGGATGCTGCGATCATCGCACTGCGTCATGCCGCGAAGGGAGGAAATCTCCTCGCGCTCCATATGCTGGAGCAGCATGAAGCGAATACAGCTCGTGCGGCAGCAGAGCAAGAAAAAAGCTCCCCAGAGGAGGAGAGCTAAAAAGAATTAAGCATTCAAAATCTGAACTAATCGCTCAAGATACTGAGCATCCAGCTCGTCGAAATCGGCGAGCCTTTCGCTGTCTATATCCAGCACACCCCAGACTTCTCCATCCTCCGCGATGAGCGGGACGACGATCTCACTGCGCGAGCGAGAGCTACAGGCTATATGCCCAGGGAAGAGATCCACATCGGGCACGATGACCGTGCGAGCCTCGGCGAAGCTGGTGCCACAGACACCCTTCCCTTTGCGAATACGGGTGCAGGCGAGAGGTCCTTGGAAAGGGCCTAGCACGAGCTCGTCCTCCGTATGCTTCAGATAAAAGCCTACCCAAAAGAAGCCAAAGGCTTCTTTCAGAACGGCTGCTGTGTTCGCGAGATTCGCGATACGATCAGTCTCCGCGCTGAGCAGGGCTTCTAACTGAGGGAGGATGGCTTCGTAGATTTCCTGACGCGAAACCTGCTCCCCCTCGGGTATATAAAGCGACTCAGACATGGAGATGTGTGATTAGGATATGAACTTATTGCTTCTTGTCAGGGGTATTATCCTCTGCGCCTGTGCGTATCTCCTTGTGGGAGCTCTTCCAGCCACCACCGAGCTGCGTGTACAGTGTAGGTACGGTCGCAGCGTACTGGTAGCGGTAAGAGGCGAGTTGTAATTCCGCAGGGAAGAGCTGCTGCTGGGCTTGGAGTACTTCGTAGTAGCTAGCCACACCGCCTTGGAAGAGTGAGAACGAGGTCTCAAGCGTTTGGCGGTAAGCGACGACAGCCTTCTCCTGCTTAGAGATGATCTGGCGAAGCTTCGTGCGCTGCGTGAGCGTCGTGGCTACCTCAGCCATCGCGTAGAGGACGGTATTTTCGTAGCTTGAGAGCTCAGCTTTCAGATTGTTGTACGCGATCTTCTCACCAGCACTAAGCACACCTGCTCGAAAGAGCGGGCCTGTGAGTCCAGCGGCGAAGTTCCAGGTATCATTCGCCTTGTTGAATGACAGCAGCTGTGGGGCGACAGCTCCGTAGCCAGCAGTCAGGTTCACAGTGGGGAAGAAGTTCGCAATGGCGATGCCTACGTTCGCATTCGCGACACGGATCTTTTGCTCTGCAGCGAGCACGTCAGGACGATTAGCCAAGATGTTCGCAGGTACACCAGAAGGTACGGATGAGGAGTTCACGTAGCGACTGAGAGTATCGCTGCCACGAGAGACGCTACCTGGTGTACGACCGATGATGACGCTGAGGCTGTTTTCCAGCGCGACAATCTGTGACTCGATGTCAGGAATCTTCGCTTCAGCAGCAGCTAGTGCTGCGGTAGCGGATTCGACTTCTAGCTTGTTACCTATACCGCCTTCCAGTCGCACCTGGAAGAGGTCAAGAGACTTGCGATAAGATGTCACGGCCTTGCGGCTGATACGCAGCTGCTCGTCAAGCATGAGGAGCTGTAGGTAGCTCGTGGACACCTGACGCAGCAGGGAAAGCTGTAAGGAGCGCATGAGGTGATCTGCACCTGCATACTCAGCCTCGGCGGCTTCTATACCGCGACGAGTCTTACCCCAGAGGTCGAGCTCCCATGAGGCAGAGAGCGATGCGCCTGTCGAGCCTGAGAGCGATGGGGAGTTAGGATTCGAAGTACCAGAGTTCGCGCGGCTGGTGTTCGCACCGTAGTCTAAGAAGGGGAAAATCGGAGCGGCGGCCACCTGAATATACTGCTGAGCGGACTCCACATTAGCCATGGTCGCGCGCAGCTCGCGATTATTCTGGTAAGCTTCGACGAGGAGGTTCTGGAGATTCTTCCCCTTCACCACCTTCCACCATGGGAGGTTCGCAATGGATTCTTCGTAGCTGGGAGCACCTCGGAAGGCGCTAGGTACTTGCATATGTGGAGCTTCGTAGTCTGGACCTACGAGGCAAGAGTTAAGAAAGAGAAAAGGGAGGCTTAGTAATGTAGCCTTGATCGACTTTAAACTCTTAGGGTATGTAGAAGAATCGCTCATGATATTGAAATTGAGATTGCTGACAACGATGCGTTGAGGCGATAATGTAATGCGAATGCTTCACTTTGTCAAGATTATATAGATAAAGTTCAATCTAAAGTATGTCAGCAAAAGCCATCAATATTCTTAAAATAAGAAATAAACAACTATATAATTATCGGCTTGCTATGTGCTGTCAATCTGATATACTGTGAGAGTTGAGAATATGTATTTCACCTTTTGAGTTAAAGGTACTGTATGACTGCTATTTCAAACCCTTCTTCACATCTCCCCCATTACATAAATCATTCTTATGAAAATCCATAATGATCATCGTTTAAAATTCCTTGCATTATCATTCTTTATAGGGATCAGCCTCTCTCTGTCCGCGCCATGCGTCGCGGCAGATATGAAGACAGTCCCTCTTGAGCAGCTCATCCAGTCCGCTGAAAGCGGTGACGCAAAGGCGCAGGTAGAGCTAGGCTTACGCTATCACAAAGGGACTGGTGTCGAGAAAAACGACACGACTGCAGCTCAGTGGTATAAAAAAGCCGCTGACCAAGGCGACGCAGCAGGTGAAAATGGTATCGGTATCTGCTACTTAAATGGATTCGGAGTCGCCGAGGATGAAAAGTTAGCGGTGGAATGGCTAAGAAAGGCTGTTAATCAAGATCATGCACAGGCAATGGCTATCCTAGGTAGCTGCTATGAACTTGGTGAAGGCGTAGACAAGAACCTAGACAAAGCTCTGGAGCTGTATAGAAAAGCTGCAGAAATGGATAATGAGTATGCGATATTCCTCTTAGCACGTTGCTATGAACATGGGGTTGGAGTAGAGAAGGACGGAAAAAAAGCATTTGAGTGGTATATGAAAGCCTACGATGAAGAGAATCCTTACACCCTCGTGGTGATAGGCTACGCTTATCAAGAAGGTAACTGCACCCCCAAGGACGATAAGAAAGCGCTAGAATTATATTTAAAGGCGGCAGAAATGGGAGATGCCTCGGGTCTGTACCTGTCAGCGACCTGCTACTATGAAGGGGCTGGTACAAGCCAGGACTACGCGAAAGCCTTTGAACTCGGTATGAAGGCCGCTGCAATGGACCATACCGGAGCTCAGTATCTGATAGGAAACTGTTACTATGATGGGACTGGCACAGCTCAGGATCTGACGAAAGCCTATGAATACGCGATGATGGCGGCGGAGAAAGGTCATGCTGACGCGCAGTTCAGTGTCGCATTCTGCTATGCCGAAGGAAAAGGCGTCACCAAGGACGAGAAGAAGGCTCATTACTGGGCGAAGAAATCAGCAGACCAAGGGAACGAAGACGCCGCAGACCTCCTCAAGAAAATAGGAGCTCAAGAGGACTAAGACCCTCCTAGAGAATCATATCATACCCCCACCCTGCTGCATGCAGAGTGGGGGCTTTTTTCTGACTTCATCAGCATGATAAAGGGAAAAAACAACTTGCACTCTAAAGGTTTTATGCTATGATACTTTGAGTAGACAATACGCACTCATCATCACATGGCTAAAGCGAAAAGAACGAAAGACAAGGACAGTACAAAAATCGGCTTTGAGAAAGAAATCTGGGATGCAGCATGCGTGCTCTGGGGACACATCCCCGCAGCCGAATACAGAAAAGTCATCATAGGACTCATCTTCCTGCGCTACATCTCCGCCGCCTTTGATCATCGCTATAACGATCTCGTCGCCGAAGAAGAAGGATTTGAAGACGAGCGCGATGCCTACAAACAGGAAAACATCCTCTACGTCCCCAAGCCCGCGCGCTGGGCGACGATTGCCGCAGCGGCACATACACCAGAAATAGGCAGCGTCATCGATGATGCCATGCGCGCCATAGAAAAAGACGACCCACGCTTCAAGGGAGTACTGCCTAAGAACTACGCAAACCCCGACCTCGACAAGCGCGTACTAGGCGATGTCGTCGACCTCTTTACAAACCGCATCGACATCTCCCACGACGACGCAGACCGCGACCTACTCGGACGCACCTATGAATACTGCATCGCCCAGTTCGCCGCCTACGAAGGCACAAAGGGTGGCGAGTTCTACACCCCCTCTAGCATCGTGCGGACCATCGTCGAGATACTCAAGCCCTACGACAACTGCCGCGTCTACGACCCCGCCTGCGGCAGCGGTGGCATGTTCGTACAGTCGGTGAAGTTCCTACAAGCCCATAGCAGCAAGCGCAACAACATCTCCGTCTATGGCCAAGAGTCGAATGCCGACACATGGAAAATGGCGAAGATGAACATGGCGATACGAGGCATCGAAGCTGAATTCGGACCGCATCATGCCGATAGCTTCTTCGAAGACCTCCACCCCACGCTCAAGGCAGACTTCATCATGGCGAATCCCCCTTTCAACCTCTCAGGCTGGGGACAGGATAAGCTCAAGGATGACCTGCGCTGGAAGTACGGCACCCCACCAGCAGGGAATGCGAACTACGCATGGATTCAGCACATGATACACCACCTCGCGCCCAAGGGGAAGATAGGGCTCGTCCTCGCGAACGGTGCCGTATCCTCCCAGCAGAGCGGAGAGGGACAGATACGTAAGAACATCGTCGATGCCGACCTCGTCGAGGGCATCGTCGCCCTCCCCCCTCAGCTCTTCTACAGCGTCACGATCCCTGTGACGCTCTGGTTCATCACGAAGAACAAGAAGCAGAAGGGGAAGACACTCTTCATCGACGCTCGCCAGATGGGCACCATGGTAGATAGAAAGCACCGCGACTTCACAGATGCAGACATCGCGCTACTCGCCGACAGCTTCGCCGCCTTCCAAGACGGCACACTGGAGGAGAAAAAAGGATTCTCCGCCATCGCCAGCATAGAAGACATAGCCTCCCATGACTACATCCTCACCCCCGGTCGCTATGTGGGTATGGAGGAGCAGGAAGAAGACAGCGAGCCCTACGAGGAAAAGATGAAACGCCTCACGGGCGAGCTCTCCACCATGTTTGATGAATCCATCAAGCTACAAAACGAGATAAAAGATGTCCTCGCCAGCATAGGATGGAAAATGTAAACCCTTATTTTTAATATGATTGATTATAGCAAGTTTCAGCAATCCCTGAAGAACCTCGAATCTCAGTTTGAACATTATTCAAACTTAAAAACAGATTATCCTACTTTCATTAAAGAAGGCATGGCAGAATCAGTTATCCAGCGCTTTGAGACCTGCTTTGACTGCATGTGGAAGGTGCTCAAACGCTTCCTCTCAGAAGACTACGGCGTGAGCAATGTGAACAACAGCCCCAAGCCTGTTTTCCGCCTCGCTCATGAGAACAATCTATTGCCATCCAGTGTAGAGGAGTTTTTGGCTTACTGCGACGCACGCAATAGCACTGCACATGACTACAGCGGAGAGAAAGCCCTCCAATCGCTTGAACTCATGCCTGCTTTTATTGCAGATGCGATAGCTCTTTATCAAACGCTGAGTACCAAAAAATGGGAACTATGAAAGAACAGGTCTCAAGCATTGATTTAACTAGCGAACAGCTCCACCTCGTGCGCGAGCTACTGCGTGAGCATATTCCCCATGCGGAGGTCTGGGCGTACGGCTCACGCGTGAAGTGGACTTCGACCCCGAAGTCTGACCTCGATCTGGTGGCTCATGTGGGCAAGGAGGCAAGGGGGCAGATCTGCGCCCTACGCGAGGCTTTCGAGGAAAGTTCGCTGCCCTTCCGCGTAGATTTGTTTGTTTGGGATGATGTGCCAGTAGAGTTTCATGCGCAGATTGAGAGTGGTTATTTTGTAATACAGGCTAAAAATAAATCATCTATTTGCGTCAAAACAACATTAGGTCAAGTTCTTAATTTTCGGCGAGGTCACGATCTCCCTAAATCTAAAATGCGTCTTGGTGACATACCTGTTGCTGGTTCAAATGGCTGTATAGGCTATCATGATTCTTTTACCCCTATATCTCCGTGTATTACTATAGGTCGAAGTGGCAATATTGGTATTCCTTATTTTTATCACCAATGTTGGGCTCATAACACAACACTCTATATTGATAATTTCAAAGGAAATAATCCTCTATTTTTATACTATTATATAAAAACATTAAAATTAGAACACTACGCAAGCGGGAGTGCCGTACCAACGCTAAACCGCAATCATATTCACCCTTTAGATATAGATTTCATAGCTGATCTTCAAACTCAAAAGCAAATTGCTCATGTACTGAGTACAATTGATAAAAAAATAGGGCTCAATCAGCGTATTAATGAAAACCTAGAGCAACAAGCACAAGCGATTTTTAAATCGTGGTTTGTAAAATTTGAACTATTTGATGGTGTAATGCCCAGCGAATGGAAAATATTAACACTTGCGGATGTTTGTAGTATCAGCGCTGGTGGAGACAAGCCAAATATTGTTTCTTTAGAAAAAACTAGTGGGTGCACAATCCCTATATATTCAAATGGTATTTCCAAAGAGGGACTCTACGGATACACTACTAAAGCAAGAGTTTTTGAGGAAAGTGTTACCGTATCAGCTAGAGGCACTATAGGCTTTACCTGTCTGCGACAAATACCATATTTTCCTATAGTTAGATTAATTTCCCTCATACCAAAACGCGAAGCAATAACAACACAATTCATTTATCTTTACTTACTTACACAAAGAATCGAAGGATTTGGAACAACACAACAGCAACTCACAGTACCAAGCTTTAGGAAACAAACAATTTTAGTTCCCGATAATACAATACTAAAGCAATTTGAAAATATTACGAAATGTTATTTTAGTGTAATTGCGCGTCACAAAGAAGAAATAGAACATCTCACTACCCTCCGCGACACCCTCCTCCCCAAACTCATGTCGGGGGAGATCGGTGTCTCGCAGGTAAAACTATAAACCATATCTCCTCTCTTTTCCTATGAGCATCAGTTTCAATGAACCGACTTACGAGAACTCCATTATCGAGCTCTTTGAGAGCTTGGGCTATGCTCATGTGTACGCGCCTGATTTGGGGGATAGAGATTACCACTGCCCGCTGCATGAGGTGGAGCTTGAAAAATGCCTCTACCGCCTCAATCCAAAGCTGCCTGATGAGGCGATAACGGAGGCTTTGCGCTTGCTAAAATACTTTGATCATGCCGACCTCGTCCAGAACAACGCGCAGTTCATGGACTACCTGCAGAATGGCGTGCCAGTCTCCTATCACACGCCCGAAGGCGCACGCTCCGGCATCGTTTACCTCGTCGACTATAAGCAGGTGGAGAATAACTCCTTCATCATATCGAATCAGTGGACATTCATCGAGCACTCAGAGAAACGCCCTGATGTCCTACTCTTTCTCAATGGGCTGCCCATCGTGCTCATCGAGCTAAAATCCCCTTCGCGTAAGGAAACAGATGCCTCTGAGGGCTACGCTCAGATACGCAACTACATGCAGGAGATCCCCTCCATGTTCATCTACAATGCTATCTGTGTGATGAGTGACTTGGCTATCTCACGCGCGGGAACGATCACGGCAAAGGAGGATCGCTACATGGAGTGGAAGACCCTAGACGGAAGCTATGGGAATACACGCTTTGCGGGCTTTGATGTGTTCTTTAAAGGCATGTTCGCAAAAGAACGCCTCCTTGATATCCTCAAGAACTTTATCTGCTTCTCGCATGAGGGTACGGCGCAGCATAAGATTCTCGCGGCTTATCATCAGTACTTTGCCGTGCGTAAGGCTGTAGAATCCACCACACGCGCCACGCGACTGGACGGGAAAGCGGGCGTGTTCTGGCATACACAGGGTTCGGGGAAATCGCTGTCCATGGTCTTCTATGCCCAGATGCTCCAAGAGGCACTAAGCAGCCCCACCATCGTCGTACTCACAGATCGTAATGATTTAGACGATCAGCTCTATAGCCAGTTCTGCAAGTGCCAGTCCTTTTTACGCCAGACCCCAGTGCAGGCAGAAAGCCGTGAGCATCTGCGCGACCTCCTCGCTGGGAGGAAGGCAAACGGCATCATCTTCACCACGATGCAGAAGTTCACCGAGTCGCAGGAGGCTCTCTCCGAGCGTAAAAATATCATCGTGATGGCTGACGAAGCCCACCGCGGACAGTATGGGCTGAAAGAAAGGCTCGACCAGAAGACGGGCAGTATGAAGAAAGGGATAGCGCGTATCATCCGCGATAGTCTCCCATTCGCTAGTTATATAGGCTTCACTGGCACGCCTATTTCAGCTAAAGATCGTAGCACGCGCGAGGTTTTCGGTGACTACATTGATATTTATGACATGACACAGGCGGTAGAAGATGGTGCGACGCGCCCAGTCTATTACGAAAGCCGTGTCGTAAAGCTCCAGCTCAATGAGGAGCAGCTACGTCTCATCGACCACGAGTATGAACTCATGGAGGAGGAGGCTGAGCCCGAAGTCATCGAGCAGAGCAAGCGCAGTCTCGCGAAGATGGACGCGGTTCTAGGACACGAGAGCACGATTAATTCTCTGGTGTCGGATATTCTAGAGCACTACGAGACCTACAGGGAGAATCTACTCACTGGTAAGGCGATGATCGTGGCGTACTCGCGCCCCATCGCCCTCGCTATCTACAAGCGCATCCTAGAGCTGCGCCCCTCGTGGGGGGAGAAAGTGGCGGTCGTGATGACCTCTGATAATAAAGATCCCGAAGAATGGCGCACCATCATCGGTAATAAGAGGCGCAAGGAGGAGCTGGCAAAGAGCTTTAAGGATAATGACAGCTCTCTTAAAATCGCGATCGTAGTAGACATGTGGCTAACTGGCTTCGACCTGCCCTCTCTCTCGACCATGTATGTGTATAAACCCATGGTAGGGCATAACCTGATGCAGGCCATCGCTCGTGTCAACCGCGTGTTCAAGGAGAAGGAAGGCGGGCTCGTCGTGGACTATATAGGGATAGCCTCTGCTCTGAAGCAGGCGATGAGTGACTACACGGAGGCGGATAAGAAGAACTATGGGAATATGGATATCGCAGAGGCTGCTTACCCGAAGTTTCTGGAGAAGCTGAGTATATGCAAAGATCTTTTCCATGGCTTCGATGATAGACTGTTTCTCTCGGGCAGTGATTTAGATCGCGCCTTGACTATTACTGATGCGGTGAATTTCATGATAGCTCCTAGCATGGAGGCGAAGAAGAATAGTTTTCTTAAGGAGGCGCAGGCCATGCGTCAGGCTCTGTCGCTCTGCTCCTCCCTAGCTCAGGAGAAGGAGCGCTACCAAGCTGCTTTTTATGAGGCTGTACGCGTGACTCTCATGCGTCTGACTATATCGGGGAGAGAAAAGAGGATTTCTCTACCTGAAATGAATGCTCGCATTAATGAGCTGCTGAAGCAGAGTATCAAGAGCGATGGGGTGATTAATCTCTTTTCTGATGTGCAGTCGGAGTTCTCGCTTTTCGATCCGAAGTTCTTGTCAGAGATCGCGAAGATGAAGCATAAGAATCTCGCACTGGAGCTACTGCGTCGACTGATAGAGGATCAGATCAGACTCTACAGGCGTACGAATGCGATTAAGTCAAAGCAGTTCAGCGAGATCATCCAGCGTCTGATTAATAAGTATCTCAATGGCATGCTCACGAATGAGCAGACGATAGAGGAGCTCATGGGGCTGGCGCAGCAGATCACGCGAGCGCACAAGGAGGGCGAGAGCATGGGGCTGACTGCGGAGGAGCATGCATTCTATGACGCGATCACGAAGCCCGAGGTGGTCAGGGATTTTTATGAGAATGAGCAGCTCGTAGCTCTGACGAAGGAGCTCACGGATATGCTGCGCAAGAATCAAACGGTGGATTGGCTCAAGAAGGATTCAGCACGCGCTCACATGCGCATGCTCATCAGAAGGCTATTAAAAAAATACAAGTACCCACCCGAGGGCGCAGACGACGCGCTGAGGGATATCATGACTCAGTGCGAACTCTGGGCTGACCATGCGATGGAGGTGGAGTGAGTGAGAAGCGGCGACTATGGAAAAGAAGGATAAAAAGGGAGCAGATGATCGCTACGGAAGATGGGTGATTTCTGCGGTCTCGGTGGTATTTTTTCATTCCTATATATCATTATATAAAAATCAGAAAATTCATCATTTTAAAACAAAATACAAATTAATAAAAAACAACATATTGAGTAAGATAATGTTTCTAATGTAATCTCGACAATATCGTTTTTTATCAATCCTATTCCTATACCACAGATGTTAGCAATTAGAAAACTAAGGGCTATAGTCTGACTTAATGAGCCTATTAGTATACCTAGATAAAAACCATAATAAATCTTTCTTTCTCCTAAGAATTTAACAGCTAATACTACACAATAAACACAGCATAATAAAGCACTGATAGCTGCAACTATACCTCTGTCAAAACTAAGAACAATGACAACTCCCACGCTTGCTCCGAAGCCCGCCCACACGCTTAAGTTGAGCTTATGTCCTCTAGCACGGTAAACAAAAGATGCTATGACTGCCCCCATAATACCAAATCCAATCATTTTAAGAAATGGTGCAATTTCATCAATAAAAACGACGAATAAGAGGCATACAATTATTGCTATAGCAGCAGCCTTATAAGTATTCTCGGTATTATCTCTATAAAAGACTATAGCCATAAAAATTTGAATTAAAACGGCATATTCATTCATCCAAGCATTCAATTCATTTAATAGATCCATAGCATCCTCCCTTCCAAAGTAATAGTTTTATTAATGAAAATTAGTTAATTAAGCATCGAAAAATAACATATATTTTAACCTTTGTAAAGAATTCATCTCAAGTATTACAAAATAACATTATTTCGCATCCCCTTTTCGTTTAAGCAAAAAAGCTTGTTGTATCGCCCTGCTTTGCTATACTGATAACATGAATTTTTCACTCAATTCTCGTGCTTCGTTAACAGCACTTTGCTGTTCTCTCCCTCTTGTTTGTCTCGTCGCTCCTGCCTGTGCGGTTGAGGGGTGGATGACTGATCTGCCTAAGGCTATTGAGGAGGCGAAGAAGATAGATGGCTATGTGCTCTTTGACTTCACTGGTTCTGATTGGTGCGGTCCCTGTATGGCTCTTGAAAAGGAGGTGCTGCATACGGAGAAGTTCGCGCAGTATGCGAAGGATAAGAAGCTCGTCACGGTCGTTGTCGATATTCCTAAGAGGAATCCTGCGAAGCTTGCGCCCGAGGTACTTGAGGCGAATAAAAAGCTGCTAGAAAAATATCAGGTAAAGAACTTCCCTACCATCATGCTCATGACTCCTGACGGTCGTGTCGTCGGTGGTTTCATGGGCTATCATCAGAAGCTTGATGTCTATGCAGAATTAGACAAGGTCATCGCTGAGGCTGATATCGTCAAGGGGCAGCTCGCGGCTGCTGCGAAGCTTGAGGGAGTGGAGCGTGCGAAGATTCTCCTCGATGTGTACAAGGCTCGTGAGCCGCGCTTCCGTGAGAAGAATGGTCTGCTCGTTGATGAGATCTATGCCCTCACTCCTCATGATGAGCTCGGCTTCCGTAAGGCGCAGGAATACCGCCAACTCATCGCGAAGCAGCAGAAGGAGGCGATGAGCTATGTGAACAGTGCCTACGGTGACCGCGGGAAGCGGCATCTGTATATAGATGAGCTCATCGCGAAGGATTGCTATGAAGATGAGGTGATCGCGCAGCTTTACTATACGAAGGCAGATCTGCTTTTCAACTACGCGGAGAGTGCGAAGGATCTGCTAGCGGCAAAGGAGCTGTATCTCAAGGCGGTGAAGCTCGTGCCTGTGGGGAATGAGAAGCTGTCTGCGCAGATAGAGGAGATCTTCGCGAAGCCTGAAGAATTACTCGATCGTAGCAAGAGACGCTCCTTCGTGCCTCGCATGGTGGCTCAGTAGTCTTCTGACTCTGTTTCATGACTTCGTCATTACGTCACTTGTAAGAAATAGTTTTGTTTCGAGGATGTAGGTAAATCTCGTTTCCTTGCTCTCGGCTCGTCAAGCATACCGGAGGATATGCTTGACTCTTGGGTAGCTTGTGCGCTTGTTTTCGTGTCTTCTCTGTATGGGCTCTTCGCGTTTGCCACGGAATATAAGTGTCGCGCTAGCGCGCGCGGTGTAGGAGCGTCAGTTTCGGGTGTGGAGGCGATGCTGGGTTTGCTTCGCGGGCGTGTGTGACTTCACCTCATGTGGAAACTGACGCTGCCATGCTCTGCGAGCACGGCTTTTCCGCGAGGGCTTTGCCCTCACACTCCCAGCAAGGACGCCGTCCTTGCATCCTGCTTAAGGTCAGTTGACCTTAAGAATCCATTTAACGCTTCGCGCTGGGCAATGCTTTTTTGTGGATCTGTTTCATCTTAATAGAAAAACCCTCAGTTCCATCGTAGGAGGCTGAGGGTTTTCTGTGTTTTAATGTTTATTGTAGCTTAGCGTAGTGTCACGGTGAGGGATTCTCCAGCTTTTAGCTCTACTTGTGGGATGAGGATGAAGTCGTTTGTCACGACGGCATTCAGTGCCTTGTCCGTAGCTTCGGTGACGTTCATGCGCTGTGGGTACCATGCGGCGAAGCGTGCCTTGTGGTCTTTTCCAGCGGTGAGCTTGAGTGTCTTTTCATCGATCCATTCGGCTTTCAGCGAGCTCTGGACGTGTGATTCGTCGAGTACGGCCTGCCACATGGGGTCACCGAGGAGGGCGACGACATCGCGGTCGTGTACGACTCCGAGGTGGTCCTTCGAGAGGGTCTGTGGGGAGATGCCTGCATTAATCATGCTCTGGACGATCTGCTGCTGTCCGCCTTTGCTGATGGATTCACCATTGAACTCCGCGTCCAGGAGTTTCATGTCGAGCTTCATGGTCTTGTCGAGGAGGAATTGGTTATTCAGATACCATGCCTGTGCGAGGGTGGTGCCTGCGGCATTCGAGTAGAATGTGCCGAGTGCTCCCCAGCCGCCGTCTCCGTACCATGAGGGGACGGTGTAGCCGAGCACCTGATTGCAGGTGTAGTTCGACAGGGAGGTCACGGCCATGCTGTCGCGGCTTTCGCGGACATGGGCGAAGAGGCAGTTACCGACGGCGAACCAGACGCGTGTCGTGCCGTCAGGCTTGACCATGGTGCTGGCGTACTTCTCGCTGAGTGCCTTTAATGGGGCTAGATTCCCCTTCAGCGCCTGTGGGAGTACGGTGGTGGCGTACTCGCGGATCTCGGCGGGCTTTAACTGGTAGAAGTGATTCCCGTAGGAGAAGATGAGGCCTTTTCCGAAGGGCATTTCGAGGTTGTACTCTGTCGCGTGGGCGGAGGTGACGATGAACTGGGGCTTCTTGTTCGCGAGCTCATAGCTGAACTTCCCTTGCATGCCTTCCTTGCGCTTCGCGTCACCTTCTGGTGTGCCAGCGTCGTAGACGGTTTCCACGGGTTTCGTGTAGCCTGATTGCTCAAAGACTTGGTAGTCACGCCAGTCGGTGATGCTGCATCCGTGCTCGAAGCGGGCTGTGTCGATGTTTGTCGTCGAGAGGCTGCGCTTGATGACGAGTGGCTGGTCAGCACTTGCGATGCGGAGGGCATCAGCGGCGGTGTAGCCGGTGATGATGCCCCACATGCAGTCACCCCATGGGTCGGAGTCGATGCGACGCGCGGCTCGGTGGATGGTGTTTGTGAGCTGATAGTTGATCTCTTCTGGCTGGGCGACGAAGACGGCGTAGCGTGCTGCTTGCTCGCGCATGACGGGGGCGCAGTCATCGAGGTCTTCGACTTCGACGAGGACGCTTCCTTCATACTTCGCGAGGAGGGCATCAGCGACTGCCTTCCACTCGGGCTTCGCGGCTGTCGCCTTCGAGATGAGGACGAGGTAGGGCTGCTTGCTGAGGTCGGCTGCGGGTTCTTTTACGGGCACATCGGCTACTGCTGCTGATGCGCCTTCGTTAAAAAAATCTGGTACGACGAAGTAGGTGTTCGCATCCTTGCCGCTGAAGAGTTCCTTGCTGAGATTCAGGATTTCTTCATAGGTGATGGAGTCGATTTCCTTCTTGTAGTTGCGGAGGCGTTCGAGGTATTCGCTGTCGCTCTGGAGCTTCGCGAGGCGTGACATCCAGTAGCCACTGCTACGGAGTGTCTTCGCTACCTGACTGCGAATGGGTGAGATCGCGCGATCGAAGTCTTCTTCTGTGATCGTCCCCTGCCCGATGCCTGCGAGGATGGTGTCCATGGCGGCACTGACCTTTGTGCGGTTATCCAGTACGCCTGCGCTGGTGCAGGTGATGTAGGCGGCGTTGTCGTAGTCGGTGTTCAGCGTGAGGGAGACGCTGGGGGAGTAGGCTTCGCCGAGGTTCTGGCGTATGCCGTCGAAGAGTTTCTCGCGAACGATGGAGTTAAGCACCTGCAAGCGGAGATTGCGCTTCGTGTCGCGACCATCACCGATGGGGCGTACCTGTGTGACGAGGGTCTTGTCGAGCTTTGTATCGTACTTGATGAACTCGCGCTGTCCCCATGGCTTGAAGTCTACCTTGCGCTGGGCTGTCGTGACTTCGGTGAAGCTCTTGTTACGAGCGGGCATGGCGGCGAAGGTATTTTCCAAGACTGGGATCACTTCATCGACGACGAAGTCACCGACGACCGTGATTTCTATCGCGCCCTTCTGGAGGTGTGGCGTGAGGGCCTTCTTCACGTCTTCGATGGTGAGAGCTTCAAGCTGGGACTGCTCAGGGATGACGAATCGTGCGTCATCGCCGAACATAGCGCGCATGGCACTCATCGCATAAGCTCCGCGATCGGTGGTTTTCAGTGAATTGTAAATGGCTGGAAGACCACGGCGGAAGAGGTCGAGCCCTTCTTCTCTGTAGCCTGGGTGCAGCATGAAGGCTATCATGGTCTTGCACTGTATCTCTAGATCTTCCTTGCTCGTGGTTCCAGAGAAGCTAAAGCGGTCATAGCCTATAGAGAAGGTGCTGCCGACGCGCTTACCAGCGAGGATCTGCTGGAGCTCGTCGTTCGAGTGTGCTTCGACTCCGCCTTGGACCATGACGGAGGTGGCGAGCATAGCGAGACCAGGTTTCGCCTGCTCATCCATGGTGATGCTGCCGCCGTCGATGGCGACACGGACGCTGATGTTGCCCTTTACGGAGTCGAGGGGTTTCAGGTTCACCTTCACACCATTCGAGAGAACGAGTGTGGTGACACCGACGTCTTCGATGTAGTTCTTCTCAGTGACGCTGCCCTTTTCTCCTACCTTGTCATAGGCGAAGGCTGCGACTTCCTTTTTCTCAGGGGCTTCGAGCTTCACGGCGCGTGAGTCTTCGTAGGCCTTGCGCAGGGTTGCCTTGTCCATGCCTTCTGGGATGGTGCCGCTGATAGCGAGCTTCACGCGATCTTGGTCGAATGCCTTCGCGAGTGCCTTCTGGGGCAGGCTCTTGTCAGCGAGTATCATCGCCTTGATAGCCTGGAAGACGCGCATGTCTTCTGTGGGGTCTGTCGCGACTGCGCCAGAGGCGATATTGGACACATAGCTGTCAGCGAGTGTGCCTGCGTCGATGGCTTCCCAGCTGTCGATCTGCGTCTGCCTGGAGGTCTCCCAGTTCGCGAGTACTTCGTTGATCTCGGCATCGCTGAAGCCGTATTCGATGGCGCGACGGTTTTCCTGCTCGATGATATTGAGAGCTTTTTGCCAGTTTTCTGGCTTAGCACTCGTGGAGACAGTCGTGACGAGTGAGGTATCAATGACGGGGCTGTGGCTGCATCCAGCTCCGATGATGGGGCTGTCTGGCTCACGCTGGATGCGAGAAAGGCGTCGAGAAATGATGCTCTGCGCGATGGCGATGGGGGCATCTTCCATGCGTGTGATGAGTGTGTCGGGTCTCTTCACGAAGGGCTCAATCACGTTTAGGCTGATGTAGGCATTCGCGCTTTCTGGGTTAGGTACGACGATTTCGCTTTCACCGAGGTTGCTCAGTGTGCCGATTTCACCACGGACAGCACCCTTAGTGGCTTCGACCTTCGACAGGTGCTTGATGACTTCTTTTTCCATCATGGCAGGGTCGAAATCGCCTGTCACGATGAAGGTCATGCGGTCGGGGGTATAGAAGTTCTCGTAGTATTCACGGAAGACCGCGTAGGGGGTCTCGTTAATCATCTTCTCATGCCCGATGGGGAAGAACTTTGTGATGCGTGTTCCCTCTGTGAGCTGCTCAAGTTGGGCGAGCATGGCACGGTAGGACTCAGAGTCGCGTGCTTTCAGCTCACTGGTGATGACACCGCGTTCCTTGTCGATGGCTTCTTCGGTGAGTGACGCTCCGTCAGCGAAGTCGCGGAAGACGTTCAGCGCGAAGTCGAGAAGCTTCTCTTCCGTATTCGGAAGGTTCAGCATGTACACCGTACGATCTACGGAGGTGTAGGCATTCACATCGCTACCGAAGGCGAGCCCCATGTTCTGGAAGGCTGGGATGAGCTCACCGCGCTTATGGGTACGGCTGCCGTTGAAGAGAAGATGTTCTAGGAAGTGGGCGATGCCGTTTGTTTCGTACTTCTCATCCAGTGAGCCAAACTCGACGTAGAGGCGCATACTGGCGCGTTCTTTCGGCTCGGCTGTCTGGCGGATGATGTAGCGAAGACCATTTTCCAGCTGACCTGTGATGATTTTTTTATCAGCTACCAGTGTCGTGATATCGACCACATCTTGTGTAGCAGGCTCTGGATTAGGAGCTTCCTGCGCAATAACGGGACTAAACAATGTAAAGCTAAGTGCTAAGATAGCAGCTTTCTTACTCGTGAATGTATGATGCATGTTAAGGGTAATGCTAACACATACTTCTGAGCTGTCAAGAATGCTGTGCGTAATTACTGTTTTTTCTTGCCCATCGAATACCCTTACTGCGGTCTATCATACTCTCATCCTGTGCTCGTGATGAAAATATGTAGTACATTCATTTTTGAGTTGGCAACATAGAATCCACGTGCTATGATGGCAGCATAATAGAAACAAGCCTATGCCGAAATTACATCCTCTTTTCATCATCGCCTTCATGTCTGCTCCGCACTTCTGCTTCGCACAAACAGAAGACAAGAAAGTAGACCCTACCCCTACAGTAGAAACCACAGAAGTCACAGAAGTCACAAGTGAAGAAACCACAGATACCGAAGTGACACCTGATACTGACGCGGTCTCTCCTGCCGATGGAAGCACACCCACTGAGGGTACTGCCCCAGCTGAACCAGCACCTCCCGTAGAAGCCGCGCCTCCTACGATGGCTTCTCAAATATCTGGCGCTAGCAATATAACGATCAACATCCGCACTCGTCTGAATCAAATAGATGAGGAAGTCGCTAAGCTGGAAGACCCATCCCCCACGCTGCTCTCTACTATCGAAGCGCGTAAGGAGAAATTAACCGAAGACTTAAACGAACTTGATGTAGAAGCATTGGAACTGGCTAAGGCCGAAAAAGAATTCCAAGCCTCCCTCATAGCGGACTTCCAGCTCACTGTAGTCACGCCTGAGCAGCGCATGCAGTACGTCACTGATGGGAAAGCTGTTTATGATGCGATGGCCAATGGCTTTAAACAGAGCAGCATCGCACGCAGAGTAGATGCACTTAACCAGTTCGACCATCTCGATGAGAACTTCCGCGGTATTCCTGAGTATGCTGATGCGAAGAAGCAGTATTTTGACATGCTAGAAAAACTTGTCAAGCACTGGGAAAAAGCCGTAACTGCTGAAGAGAGAAAGCGCGAACGCATGACTCCTCTACGTCGCGAGAAGGTACTAGAGAAAGATAAGGAATTCCTCGAATCGCTAGAAGAAGAACTCGGTGAGCCAGTCAGCTCAGCCATGACGAAAAAGTGGATCGCCCCTGTCAAGAAAAGCTATCCGATGACGGTCTCCGTCATGAAGAGAGCCGAAGCAAGACTCCGAGATAAGGATAATCTCAGAACTGATGATGCAGAGTTGGAGGTTGGCGTTCTATCTGATATGCTGACTCAGTACTGGACTCTTCTCGACCAATCCCGAGAGCTCATGTGCCGAGGTAACCTCGCTGAAGCGATAGATTTACTGGATAATAACGAAAATTACCGCGAAATCCTGCGACTGAATCGCTATGTTTTCCCTGAAAAGTATCGCAAGCCTGTCGTAGATCAGTACAGTGAACTGAGAAAGGAAATCCAGCGCCGCCAGCGCGAAAGACGATCTGCAGAAAGCAAACTCACACGCCAAATCAGCATCCTAGAGAGCTCTGCTAAGAGCTGCGAAGCGGCTATCGAAGGCATCTTCAGAGAAATCAAAAGGGCGAAAGAGAACGAAGAACGCCAGAAACGCATCAAAGCCGAGCGCGCTCGACTGGAAGAAGAGCGCAGAAAAGCGCGTGAAGAAGCTCGCCGTAAGCGTGAAGCTGCAAAAAATAAAAATTCATGAATCTGACCACACTTCTTTGTGTACCCTCTCTGCTCGTGCTTTCCTCGGAAGCACGAGCAGCCGAGCAATCCCCCTACGACCATCATATCCAGTCTTACATAGACTTCGGTAACGAATGCTCAGCACTTCTTGAAAAAGTAACAAGTAAAGAAAGTGCCCAAAGCTCAGTAATCGAACTACAAAAACTATCGCTGCGCTTCACCGAAATACGAAAACAGCTTAACGCACTCGATGTCATCCCCGATGAGAATCGAGATGCTCTTTTTACAAAATTCGAGATGCCATTACGACAGGCATGGGGAAAGGTCTACAGTGAGATCTTCCGCATTCAGAAAGCACAGTCTTATGGGTGTAATGATTTTGTAAAAGCATTTCAAGTATTTTGCCAACTCCTAAACGAATGAATATATCACTTCCCAGTCTGCTGATTTCCCTATCACTTCCCCTTCCCTGCCTCGCCGAGCAGAGCCCTGCACCGCCTACGCCGCCGACACAGTCTTCGCCGCTTACGCCTGCTACCCCGCTCGTTCCGAGCACGGAGAGCCCCCCCCCTGCCGAGTCACAAGAAGCAGAACGTGAGCTCCCAGCCCCCGAAAAGCACATCAGAAAAGGCATTATAACGCTGAATAATCTGTATAAAGTACTCGAGGGTGTTCATAACAAGCAGACAGCTGACACCGCAGCGATCGAAATCTTAAAAATCCAGAACGAGCTCGTCACCTGGGGGCAGGGCTTCAGTGCGCTTGTCCCACTCACCGGCATCGAGCAGCAGCAGTACGAGCAGGTCTACCTGCCCATTATTAAGCAGATCAATACCCAGCTACGCTCACAGGCAGCCCGCCTTCACTCCGCAAAATACTACGACTCTAAGGATCTACCTCAGGTACTCATCCAGTTCGTCAACAGAGTAAAATAGAAAAGATCCCCATGTCTGACCAACCCCACGATCTCGAAGCTCGCCTTCTGGACTATCTCCAGAAGCAGCGATCCAGCCCTCGCCTCGTCGCAGAAATAGCACGCGACCTAGGCATTCATTCCAAGGAGCGAGCTAAGCTGAGAGAACTCATGCGCCGCTGGGAGAAGGAAGGACGTGTGAAGCTACTCCGTCGCTCACGTTATACGCTCGCAGCGAGTCCAGAAACCGAGGGTACAGCCCTACTCGGGCGCATTCGTCGCCTGACGCAATCGGGGAAATTCCTCTTCATCGCTGATGATGAAAGCCGCGAGCGCTTACGAGAGCAGCTGCCCCATCTAGATCAGCACTCCGAGTTCTTACTACGCGACTACGGCCGCGCGGGCGCGCAGGATGGTGACCTCGTCGAGGTGCAGATGAGACTGAAACCTCGCCGAGAGTACCAGCGACGCAGCCGCAAGAAATCACCGCGTCACCTCGACGACATGCAGCCAGAGTTCAAGATCTCCAGCATCCTCAAGCGACGTGAAATCGTCTGGGAAGGCGTGTATGTCGATAGAGGTCGCCATGGTGGCGTCATCAGCCAGAGCAAGCACACCCCCGATTACATCGCACTCACGAAGCCCGCACCGCTGAAAACACTCGTCGGTATGAAGGTGCTCGTCGAGCCTAGCCGCTTCCCCTCAGATAAGGGGCAAGCGCAGGGGCATATCATCGAGGTCCTCGGCTGGCCAGAAGATGAAGGCGTGAAGATGCGCTCCATCATGCGCCGCTATAATCTACAGGATGAGTTCCCGCAGGCGGTCATAGACGAGACTCAGAACCTCTCTGCCTACATCACAGCTGCTGACATCGCTCAGCGTCAGGACTGGCGCGAACGCTGCGTCATCACCATAGACCCCGAGACAGCACGCGACTTCGACGATGCCATCGCCGTACGAGCGCATGAGAAGGGCTGGGAGCTCGCCGTCCACATCGCCGACGTGAGCCATTACGTCCACGCTGGTAGTGCGCTGGATGATGAGGCGAAGAAGCGAGGGAACTCCACCTATCTTCCCGACCGCGTCCTGCCCATGCTGCCGCCGCGACTCTGTGACGAGATCTGCTCATTAAAACCGCAGGTAGACCGCCTCACCTTCCTCTGCCTCATGCAGATAGACCATGAGGGGCACTGCTACCATGCTCAGTGCGCTCTCGCCGTCATACGCTCGACACATCGCTATAACTATGAGGAAGCACTAGCCATCCTCGAAGGACGCGCTACTTGTGAGAATCCCGAGATAGCCCAGCTCATGAAGGAAGCCCAAAAGCTCGCCGCCATCATGAGGAAGCGACGCTTCGCGCAGGGCGCGCTCGAACTCGACATCCCGCAGATGGAGCTCGTGACAAATGAGTTCGGCGACGTGACTGATGTCGTGATGGAGGAGAGTGATGAAGCGCATGCGCTCATCGAAGAGTTCATGCTCGCCGCGAATGAAGCCGTGGCTCAGCAGCTACGCGAATCGCTCACCCCTACCCTGTACCGCGTACACGAGCCTCCCATGGATGCGAAGCTACAGGAGCTTTCCTTCCTCTTAAAGCAGTATGGCATTAAGTGCAGTTATACCGCATCGCGCGAGGAGCTACAATCCTGCCTCGACCAGCTCAAGGGGCATGAGGACGAGATGCTGCTCAAGCAGTCCGTACTCCGCTCCATGATGCGTGCACGCTACAGCACGAAGCCGCTCGGCCACTACGGACTTGCGAAGGGCGATTACTGCCACTTCACCAGCCCTATCCGCCGCTACGCGGATCTCATCGTGCATCGCTCACTACGCGTTCTGCTGAAGCTAGGCTACCCTGCACTGCCGAATGCCGCTCAGATGCAATCCGTAGCCGACCACATCTCGGAGACAGAACGCCTGTCAGCCAGCGCGGAAAACGAAGCACGCAAAGGAAAGCTACTCAGCTACCTCTACCAGCAAGCCGAGCTAGACGAGCCACGCCAGTGGGCTGCTCTCGTCGAGCAGGTCTGGGAGATGGGCTTACTCGTGCGCGTGCCAGAGCTCCAGCTCAAGGGACTCATCCCCGCGTCTCAGCTACCGAAGAACACACGATGGTACTTCGAGCGCAGCAAGCAAGCCTGGACCGCCATGGATGGGCGATACTTCCTCGCAGGACATCAGGTCACAGTCATCCCTCTGTCTGTTGATAGGGAAAACGCCCTCATTGACTTCTCACTCATATCCCCCCCTCCACACTACTCTAAGCATCATGAATAGAATAATGAAACGCTTATTAGCCATCTCAGCTCTCTGCATAATACCTAGCTGCCAGTTCGCGCTGTGTTACGTGGACACATCCTCTCGTATCGAACATGTGCTGCGCGATGGTGAATCAGAGACAGCTCATTATAAACTCATTGAAGCAAAGGTGAATAAGGATGAGATCCTTGCGATTTATCACGAGGACGCAGCCCCGAGATACTACCTCCCTGTGCGCATGAAAGTCGCGACATCTCCCCTACCCGTCTTTTATTATGACTGCACGCGCGGAACTCGCGCCCCTAAGCGACACTACGAGACCTTAACAGAAGTGCGAGAGGTCTACGTCCCTCTCCGTGTGACATCACAAGAGGTATGCGAAAAGCTCAAATCCTTTGGGGTGGATACTATACCTTACGGCAGAAGAAAGTTTCTATCGACTGCTGGTTACGAAAGACATCTACAAAGTGAGCCGCTCAGCGTCTTCGGCGGCACCCAGAAGCGCATCCCCATCCCTCATCTAAGCCGCTTACTAGGGGATGACATCTCAGTAGTAGCGATGTTCTATTACGGTGAAGAGTCCCTCCCCGTCGCGGGTCTCGTGCAGCTGACTAACATTGTCGTCGATATACCAGCTAGCGTGGCAGGCACGGTACTAGCGCTGCTCTATGAGAACAGCCTCGGTCATCTCTTCCACAGTGATCTCGTCACGCGCGAGCCCTCTGACTCAGACGCCGTAGATGACAAAGATCGAGAAAGTAAAGCTTCCGTATCTCCGCAGGATTCACAAGCCTTATCATCCTTACAGATCAAAAAGGTACAAGCTATTTTTGTCGAGATAGGTGGCGGAGATAAGGAGCTAGACTTCGACTACTTACAAAATCCATATGTGAATTGAATGAGATTCAGGGCACCTTGAAAAATTAGTCCGAGTAAAATGTTGATCTCGAAAATGAGCGAAAACGAGCTAACAATAGCTATATAGCAAGAAGGATCAAAATCTTACTTAATTGCTAAACTAAATCTCACTCGCAATTGATAATAAGCTGATTCAAAAGCGATATCAAGCTGGAGCTGTATCGAGACTTAGGCTTTCTTCGATGGGGATGAGTCCATTGCTCGCGGTGACTGCCCCTGTGATACCACGCTCATCCACAGGCGTGAAGCAGAGCACGCCTCCAGCTTCTTCGAGGATGACCTTTGCCGCTGCAAAGTCCCATACATGTATAAGCTGCTCGATATAGGCATCGAAGCGTCCTGCCGCGATGTAGCAGAGAGTGAGTGCAGCAGATCCGAGGATGCGCACCTTTCTCACCTGTGCCGACAGATGGGCGAAGCGTCGTATGCCCGCCTCGCCTGAGTTGTCATGGCGGCCATGTCCGACGAAGACAACTGCCTGCGACATTTCACGACGTGTGGAAACTTTAATAGGATGTCCGTTGCAGAAAGCACCTTGTCCGCGAAAGGCGGTGTAGCATTCATCTTGCATGGGGTCATAGACGCAGCCGAGGATGATTTCTCCGCGATACCGTAGCGCGATGGACACACAGAAGATGGGGATGGAGTAGAAGTAATTCACCGTGCCGTCGATGGGGTCGATGATCCATTCATTCTCTGCGCCACTTTCTCCGCCATCGCCCTCTTCTCCTAGCACGGCATCATGTGGGAAGTGTGCGAGGAGTTCATCAGTGATAAGCTGCTGCGTTTCCTTGTCGAGGCGCAGCTTGATATCGTGCGCGAGAAGCTCATCGACGAGGAGTTCTGTGTCGTGGAAGTGTTTCTTGAGGAAGGCGCCTGCGAGACGTGCCACTCTGGTGGCCTGCTCCATGCGCGGCTGTAGATGGTTGAGAGTGGTCATTTCTTTTTCTCCTTGTCGTGCTGCTGTTCTGCATATTGGAATATCTGCTCCGTGAGCAAGGGGGCGATATAGGCGAGGCGTAGCTTCATGAGCTGCTCCGAGGCGGCAGAGGGACGCGGATGGTCAAAGCCCATCCACACGAAAACAGTCACGCTATGCTCACGACTCAGCATACACCACTGCCCTTCATTCTCAGGAAGGGTGATATTCAGCTTCAGTGGCTTATTATCAGGCGCCTGAAAGGGAAGTAGCTGCTTGACTATATGTGTCGCCTCGCGGCGGATTATCTCGGGCAGTTCTCTGTCTTTCACGCTATACACTTGGGCACGATTTCGCGAGAAAATGCCCTCAATGAAGCGGAAGGGGAAGTCTACCCCCTGATGTAGCAGGGAGTAGAGTCGCCGTGCTACCATGAGTCGGGGAGCGCGGTAGAGTCCTTGGTAGAGTTTTGCAGCCTCCGCTTCTGGGATATCCCCCTTGTAGAGATCTAAGTCTTGGAGGTAATCAGACACTCGTGTGTAGCCTAGTCGCTCGCCAGTCAGGGCGGGGTTATTCGCGATGATGCTATGCTCCGACATCTCGGCCTGACAGGCTATCGTGTAGATGAATGGACTGGCGAGGTCGCCGAGTAGCATCTCTTCCTTCCATTTGTTCCTGCCATCCCATGTGCTGCGCCCCGCGGTGAGTGCCTGTACTTGCCCTTTCTTATTCCTTCGCGCATCGACGACGAGTACCGCGCACTGGAGCAGTGAGTCTTCTGCGCCTTTCCGCCGAGAGGGGAAATCGGGAAGTGCTTTCAGCTTCAGGAGGCCTTGCGCTATTTCCTCTTTGCTTTGAGTATTATCTTGGGCTAAGATGCGTAGCCAGTCTTCTGGTATGCGACGGCTTCCTTCAAGAAACTGCATGCATTCTTCGCTGCTTCGCTCGACATAGTGCTGAATCTCCTTACTAAAGTAACTACGTATGCCCATATCGGCCGTATCGTACAAGACGTCCGTTTGCAGTTCTTTAAGCGCGGCTTCTATAGCCATAAGCGGATAAGAAGCCGCAGGGAGTGGTCCGGCGACTTGCTTGATAATGATGGGTGCATTCTTGGCTTTTTCTAGCTCTTCCTCGGTGATGAAGTCCAGCCTTCGCATGGCATCGAGGGTTTCGTTCTTCACTTGCACCGCCGCTTTCATATCCGCGATGGGGTTAAAGATGGCAGGCCCTCGTATGAGTCCCACGAGTGTCGCGCACTCGACGAGATTTAGATCCTTCACTCGCTTCCCGAAGTAAAGCCTCGCTGCATTCGCTATCCCATAGCTATGTCTGCCGTAGTAGATGCGATTCAGATATTGCACGAGGATGGCATCCTTACTAAAGGATTCTTCTAGCCTGATGGCGATAGCGATCTCAAGTAGCTTGCGATCTATGGAGCGTGAGCGCAGCTCGAAGAGATTTCGCGCGAGCTGCATGGATATAGTCGATCCTCCCTGCTTATAGCGCAGATTACGTATATTCTGATAAGTAGCACGCCCAAAGGCGTAGTAATCGACGCCTTCATGCTCGAAGAAGTCATTATCCTCACGTGCGACCAGCGCATTGATCAGGTGCTGCGGGAGTTCTTCACGTGTCGCGAGTAGGTACGTGTGCTCTCCTACGAGACCTAGCTCTTGATCATCTGCGGCATATAGTTTACTCGTCCCTATGGGCTTATCCATGATGGAGAGATCATAAGACGCGGCTTGCTGCTGATAGTAATAGAGTATTAAGAAAAATAGCAAAAAGGCAGCGATGAAGAGTCCGCATACGAGACGTACCCAGATATGTCTAAACTGGAAGAATCGATGCCAACGCCTGCGCTTGTTCAAAGAGGCCATAAAAATATAAAATCAGTAGAACTTTAAATCCCTAGCTCACTCATGCTTCATGAAGAGGGTGATCTTTCCGGATGGCTGCCACTGGGGAAAATCCTTCTTAAGCATCTCCTCATACTGCTTCGCCTCTTCGAGCCTCTCGCTACGATTCAATGCCCAAACAATCTTATAAAGCGCGTGTGGTTTCAGCTGAGGATCACTCGCTATGTTCGCGGTGCGTCCATAGTACTTAGCGGCTTGTAGGTACTCTTTCATCGAATAGTACGCATCACCCAGAGTGATGAAAAGTGAAGACTTTACAGGACCATCCACACCGTAGGCGATGGCTTCTTCTGCACAGGCGATCGCTTCTTTCTCTCGCTTCAGTCCTATGAGAATGAGTGCAAGGTCGCGAAGCCCCTCAGCCTTGCGATAGGGCTGCGACTCCATACTGACATAATGCTCAGCGGCCTCGAGTGCGATGTCATAGCGTAGCAGTTCCAGTCGCGCACGAGCGAGAGACTTCCAGATGAGTGGCTCTACCTTCGGGCGTTTTTTCACGACTCCGTCTTCTTGAATGTATGTTTCTTCAGGCTCTCGTTCTAAGGAAAGTGTCAGGTAATAATTCGCCATCCTATAATCCTTATTCTGGTAGAAGGTCCAGCCACACCAGCGGAAGACAGAGGCGGGTAATTCTTCATAGCCTTTCGGATGGGTCTTCTTGAGCATCCCAAGAGACTTTGTGAGCTCAGGAAGCATCTTCAGCTTATAGTATGCCTGCACGAGGTTGATATCTGCTAAGGGGGCGTACTTTTCTTCATTAACCCTTCTCGCATTTTCAAACTGAATAATCGCCTTACGCGTATCAGTCTCCAGTAAGGCTGACGCGATGCTAAAATAGGCTTCCGCGCGAGCCGCTTCCTTGATGAAGGGGAAGTGCTGGAGCAAGCCTTCATAGTAATAGATCATCTCCTCATCCCTATCCATCTCACGATAGAGCTGAGCGGTACGCTGCCAGCTGAGTGCCGCGGCCTGTGATTTTGGGAATATTTTAATGACGTGCTGAAGATCCTTAATGGCTTCGTCTATATTCCCTCTTTTCACGAATGCCTCGCCACGCAGGGCATAGGCGTCGGGCGTTTTCGCGTGCTCGGGAAAACGAGTGATAAACTCATTAAGTATATCGACAGGGTCAAAACTCTGCGTCTTAGATCCGAGCCATGCTTTTCTATACAGTGCGTCAGCTTGGATATTCTGCGGTAGGTTCTCTATATTAATCGCTTCGTACTGGCGTGCAGCTTTCTCCAAATCGACGAGAAAGAGCTTATCCGCATAGATGAGACGCACCATATCATTGAGAGGGTGGTCAGCTGTAGCTGCAAAAGTGGGATAATTTTTCAGATACTGCTCCGCGAGGATAAAGATATCGCTGTCCTTTAACACCTGAGCACAGGCTATCTGCCTGTATGCGGCTTCGAGTGCTGTCTTCGACTGTGGCAGTAGCTCCTGCACCTTCACGAACCAGCTAGCGGCTTCATCGTACATCATCAGCTCCATGTAGGACTGTCCGATGATGAGCGAGTACATGGCCATCTTCTGAGGATCTTCGAACTCCGCGTGCTGGCGCGAGTGAATGTTAATGATCTGACCATAGGCTTTCTGCTTCAGGAGGCTGAGTATCTGCTCCATCTGCGCCTCATGGCGGAAGTTTTCCATCCCTTCGAGCTGGCTGAGCTCAGAGTAGTATTCCTGTGATTGCTTGTTATTCCCCAGCTTGGAAGCGAGGCGTGCGGCTTGCAGTGTCGCAGATGCACGTACATCTTCCGCTATACCTTCTAGCTCTAGAAGACGCTGGAAGTAAGAATATGCGGCTGACTCTTGCTGTCGCTTCAGCATGAGCTGTGCTAGCTCGTATAAGGTAGCACCGAGAAGACTGGGGCTTAAATCCTTCTGGATAAGAAGCTGCTGATAATAAGACTCGGCCTCTGTGTCTAAGCCCTTCTCGCGAGAGATGCGGGCTAGTCTGTACTGAGAGTCATGGATGAGGCTGTTTTTATGACTCTTCGCAACGACTTGTTTGTAGTAACGAGACGCTGTGTCCCATTGACTTTTCTTCATCGCGCGCGTGGCGAGCTGGTAGGCAGAGGCTGAGGCGTATTCTCCCTTCGAGCTAGCAGCTAACTTCTGGTAGACTTTATTCGCAGAGCTTTCTTGCCCGAGCGCGTCATGGCAGCTTGCCTTAATATAAAGTGCTCGCTCCGCAAACTGTGACTTAGGATAAGCACGTGCGAAATCGTCAAAGAGCTCCACAGCCTGCTTCAGCAGCGACTGGCGCGTCGCGTCATCTATATCCGCATCCTGACTCTGCGCGAAGAGCTGTTCTGCGATTTGGAATGAATCACGCTCCACATCCACTTCGAGCGCATCTGTGGGCGCCTCTTGTGCCAGACAGGGTGTCACAGCACAGGTGAGGAGATAGGCTGTCGGGAGGAAAGTATACTTCATGATTACTGTTGTTCTTTCGGGAGTTGCTTAGAGAAGGAGATATTCCACACTCCTGCTTGGGAGCAGGCTGAGATGACATCGACTATCTTTTGCCAGCGCGCTTCTGCATCGCCGCGTATACGCACGGCCTGATTCGGGTTCACGGTGACCATGCGCTTCATGAGGTCGTGAAGCTCGTCGCGCGTGAAGTTCTTACGGTCGATGACGATGACGAGTTCTTCGTTTTCTTCGCGCACGTTGATGATGATTTCCTCAATGGCGCGCGCCTGCTCCTCCGTGGAGTTAGCCGCTGTGGGGACGGTGACTTTCACATCCTGTTCATTGAGGATAAACTTCTGGGTAACGACGAAGAAGATAAGCAGCAAGAACACCACGTCCAGCATAGGTGTGAGCTGAAAGCCAGCGGCATCGGGAGTATTGTTCTTGAATTTCATGAAAATAAGATTGTACTATAGTACCTCATTTGTCGCCACCCCGATGTGGACACTGCTTCCTAGACGCTGCTCTCTATCCATCTGTACGGAAATCACGGAGAGGAGATGCGTCGTCGCCACCTCCATGTCAGAAGTAGCCTTCTGGATGCGGTTACGGAAATAGTAATAAGCAGCCATGCTGAGAATGGCGGGTACGAGCCCCGAAGCAGTCGTGATGAGTGCCACGGCTATACCGCTCGTCATCTGCATCTGCTTCACGCCTTCGAAGTTCCCCGAAGCGATCTCAGCGAACGTCGTCATCATCCCTACCACGGTACCCAGCAGACCAATCATCGGTGCGATGGCGGCGATATCGGAGAGCCACGCGATCTGACGTGTCAGTCGGCTGCTCTGGCGCGAGCCCTCGGCGACAGCGACTTCTCGCATCTCCTCCATATTCGCGCGTGTATTACGCTGGAGGAAATTTACCATCGCATAAATGGTCCTCGCGAGGCAAGATCCATCGTAGGTACATGCTGTGAGAATCTCGACGTAGTTCTTTCGTCTTATGAGTCGCTCTGTCGCTTCTGCCAGTTCTTCTGGCATGATAGCGCGACGGCGCGTCGTCCATAAGCAGGTGAAAATAAGAATAAAGGAGAGGACTGAGAGCGCAAGGAGCGGCCACATGAGTATCCCGCCTTGTTCGAATAATTCTATAGGGCCCCAGCCGACAAAAACAGAATCAGCAGCAGTTGGCTCTTCGGATGGTATCGTTAATAAACCGTTCACGCGCTAATATTATCATATTCTACTTACTAGTTCAAGTAAGTAGAAGCGTGCGAACGCAATTTTACAGAAATATCATCAATCTAAGCCGTATTCTGCACTAATCTGCGCTTCCACTTGCTCAATCTGCGTCGATATCTCATCCCAGCGGCTGAAGAGACTCTCCTCCTCACGCTGGAGCTGCTGGTATCGCTGAGTGAGCTCCATGAGCTTCTGATTCTCACTCATATTCGCGGGATCTTCCAGCTGGTGAGAAATCTCTGTACGCTGCGTTTCGCAGGTGGCTATACTCTTCTCCACGCTCAGTAGCTCACTCTCCAGTGGCTTGAGCAGCTGAGCGCGCTTCTGTCTAGCCTCAGCTTCGCGACGCTTCTGTTCCTTGCGCTGGCTGCCAGATACGACAGATGAACCAGTGCCAGCTACCGAGCTATCCTGCATCTTCTCTTTCTTTTCCAGCTGCTCGATGCTGTCGAGGTAGGCGGAGACGTTCCCGTAGAAGAGTCTGGGATTCTGCCCTGAGCGGAACTCCAGCACTTTATTCACAATAGGATCGAGGAACTGTCTGTTATGTGAGACGATACAGTAAGAACCGGGGTAATCGAGAAGCGCCTGCTGGAGCACAGTCTGACTCTGGAAGTCTAGATGATTCGTCGGCTCATCCATAATAAGGAAGTTCGCAGGGTGGAGCAGCATGCGCACCAGTGCGACACGAGAACGCTCTCCACCAGAGAGCACACCTATCTTCTTAAAGACATCATCGCCACGGAAGAGAAAGCAGCCGAGGAGATTTCGCACGAGAGGACGCGTCTGCGGGCTCGCCGCCGATTCGACACACTCGAGAATCGTCGACTCATCATCGAGAATATCGGCATGCGTCTGCGAGAAGAAGGCGAGATGCGTATGCCTCCCCCACTCGACTACTCCAGAATCTGCCTGCTCCGTCTGCGAGATGAGACGCGTGAAGGTAGACTTCCCCGAGCCATTCACCCCCACGATGGCGATGCGATCACCCTTTTCTAGGAGGTAGTCGTACTTATTCAGCAGCTCTATAGGTCCATAGGACTTACTTACGCCCTCCATTTTTAACACGGTATGCCCACCTGTAGGTGGTGGAGGGAAGCGGAAACTCATGATCGCATCATCGTCTTCGACTTCGATGCGGACGATTTTCTCCAGCTGCTTGAGGCGGCTCTGCGCCTGTGTAGCCTTACTAGCTTTCGCACGGAAGCGTTCGACGAATCGCTCAGTCTTCGCGATCTCCTTCTCTTGAGCCTTTGCTTGACGGAGTAAAATCTCCTTTCTCGCGACGCTTTCGCGGAGAAAGAATGAAAAATTACCAGCGTACTCCTCAGCTCTCCCATGATGGAAGGCAATCGTACGCGTCACGAGATTATCAAGTAGCGCGACGTCATGACTGATGATACAGATAGCACCGCGGTACTGGCGCAGATACTGCTCCACCCATCGCTGACTCTGAATGTCGAGGTGGTTTGTCGGCTCATCGAGCAGCAGCACCTCGGGCTCTTGGAGAAGAAGCTTTGCCAGAGCGATACGCATCTGCCAGCCTCCAGAGAACTCACCGCAGTCACGGGTGAAGTCCTTTTCACTAAAGCCAAGACCGCGCAGGATAGACTCGACTCGCGCGCGCGCTGTAGCCTGCCCCTGCTCTTGCAGGACGATTTCCAAATGACCGATACGGTCGATGGCCGCAAGATAAGCCTCACTCTTACTATCAAGGATTCCGAGCTGGAGAGAGAGTTCGTCGATTTCTTCTTGCAGCTCCACGACCTGCCCACAGGCACTCAACACCTCGTCGATGAGGGGTGAGCCGCTGATATGAATACCATCTTGCGGGAGGTAGCCGACATCGCAGTACTTCGGCCGAGCGATGCTCCCCCTATCGGGCTCTATCACTCCAGCAATACACTTCATCAGAGTGGACTTACCAGCCCCATTTTGCCCCGCGAAGGCGATGCGCTCCCCCATCTCCACCACGAAGGAAAGAGAATCAAACAGAACGCGCGCTCCGTATTCAATATGCAGATCCTGTACAGCAAATATCATATGCGATTATAAAAAAAAGGATACCCCCACGCACGAGCGGGAGTATCCATGAAATATGCGAGCTTACTTCTTCAGCTTGCTGTTCCAAGACTGCACATTGGACTTCTGCTCTTCGAGCAGGCCATCAATGGAGTCATGAATCTCGATGGAAAGAATCTTATCGCCCTGAGCGATGCTATCGACAACCTTCTGGTCAGCGGCATCAACCACATTACCAAAGATAGTATGCTTACCATCGAGCCATGGTGTCGCGACATGCGTGATGAAGAACTGAGAACCATTCGTACCTCCACCTGTCCAGCTGCGACCAGCATTCGCCATAGCGAGCTGACCACCACCTGTGAACTTAAGATCGGGACGGCACTCATCATCGAACTGATAACCAGGGCCACCGCTACCTGTACCTGTAGGATCACCACCCTGCACCATGAAATCAGCGATGACGCGATGGAAGCTTAAGCCGTCGTAGTAACCCTTCGATGCAAGATTAAGAAAGCTAGCGGCTGTCATAGGAGTCTTAGCAGCAAAGATGACAAGCTTGATGTCACCCTTACTGGTCTTCATTGTGATGTTGATATCAGTATCCATGGGCGTATGATAGGGAAAATAGCTGCAAAATGCAAGAAGGAAAGGGAGAAACAGCACAAAAAGGCGACTGAGGGCGAGTTTAGTCTTCATAGCGTTCTTGGAGGTTGATGGCAGTTTTCGCTTGCGTAGCCATAGTCAAAGCATGATTCAGCACATCATCCGCACTCTCATTAAAGCGATAGCCGTAGCAGTCGGGGCAGCTAGAACACTGCTTTTCAATGATAGTCTTGCAGATGAGACAGATCTTGTAATTCATCGGTGACTGCGTGTATTCCGTAATCAGCCGTTTATCATGCTGCTTCTGATTCGTTTTAGGCATAAACTACAGGTTACGTACTTTTAATAGAATCGCGAGGGCATCAGTGTAAAACTGATGCCCTCGGAGGTAAAACGAAAACCTAGAAAAATTTAGGCGATGGAAGCAATTGCCTTAGCAGCCTTGCTCTTGTAGTTAGCAGCGCGGTTAGCAGGGATAACGTTCTTCTTAACAGCCTTGTCGATCACGGATGCGAATTCGTTGTAGGACTGTGTTGCGAGATCCTTATCCTTAGCTTCGACAGCGGCATATACTTTCTTACGAAGTGTGCGTACACGAGAAGCAGCAGCGCGGTTAAGAGCTGTGCGTTTGATCGTCTGACGGATGCGCTTTTTAGCGGACAAAGTGTGTGCCATAATGAAATTGGGAGTGTTGTATGAGGTTTAACGTTTCTTGTGGCAGGAAGTTTACTGCATTCGCTCATAAAGTCAAGCAAATTGATGGAAAATCACTATTTTTTTATTTTAGAAACCTCTCAAAACAGAAAACTTTATACTAATATTCATAAAATTACATAAAAATACAAAATAAAAAATCTGTCATAGGCATAGATTTTTTATCCATTTTCTTGACCTAGCCTATCAAAATGCTATAATCACTCCTGACTATACAACATATAAACATGAAGTTCCCCACCATCACAGGACTGACACTTGCTGCATGTGCACTTGCAAGTACCGCTCAAGCAGAAATTAAGGTTGCTGCTGTTAATATGCAAGACCTTTACAAATCCTTCTACAAGCGCGTCGAAGCAGAAAAACGTCTCAATGCAACAAAGACAGACATCGAAGAAGAAATGAAGAGCCGTGCAGAAAAGCTCAAGGCACTGGGCGAAGAGCTCAACGCTATCAACAAGAAGAACGACCCTGCACTCTCACAAGCCGCACGCCAAAAGATTCAAGCAGAATTCACCGCGAAGGTAAACCAAGCTCAAGCAAGCGAGCAGGAGTTCAACCAATTCCGCCAGCGCCGTGAACTCGCATTCAAAGAAATGCAGCGTCGCGAAATCCTTATCCTCCTTCAGGACATCCAGAAGATCATCGACGAAGCAGCCGCTGCTGGTGATTACGATCTCCTGATTAACTCTGGCGCAGCCTCCCCTCCTCTGGGTACCATGGTGTTCCCCTTCGTTAAGAAGACCCTCGACATCACACCAGAAATGATGGAAAAGCTCAACGCTGGCGCACCTGCTGGTTACGATCCAGCTGCTGAAGTCGAGCGTGCTAACGGCACAGCCGGCGGAGCAGCAGAAGGTGAATAAACCGACACATCCCCTCCCCCCATATGAAGCTGAGTATTGATGATATCATCCAGCTCACGGGAGGTAAGCTTCTTAAGAAGACTCCAGAGATAGCTATCTCTGGAGTCTCTACCTTATCAGAAGCATGCCCCGCTGAAGCAAGCTTTCTAGGCAACGAGAAGTACTACCACGACTACCTCCATACTCAAGCGGGGCTCGTCCTCGTCCCCCCATCATTACCAGAATATCCTGAAGGACCTGCGTATGTAGAGGTGGAGAATCCCTCCCTCGCCTTTAACGCCCTGGTGTCTCATTTTATGAAGGCATCACAGGAGTTCACCCCGAGCATATCCCCACAGGCCGTCATCGAAGATGGCGTGGTGTACAATGCGGACAAGGTGCGCATCGCCGCAGGCTGCGTCATCGAAGCTGGTGCGGTCATAAGCGACGGCTGTGATATAGGCCCAGGCTGCTGCATCAGTCGTGGTGCAATCTTAGGCGCGCACTGCAAGCTCTTCGCCCGCGTCACCATTCGCGAACGCTGCGAACTCGGTCACCATGTCGTCATCCAGCCAGGTGCCGTCATCGGCTCAGATGGCTTCGGCTTCCTGCTGAATAAGGAGACAGGATGTTACGACACCATAGATCAGGTCGGCATCGTCGTCATTGGGAATCATGTCGATATCGGCGCGAACACCACCATAGACCGTGCTCGCTTCGGGCGCACCATCATCGGTGATGGCTGCAAGATAGATAACCTCGTCCAGATCGGGCATAATGTCCGCATCGGTAAGCATACGATCATCGTCGCGCAAACAGGCATAGCTGGAAGCACAGTCGTCGGCGATTATGTCACTATCGCGGCACAGTGCGGCATATCTGGGCATCTGAATATAGAAGATAGAGTCGTCATAGGAGCGAAGTCAGGCGTACTCGCGCACCTGAAAGAAGGGGTCACCTACTGGGGCTACCCGACAGATACCTACCTGAACGCGAAGCGTCAGATGGTCGCGACACGCCAGCTTCCAGCGGCTCTGAAGGATCTCAAAAAGCTGCAAGCCCAGCTCGCAGAACTCCAAGCCCGCTTAGACGAAAGCACAGAGTAATCCTCCCCTAAAAAACTTTCAGCCCTGACTAGTCCTGCTAGTCGGGGTTATTTTTTGAAGAAGATAGTCGCGTGTACACGTAGAAAATAGCCATGAGTAGAAGCGTGCTTGGGACGAAGATGAGGAAGAGAAAACCAGCCTGCGCGAGAACCCCCTGCACCGCGCGCCACAGCTTTGCGTACCACGGAGACGCGGCGTAGGCTCGACTCTCATCTTCTGTCATATTACTGCTATAGTGGCGGTAGCGTCCGCCAGCACCTCCCTCTGCACGGCGCGCATTACGCTGGTACTCCTCAGACATTCTCTGTATCGCGCGCTGCTCCATCGCCTCCATATCGGCTGAGGGCATCTGCTGCGCAAGGCTAGGGGGCAGGAAGAGGATCATTAGCAAGAGGACACGTATCATCAAAACATCTATATAGGAAGCGAGAAGCAAAATCAAGAAAATTAACTAGCGAACAAGCAGAGATTTTGCTTGCCAGCGTCAGTTACTTATGACAAGATAAGCACACGTATTCGGCGATGAGCACAGGTTGTGCATCATCACTGGGCAAGAATGGTGTCAATCCATCACTGTGTCGCAACCGTAAAGCAAGAAGCAAAGCAGCCTCTTCGAAGTCGGAAAACCAAGCTGAGTATATCGCAATCCCCACCAGCATCGGCGCACACCGATCATGCGAGCCCCATGACACCTACTAAGCAGCGCGACATAACACGCCATATCTCCCAAAAGCAGCGAAGCTCAAAGAGCAGAGCTGTGATTCATGCACAGGAGGAGCTCGCGTGGAAAATACTCCCCTGTCTCGCCATCATCCTCGGTGGCATAGCCCTCGGTCTCCAGATGCCATGGCTGGCGACAGAAGGTCGGCATTTCTCTTGGAATCAGCAGCTCTCCCAGAATACGAAGGTTCTAGACATGACACTCGTCAGCATCGCAGAGCCCATCCCTGTCATCAGTCAGAAGCAGCAGCAGGAGATAAACAGCCTCGTCGAACCACCGCCGCTCGCAGTTCAGCCACCGCATACCACGCGTCAGCATATCAGCATCGAGCCCATCCTCGTGCAGGACTTAGAGCTCCCTACTCTCCCTCCTTACGAGAGGGATGCCTTCACCATGGCTGAGGCTGAGTTCACCCCAGATGCAGCGGAGCAGCTCGCGCAGAAATCCAAATCCGGCACTAAATCCAATACCAAGGCGAGCAAGCCTAAGAGCACACAGACGCAGCGTCTCGCGGGACAGCCTACGAAGAAAGCGCAGCAGAAGCCCCAGCCCGCAGCCAGCGCTGGACTCATCGCCAAGACGCGCCCCAGCTACCGCTCTGCGCCGAAGCCGCCCTTCCCTGCCAGCCTCCGATCACGCCAAGCCGAAGGCACTGTCCGCGTCCGCATCTCGGTCGATGCCAAGGGGAAACCGACAGATGTCTCCATCATAAGCTCTAGCGGACATCATGAGCTCGACAGCACGGCGCGCAGCTGGATACTCAGCCGATGGAGCTTCTTCCCCGCGACGGAGAACGGACATGCCATCGCCTCACGCGTGACGACGAAAATCGAGTTCACGCTAAATTCATAATCAAGCATGCATTAATTACCATATGGTAATTCGATTGAGCTCTACGGGTATCTAACTTGACTTTGAGATGCATTCTGCTAGGATAGAATGGCTATATGGCACGGCCTAACATTCCAGCACAAGCAGAATGAAGAATATCATCAAGAGAATGCGTCAGTACTACCCTCTCTCCGAGGAGGCTGTAGACAAATTACGACAACTGGCTATCGTCCAGGAAAAACCACAAGGACACCTGCTCATCGAAGCTGGTAAACTCGCGGGCTATCTCTACTTTATCGAGAAAGGACTCTCCCGCTCCTTCTGTGTCATCAATGGGAATGAGGTGAATAGCTGGTTCTCCTACGAAGGGGACATGACATTCAGCCTAAATGAGCTCTACTTCGGCACGGCAGGATTCGAGTCGGTAGAGCTACTAGAAGACAGCCTCCTGTATGCCGTGCCTATAAAGGAGTTTAACGAACTGCAAGAAGTGAACCTTGAGATCTGTAACTGGTCACGCATCTGTCACCAGCAGCACCTACACCGCACGCAGTGCTCACGCCTCGCGCAGCTCAGCCTCTCTGCCGAGGAGCGTTACCTAAAGCTCCTCGCCGAGCAGCCGAAACTCATGCAGCGCATCCCGCTGAAGTACATCGCCTCCCATCTAGGCGTGACACCACAGAGCCTCAGCCGCGTCCGCGCAAATCTTAATAAAAACACAAACTAAATACTACATGAGTACCACTACTACTAAGCACGAGCTCACCTGGGTCGACTACCTACGCGTCATCGCGTGCTTCCTCGTCGTCCTCGCCCACTGCTGCGATGCCTACGTCTCAGCAGCCTCAGCCGAGAGCTTCATGGCTGGCTCTATCTGGGGCACCTTCTACCGCCCTTCCGTTCCGCTCTTCATCATGATCACAGGTGTGCTGCTCATGCCTACGTCCATGCGCATCGCTGAGTTTTACTCACGTCGTCTGAAGCGCGTACTCATCCCCTTCGCCTTCTGGAGCATCATCTCCCCCTTCCTCTTCTACATCCTCGTGTCGAGTGTCACCATACTCAATCCGACGATTAACCCCGACCATCACACGATCACCGCCGTACTGAACAATGTGTGGCTGTGGATCTTTAGCTTTAACTACAGCACCATCCCCTACTGGTATGTCTACATGATGGTAGGCGTGTACCTCATCATCCCCATCATCTCCGTATGGGTGAAGCAGGCGACTCAGCAAGAACTCAAGATGGTGCTCAAACTCTGGTTCTTCACCACATTCATCCAGTACATTGAAATCATCCTGCCCTTCATCGGCTATCAGGGGAACTACGGCAGCTTCGGTATATTCGGGAACTGCTCTTGGAATATCTTCACCACCTTCCAGTATGTCGGCGGCTTCATCGGCTACGTCCTACTCGCCCACTACCTCGTGAAGTACCCAGTACAGTGGAGCATGAAGAAGACAGTCGCCCTCTGCATCCTCGGCTGGGTCATTGGCTACGCCATCTCCTTCGGGGGCTTCCACTACGTGCGAAATACCTACCCTGAGAACTTTAACATGCTGGAAATCCCCTGGTCTTACACGAGCTTCAATGTCGTCATCATGACCGTGCCCATCTTCCTGCTCGTCCAGAAGATGAACCTGCGCCCCAGCACCCTTATCACGAAGCTCGCCGAGTACAGCTACGGCATCTTCCTCATTCACTTCGTGATCGTGCACGCCTGCTATGAGTTCGTCGCACGCGTCATCATCATCCCTCCATTCTTCCAGCTCTTTGTCGTCGTCCTCGTCAGCTTCCCCATCTCGGCACTGATAGTCGCAGGACTGCGCCAGATCCCCATGTTTAGAAAATTAACCTAATCATTCTAGCGCCTTTTTGCTAGAATAAGAGAATCGAATCACGAAAATGGGTGAAACAGCAAACGGTAGAATTCGTCATAAATATGGCACTGCGTCAGAATCGCTGCGTGAACGCGAATCCTCATCCCTCAAAAAAGAAGCATGCCAAGCTAACTAAAGTATGGTATAGTTGGGTGCCATAAATATTACCGATAAAGAAGCACAGATCATTACTGATTTGTATAAGAATCGTTGATATATCGAATCATTTTTTAAATGATAAAACAAGTGCTTAAGGGCACCTTGCGAGATTAGTACGAGTAAAATGTTGATCTCGAAAATGGGCGAAACAGCACGTCTTTTGCCGCATTTTGACGAGAATTTACAGCTTTTTGGGCTTACATAGCTCGCTATGCGCACCCAAACGCCGTAAATTATCATCGAAACTGCATGCAAAATCCGAAGCCGCGGCTTTTGCAAGATCCCCTTAATGTTAAAAAATTTATAGGAACTAGAATACTGTTCTCTGTCAGATCTGGACGCAGTAATCCATTTGTTAAAATTAATCTTTTGGAATGGCTCAGTATAATCTATACCGCAAACCGTGCTCGCTCACCAACATCTCAGCCGCGCTTACTTTAGAATAGGAGGATTTCATTTCAAAATAACACTTTTAAACTCATAAATTTTTGATATTTTTTGAGGCAGACTTCTGCGTGATCGCAATTTGGGACACATGTACGCATTCGCCAAATCGTGTCTTATCTAGACATGCCGAAGCAAGCAGAAGAGACGAATCTTATGCTTCAATTTCAGACCTTTATAGCCTATAACACCACGCTCATGCATATCTTTAAATCGTGATGCGGCATGCGTCCACAAGGCAGTGCGTTGCTCTGATGGGCTCTTGCGAATGCGGTTAAAAATCATTTTTGCCGTAGGCGCAATGAGCTTCACACAGACCTCATCTAAGAGGTGCGACCTTTCTTCTTTCACCATCGCATGGATGAGATCCAAGGTCTTTAAGAAATCCTCCGTTTTCTTCTCGCTCCACCCTGTATTCATGATGGAGTCAGAATTCTTAAAATAATAATACAATGGAGCATCTACGGCGGCATAGCGCTTACAGTGCATGAAAGCACGTGGAGTCCATGGGGTATCTTCAAAAAATGTTTTCTCTAAAAACGGAATATCTTTAATCAATTCACGCTTGTAGAGTCGCGCACACACACTGGTGGCTATAGTCTTCGTGCTCAGGTATGTGTGGAATACGTCTTCGTAGATCTTCACCTTGTAAGCGGGGGGATCTTCCGCTATAGGATGATAAAGATCTGGTGTTCTCTGTAGTAAGCATCCGGCTATATCTACATCGTACTCTCGCATGGTCTTCACCAAGATTTCAAGCATGCAGGGGTGTATGTAATCGTCAGAGTCGAGTATGGTTATATAATCTCCCTGCGCGGCTGCGATTCCAGTATTGCGCGCTCCGCCGAGCATTTTATTCTCCTGATGGATGATACGGAAGCGCGTATCGCCACCTATAGCCTCTCGTGCTTTCTCTACACTTTTATCAGGAGAGCCATCATCGACGCAGATACACTCGAAATCAGTGTAGGTCTGAGCCTTGATGCTGGAGATACAGCCTCGGATATAGGCTTCTACTTGATACATGGGGAGAATGAGAGAGACGGTAGGCATATCAGGACACTATTTTAACCTATTGTATATTTCGAGTCATACAAGTCAAGACATCACAGCGGCATGGATCAAAAAACTGCTTAAAAAGTCCTTATTTTTAAAGCAGGCGTGCAGGTACGTCCCCCAGAGCTTCCCATGCCCATAGCCTAGCGCGCCTCCATCTTCATAGCGAAAAAGAACAGGCTCATCGCCGTGGCTCATGCCTCGATGCGTTTCAAATCCTCGTAAACGATTCCCCCATGGATCACTCGTCCGAGCGAGATGCCTCACCAGCATTTCTTTCTGAAAGACGGTTTCGATGTCGAGCAGTCCTAGCATCGCTTTCTCGTCAAAGCTGTATTTAACACGCAGCGGATCGCGGAGTCGTCTCCCCATGAGCTGAAGCCCTCCGCAGATGCCAAAGACGCACTTACCTTCGCTAGCGTGCTGCAGGATACACTGATCCAGTCCTTCAGCCACGAGTTCATCGTAATCTGCGGCTACATCCTGACTCCCTGGCAAGAAGATGACATCAGTTTCCTCCCACTCAGCACGTGCTGAGACAGTCTTCATACTCACGTCAGGCTGCGATTTCAGTGGCGCGAAGTCATCGAGCATGTAGGCATGCTTCATCGCCAGAAGGGCTATTCTCATCTGCGTATTATTCTTCCTCTTCGCTAGGTGCGTCGATGAGGATATCTCGCTCACTCTTGCCTCCACGCGGGGCGGAGACAACACCGCGTTCTTCCAAAGTCTCCATGATGAGAGACGCACGGTTGTAGCCTATTCGGAAGCGTCGCTGTATCATCGACACGCTGGCCTTGCGCTCGCGTATGATCATCTCGACACAGCGATTATAAAGCTCATCCATCACATCGTCTTGGGAGACGGGAGAGCCACTACCCCCCTTACCCGACTGGGCTGCGGCTGAGACACTGTTATTCAACTCTGCGGTAGCTGACTTGATGAATCGCTGTCTGACCTGTCTCGCGCAGTGTACGACAACGCTCTGAATTTCTCTATCCGAGACGAAAGCACCTTGCGCACGTGTCAGCCCTGCTATCCCCGTAGGAGGAAGGAAGAGGCAGTCGCCCTTACCGAGAAGATTATCAGCACCGTCCATATCAAGAATGATGCGACTATCCAGCGGGCTGCTTACCTTGAAAGCGATGCGGCTAGGGATATTTGCCTTGATGATACCTGTCACGACATTAGATCGTGGGGTCTGGGTCGCGACGACTAGATGTATGCCTGCCGCGCGTGCCTTCTGTGTGAGTCGGGCGATGTAGTTTTCGAGATCTTCTTTCACGACCATCATGAGGTCAGCGAGCTCGTCAATGATGATGACGATATAGGGGATCTTGTCGGGGATGTCTTCCAAGTCATCAAGGGGGAGCTCTCCGTCATCTTCATCGCAAAGGTCGATTTCATCTTCGGCCTGACGCTCGATCTCGCTTGCCATCGCTTCGATGCGAGCATAGTCGACGACATCGTCCTCTTCCTCCTCGTCATCCCAGTAATTCTCCTCTACGGGCAGCTCATCTTTCGGGCATGCGTTGTAGTCTTCGAAGTTTCGCACACCGAAGCGGCTGAACAGACGGTAGCGATGCTCCATCTCATTGACAGCCCATCGAAGTGCGCCTATCACGCGAGCAGGATCAGTAATGACAGGGATGGCAAGATGCGGTACTTTCAAGTAGGGCTGCATTTCTACCGTCTTCGGGTCGATGAGGATGAGCTTCAACTCATCAGGCGTGAACTTGTAGAGCATGGATATGATCATGCTATTAATACATACAGATTTACCAGAACCTGTTGTACCTGCGACTAGCGTGTGGGGCATGCTGGCTAGATCCGCGATAACGGTGTCGCCGTACACATCCTTACCTAGAGCGACAGGGATGCGGAATTTCTTACTCAGGAAGATCTCGTCCTGCAGCAGCTCGCGTAAGAAGACGGGGGATTTCTCCTCGTTTGCGAGCTCGATGCCTATAGAGTTCTTCCCTGGGATAGGGGCGATGATGTTAATAGACTCGGAGCTGGTAGCCAGCATGAGGTCCTTTCGCAGGGCGGTGATACGGTTGATTCGCAGCCCTTTCGCGGGGTAAATTTCATAGCGCGTGATACTAGGTCCTCGCGTGATGTCCCCTGGCTCTACGGCATAGCCGAAGGCACTGAGGGTGTCGAGGAGAATCTGCTGCATATTCGCCATTTCTCGCTGCGCAGCTAGATCCAGCTCATCGGATATGGGCTCGTAGTGTAGCAGTTCAAAGGATGGGAATGTGTACTCTTTCGTGGCGCGCGCTGGGCTAACAGGACTAGGCGTGCGGACGACAGCAGCGGCGGCGATACTACTAGCTGAGGGTGCAGGCTGAGGCTCTGGCTTAGGTGTAGCATGAGGAATGACACGAGGTGTAGAATCCGCGGGGCGACTGGCGGCTACAGGCAGCGGTTGACGCTCTGGTTGACGCTCTGGTTGACGCTCTGGTTGACGTTCGGGTTGACGTTC
>CAYJJD010000004.1:0-81374 GCA_964370425.1 uncultured Akkermansia sp. | reverse complement strand
TTGGGGGGATTTTCTGAAATCAGGTTAACGTATATGGGACGGCGTCCTTGCTGGGGGCGTGGGGGCAACGCCACCACATCAAAGCCGTGGCGCAGCCACGGCAGCGTCAGTTTCCTCATAGTCCGATGTCACACGCGCCCGTTATGCAAACCCAGCATGGAGTCCACACCCGAAACTGACACTCCGACTACCGCGCGCGACAGCGCGACTCTTATCTTCCGTCGCAAACGCGATAGCGACCGAGCAGAGCGCAGAAATCAAGTTTTTTCATTGACAAGGAGCATGTGTTTCTCTATGTATAGTTGCATGCGTATCGCTCTTCCCAGCATGGGGCTCATGTTCCTTTCTTCTCTGTCTTTACTGGGCTTTCTGTGCTCGTCGTGCTCGACTCCTACCGAGAGTCATATTCTTAGTGTAGCAGACCTGCCGCTGAAGAGCACGGAGATGCCGGGCGAGAGCTGGGCTGAGACTCCGCTGCGTGTGCATGCGCGCTTTATGCTGGATCATGCGGAGTCGAAGAAGGAGAAGGAGGCGCGCCGTGGTGATTATTTTTTCGTGAATTGGTATGATGCTACTCCTACTGCACACTCTGAGCTGCGCTTTCACTACACACAGGCAGCTACGGGGTCACGTGTGCTGACGCGTCGCTCGGTGTATGCGAAGCCTCGTGCTGAGGCAGCTTCGCGTGAGGCGGAGTTTTTCTTCATCGGTGAGGATAATGCAAAGAAGGGGAATATCCTCAGCTGGCGCGTGGAGCTTCTTGTCGATGGAAAGCTAAAAGGCTCGCTCCAGTCCTTCCTCTGGGAGTGAGGTCGGGGAGTCGTTGTTTTGCTTTCGTGTTTGCTCTGTGCGGGCGCTATCGCGTTTGCGACGGAAGATGAGAGTCGCGCTGTCGCTCGCGGTGTAGGAGCGTAAGTTTCGGGCAGGGATGCTATGCTCTGTTTGCCCCACGGGCGCGTGTGACATCAGGCTTCGCAGAAACTGACGCGGCCGTGGCTGCGCCATGGCTTTTCCTTGGGCTTTGCCCAAACCCAGCAAGGACGCCGTCCTTGCATCCTGCCAGAGGAGCTGTCCTCATCACCTTCGCTATGCTCAGGCCGTCCAAGAAGTGTCTTGGACTTTCTTCGTCTCATTTTGCTCTTCCGCAAAATGCCCTCTGGACTCCCATTTAGGCGTCACTTATGGGGGGGTAGGTCGCGTAAATATAAGGGTTGGTGACTTTAATGTGTTCATTATGAGTGGGACCTTTGTTATTCTGCCTCATGCTGATGTAGTCAGCAAAAGGCTCGTTCCTGTCCAGAACGAGCCTTTGTTTGATTGAATATATTGCTGCTTGTTTAGCGTACGATGACGTCCGCCCCTTTTGACAGGCGGTTAAAGAGGAGTGGTGCTACTTCGGGTGGTACGCGTACGCAGCCATTCGAGGCTGGTACTCGGTGTACGCCGCCTTGGTGCAGACCTACTGAGCCGTTAAAGCGCATCCAGTAGGGGAGCTTCGCTCCACGGAATCGTGTGCCGCTAGGGCGACGGTCGGTGACGCGTACGCCACCACGTACGATGCGGTTTTTTCGGTCGACGAATGAGCCGTAGAGGGTGGAGCGTTTCGCTGCTTGTTTCTGCGTGATACTGAAGCTGCCTTTCGGTGTGCGCTTGCCTGCGCGTCCTGTGGTGAGGGGGAAGTCCATGGCGACTTGATTTTCGACGTAGAGGATGCCGCGCTGGGTGTTCGTGTCGATTTCGAGGCGTTTCGCAGGCGTGGGTTTGCTGGCGAGTGCGGTGTTCTCCCAGACTTCGTTACCACTCTTGTAGGTGGTGCGTTTTGCGAATTCGCTATGGGTGACGGTGCTGTCTGCCTCGGGACCTGTGAGGGGGGCAGGGGGGAGTTTCTTACGCGCGGCTGGCGATAGGGTGGTCTTGCTGACTACTCCATCGGGCGAGCTGTCGCCCATCATGTTCTTGCAGGCAATCTGGGTGAATGCCGTCACGATGAGCGCGGTGATGCTGATGTATTTCATGTGCTGGGTAATGCGAGAGAGGGGGTTATGTGGGGTTTATTGCGTCGGTGCATCGATGCGATACTGCTGGATGCGCGAGGCGAATTCCTTAGGTAGGATGGCTTCTATGATGGAGTTTCCTTCATCATCGTATTCCGTAGAAAGTACTTTGCCATCGCGGTGCATGATGGCGGGCAGGCGGCTGTCGGTGTAGGGGATGCGGTAGTACGCACGATCCACTCGGTGGCTGAGCTTTGTGACGCAGGCGAGGAGGAGTTCTTTCCCGCCCTGCTCTTCTTTCACGCTCATGACGAAGCCGTCTTCTTCGAGCTGGGCATTCAGCTCGGCGATGCGTGCATCACGCTCTTCCTCAGGGATGAGGTCGCACTTGTTCCAGACGACGACCATGGGTTTGTCGCCTGCTCCGAGTTCTCCGAGGACTTCGCAGGTGGTTTCATAGTGTCGCCACGCGTCTTTGTCGCTCGCGTCGACGACTTGGATGAGGAAGTCGGCTAGGGCTGCCTCTTCGAGTGTGGACTTGAAGGCTTCAACGAGTCGGTGGGGGAGGTTGCGGATGAAGCCTACGGTGTCGGTGAGGACGAGGGGCTGTCCGTCGGGGAGTTCTATCTTGCGGCTCGTGGTTTCCAGCGTGGCGAAGAGGATGTTCTTCGCGAGGACTTCGGCTTCGGTGAGCATGTTGAGCAGGGAGGATTTCCCCGCGTTCGTGTAGCCGACGATGGCGGCGGTGGGGATGCCCTGTCTGTTACGTTCCTTGCGCTGGGTGCCGCGCTGCTTGCGCACGATTTCGAGTTCGTGGCGTATGGCTTCGATGCGGTCATGGGCGAGTCGTCTGTCGATTTCGATCTGCTTCTCACCTTCACCACGTGCGGCTGCGCCGCCGCCTTTTCCTCCGCCTGAGCCACCGCGCTGGCGGTCAAGGTGCTTCCACATGCCTGTCATGCGGGGGAGCGCGTACTGCATGCGGGCGAGGTCGACCTGCATGGTCGCTTCTTTCGTGCGGGCGCGCTTTGCGAAGATGTCGAGGATGACTTCTTCGCGGTCGATGACGGTGATGTTCGTGAGCTTTTCCCACTCACGCTGCTGGGAGGGGGAGAGGAGGTTATCAAAGATGAGGCAGTCTGCGTCCAGTTCTTTCGCTGCCATCGCGATCTCATCCGCTTTTCCGACTCCGCAGAGGAACTTCGCGTGCATCTCGCGTGTGAAGTCGAGGCGTGCGTCGACGATGCCTATGCCGAGGTTACTCACGAGGTCTTCGAGCTCGGCGAGTAGGGCTAGGCGTTCGTCACGGCTGTCACCGGGGATTCCAATGGCGACGAGCAGCGCGCGCTCGACCATCTCAGGCTTTTCTCTTATTTCAAAAGACATGGGAAAATATAACTAGTCTGAAAGGTATACACGCGCCAGCTTGTTTAGAAAAGATGGCGCGGACCTACCTGCACTTCGTCGAGATAACGCGGGTCATACTTAGGGCAGTTAGCGCATCCACATGCGCTGAGCCCTAGGATAAGGGGCAGTGAACCGATGAGTAGCAGGAATCGCATACGTAACATTCAACTAAATTAGCAGCTGTGATGCAAGCAAAAACGTTCGTATGCGTCACGAAAATTAATCGCCGCTCTTCAGCACGTTGATGAAGGCTTCCTGAGGGATGTTCACGCGGCCAATGGCCTTCATGCGCTTCTTACCTTCCTTCTGCTTCTCCAGCAGCTTACGCTTACGAGTCACGTCACCGCCGTAGCACTTCGCCGTCACGTTCTTCTTCATGGCGGAGATGCTCTCACGGGCGATGATCTTGCCACCGATGCAGGCCTGAATGGCGACGGTAAACAGCTGTCTCGGGATCACGTCCTTCAGCTTCACGGCGAGCTCGCGCCCCTGTGCCTCTGCGCGGTCGCGGTGGACGATCATGGAGAAGGCATCGACGGATTCGCCGGCTATCATCATCTCCATCTTCACGAGGTGGGAGGACTGGTAGCCGTCTGGTTCGTAGTCCATCGAGCCGTAGCCACGTGTAGCGGACTTCAGCTTGTCATTAAAGTCAACGAGGATTTCTGCCATAGGGAGGCGGCAGGTGAGCATGACGCGCATGTCGTCGATGGTCTCGGTGTGGTTCACCTCACCGCGCTTTTCGAGCACGATGCGCATGATGTCGCCGATGTACTCGGCAGGGATCATGATGAAGACCTTCACGATAGGTTCGCGGATTTCCTTGATCTCCTGAGCCTCGGGGAGGAATGTCGGGTTATCGACCATCATTTCTTCACCGTCCGTCTTCGTTACCTCATAGATAACGGATGGGTAGGTGGAGATGACGTCCATGTTAAACTCACGGCGGAGACGTTCCTGAATGATTTCCATGTGCAGGAGTCCGAGGAAGCCACAGCGGAAGCCGAAGCCGAGTGCGACAGAGCTCTCACCCATGTAGCTGAATGCTGCGTCATTAATCTGAAGCTTCGCCATCGCGGCCTTCAGACTCTCGTAGTCGCTGGAGTCGATGGGGTAGATACCCGAGAACACCATGGGGCGTATCTCCTTGAAACCGGGAAGGGGCTCAGAGCAGGGGGAAATCATGTCGGTGTAGGTGTCACCGATCTTTACATCGCTCGCCGACTTCATGTTCGCGATGATGTAGCCCACGTCACCTGTGTGGAGGGCTGCGGTGGCTTGCATCTTCGGGGTGAAGACACCGACTTCCTTCACTTCGTAAGTCTCATCTGTGTGGAAGAGCTTCACCTTCATGCCGCGCTTCACCGTGCCCGATGCCATGCGAACGTAGGAAACAACACCGCGGTAAGCATCGTACACCGAGTCAAACACGAGGGCACGCAGCTTGTTATCCTCGATCTCCTTCGGGGGAGGGATGCGCTCGACGACGGCTTCGAGGATGTCTTCGATGCCTATACCAGCCTTAGCGGAGCAGAGAATAGCCTCATCGCGTGGGATGCAGATGACGTCTTCGAGCTGCTTGTATACGCGGGGGAGGTTTGTGCTGGGGAGGTCGATCTTGTTCACGACAGGGATAATGGTCAGCCCCTGATCGAGAGCGAGGTGCATGTTCGCAAGGGTCTGTGCTTCCACACCCTGTGCGGCATCGACGATGAGCAGTGCGCCGTCACAGGCGGCAAGGGAGCGTGACACTTCGTAGGAGAAGTCCACGTGACCAGGGGTGTCGAGCAGATTCAGCTCATAGACCTGACCATTCTTAGCCTTGTAACGCATGGTAACAGGGTGAGACTTAATGGTAATCCCCTTTTCGCGCTCCAGATCCATGGCATCAAGAAGCTGGTCTTGCTTCTCGCGCTCGCTGATGGTCTGAGTGAACTCAAGGAGGCGGTCAGAAAGGGTGGTTTTGCCGTGGTCAATGTGGGCAATGATGGAAAAGTTGCGTTTGAACTCTGTGCTCGTAGACATGCGCGCGAAAGCATACGTGAGGCTCAGATAGATGTCAAGTCATTTAGGATAACTTCCGAAATTACTTGCACATTTAGAACATTAGACGCTGTAGGATACCACGCAATAGTTCTTTTGCGCCTCATGGTACTAATTTCACCTTTTCTCTTTTGTATCCCGCTTGTTCGATACGGATATTAGACTCAATCCGCGTGATCGCTCACAAAAGAGATGTTAGTACTCCTCGTGTGTTTCTGATGTGGTGGCAAAATACTGGAAATGTTTGTCATTGCGAATTCGCTGTATATTTGGTCGCATCTGGTCGGTTAAAATACCCACTAGTTTTGATATAGAGGACTTTATTTGTTTGGTGAATCGACTCAGTGGATGGCCAAGCTTGTAGGTTTTTCATTTTTTCAGTGTAAAACGCTCTCTCTTCGGTGTTAGTAGAGCGAATTAAGGGCATATCAAGATGCCTAGCGTACCAGTCGAGCACGCCCACAGGGGGTATATTACTTCCTAGTGAGGGCTGAGAGAACTCTTTCTTAGATTCGCCTTGACTAGCATCTGAGAATATGGCGAGCTCGAGGTCTACTCCTTGTTCTAAGGAGAGCTTTTGGCGTAGTGCTTCCATTCGCTCGAGTTGATTGCATGCTGTCTCATAATAGCGATTTTCAAGTTTCGTTTTTTCCGAGTTCCAGTAAAGATTCTTTACAAAGGCGAAGGCTAAGATAGCAGAAACAACATAAAGCAACTTGCGCTGTGTCGTGGATGAGAGTTGCGTCCATGCAAAAGTTGTGAGAATAGCAATGGAAAGCCCGCTGGCCACATGTGCGCGTGGGTCTTGTATCGTGCCTAGAGCTAGAGTGAGCGCATAGGGTAGTAGGCAGATCGCTACTATGAGAGCTAATCCTAGCCATGCTCTTTTTGTTTTTAATATCTTGATAGCAAGCAATATTAGTGCAATAGGGCTTAAGATGTTAAGCCATTGGCCTGGATGGATGAAGCCGCAGGCCTCTAGTATTGTAATTCTTATATAATAAGCAACAAAGAGAAAGCGTGCTTTCCAGTCAAGATTTAAAAAAATCCCCCATTGCGACATTCCCTTCTGATAGTCAATGGTATAATCTAGGGCTTCTTGTGACGCCATTCCTAGTGTAACATTGCGCACTAAGAACCAAAGAGCTACCGAGAAAATACTAATAGCGGCAATAGATAGCAGTATGCGTGGTCGTAGAATAGATAGACCTTTTAAATGCTCCGCTAATAAGTAGCCTAGAATGAGGACTCCGAAATACAGCGCATTTGCTTGGTATGTACCTAATGAGAAGCATAATAGAGCAGTCGCAAGTATTCCTCGCAGTAAAGCTGGAGCTTTCAGTTTAAATATACAATAGACTGAGAGTGTAGCGCAAAGAGTTCCCAATGCGAGTGCATCACTGAGTACACTGTATACGAGAATGTACGCTAGCTGATTGCTTAACGCATAAAACAGAACGTAGAGCAGCTGCTCTGAGCTTTTTTGCCAGTGGAACAGACGCAGCTGAACACCTAGTGCCAAAGTTAACCAGATCCCCGTCATGAGAGGCGCGGACCACGCATTTACGCCAAGACCGAAGATCGAACGATACAGCGCTGTTGCCCATCGTCCACCAGCTATGTACGTATCGTTGGCTTGCCCATAAAAATCTAATATTTCATCTTGGTGCAGCCCTAGTCTCAAAAAGGCATAGCCGTTGATACATAGGTAAATTAGCAGAAATATAGCAAGTGGAACAATAGACTTTCGTGTTAAATGCATTTCTTTATGTGTTACGTAGTATGAAACAAGTGCAATCTCTCTTTAGAAATGGCGATCTTGGATGTAGTATCGAGGACGTTTTTTGCTTTCCATGTAAGTCTTGCCTATGTATTCACCAAGCACAGACATACTAATCATGGTTAGTCCACCAATGAGCCAAATAGAGACACTCAGTGTCGCCCAGCCTGTAACAGTTTTCCCCATAAAGTAATCAGTAACAATCCAAGAAATCATGATGAGGCTAACGAGGAAAACTAAAAAACCTAAGACGCCAATCATGCGCAGTGGCTTGACTGAAAATGATGTGATAGCATCTAAGCTTAAGTTAATTAAGGAATACATTGTAAACCTGCTCTCACCATGAACTCGGTCGAGCACCTTAAAACGGATAGAGCTTCGCTTGAATCCTATTGTTTTCATTAGCCCACGGTAGAGTATGTGATACTCTTCGTATTCAGAAAGGGCCTTGAGCGCATTAGCCGTAAGTAAACTGTAGTCTGCCTGGTTACGTTCAATAGGTGTGCCAAGTTTTTGCATCGTCCAGTAAAATGCTAGTGACGCATAATTGCGTAGCATGTTTTGTTTTCCTCTATTTTCCTTAATTCCGTAAACTACATCATAGCCCTTTTGGTACTCTTCTACGAATCTATTAATGGCATGAATATCAAATTGGAGATCTGCATCCGTCGTAATCGCGATGTCACAGTGGTTACGCACCTCCATTAAGGCAGCCCAAAGCGAAAATTCCTTGCCTCTATTTGCCGCCAATCGAGCTGTTTTGACTGTTTCAGGAAACTGTTGATGTGCACTGTAAAGCTTAGACCAAGTGTGATCCAGCGAGCCATCATCCATGAAGAATAAGTAGCTATCTTCTGCTATTAGCTTCTTAGCTATACATTCCCTCAGTTTTTCTTGTAATTGAGCGATTGTGTCCTCGAGTGTTGCTTCTTCGTTGTAGCATGGGACAACAATCGCTAATCGTGGCAAAGTGGTGATACAATTTGGCATAAATAATTAATTGAGGAAATTGAGATGCTGTCGTGGATAGCAGCTATAGTCTACAACAAAAATGGGTATTGTCAACGGTAAAGTATATTCGTGTCCCCTGATCATTTAGTAGCGCTCTCGTGAAGTTATGTCGATTTAGCAGTTGAGTGACTCTGGCGGGTAACATTCTAATGGTGTAATTACGTGTTACAAATCATGAATCATTCTTATATTTGTGTATAAAATAGCCAACAAACGCGCTCGCACCTCTGAAGATGCGAGCGCGTGAGAATGAATATAGGTCGATCTAAGTCGATCTCTTAGCCCCAGAAGGCAGCGTAGAGGGCGATCGTGGCGATGACCACGAAGATACCAGCGACCTTAGCCGAGCCAGAGGACTCCATTTCGACGATACCCTTGTCAGCGAGGACGATGGCCTTGCCACCGCGCTTGCTGTTAATCAGGGTGACGATGAAGCCAACGATCGTGATGGTGACGAGGCAGACAGCCATGCGGTTGAGGAAGGGCATATCAGGCATGAAGACATACTTGATGAGCGCGTACTCTACCACGTTTATGGCGATACCGAGCCAGCCGAAGTAGCGTGGGCACTTCGGTACGAAGAAGCCGAAGAGGAAGACGACGAGAGCACCGGGGCTCAGGAAGCCTTGGAACTCCTGAATGTAGCTGAAAATACTGTCGAGCTTCGTCGAGAGGAAGATCGCGAGACCGAGTGCGATACCCGCACAGACGAGTACGCCGAGTTTACCGACGGTGACTAGCTCAGACTGCGTGGACTGCTCCTTGCGAATCTGGTTGTAAATGTCCATCGTGAATAGCGTCGAGGCGGAGTTCAGCATGGAAGCAAGGGAGCTCACCACAGCACCGAAGAGAGCCGCGAGGACGAACCATGCCCAGCCTGTGTTCGGCAGCAGCTTGCGCAGCAGCAGGGCAAAGGAGGAATCGTAGTCGTAGCCGACTAAGGGGGTGGAGGCGACGTACTTGCTGGTTTCATCACCTGTCAGTGACTTGATGTGCTCGTTGTTCAGCTTCGCGAGGTCAAAGGCGAGCGTGGACGCGAGGATGCGCTGCTGCTTCGCGACTTCAGTGACGCTCTCTGGCATGACGAGTTCGTCACGCTTCGCAGCCTTGTAGCGAGCATTGACGCTCTCCATGACGGCTGTGATGTCAGCTGGCTGCTCGGCAGACATGGTGCTGGCGAGATCTAGCCTGATGCTCTTGTAGAGCGTTGCGTTATCTTCTGAGGGCTTCGCCGCCGTGAAGTTCTGCTCGACGAGGGTGATGCCCGATGGGTTTGCCATGAGGTAGTCAGCCGTGATGTTGTAGAGAGGAGTCTGGCTGCTCTTCGTGGCGAGCTCCGTGGTGCTCTTCATGGCTTCGGCGTTCTTTACGTCAGCCTGCGCCTTCATATCGTCTTGGAAGAGATTGTAAGCGAGGATGCCTGGGATGATGACCACGAAGGGGATGAGTAGCTTCAAGGCTGCGGCGAATACGATACCCTTCTGACCTTCTGCGAGGCTCTTGGAAGCGAGGGTACGCTGCATGATGTATTGGTTAAGACCCCAGTAGAAGAAGTTTGGAATCCAGAGACCGAGGCAGAGAGCTGTCCAAGGAATCTCAGGGTCGGACGCAGGGCGTACCATGCTGAGCTTGCCACCGACCGCATTCGTCGCGGTGAGGGCTTCGCCACCATTCAGCGAGAAGAATCGCTCCATGGCGGAGGAGTTAGCGAGGCTTTCCACTGTGACATCTGAAGTCGCGGATGCCGTCTGGATGAGCATCTGTGGGTCAGCTGCTGTCAGGTGATCCATGGCGAAGATGAGTACGACACCACCACCGACGATGAGAGCCGCACCCCAGATGAGGTCTGTCCATGCACATGCCTTTAGACCGCCGACGTAGACGTAGACCGTCGCACTAGCAGCGATGATGATGCAGCTCGTCGTCATGCTGAGATCGAAGTAGCCAGAGACGACCTTCGCACCTGCGTAGATCACACCAGCGGTGGGAACACCGACGAGGATGACGAGGTTAGAAATAGCCATGATGCTGCGAGCCTTACCATCGAAGCGTTCTTCAAGGAACTGAGGGATGGTGAACACACCGCGCTTCAGGAGCATGGGCAGGAAGGTGAAGGCGACGATGACAAGGGTGATGGCAGCGAGCCATTCATAGCCTGCGATGGCGAGGCCTACCCAGTTCGATGCCTTACCACTCATTCCGACGAACTGCTCGGTAGAGATGTTAGCCGCAATGAGGGAGAAGCCCACAAGCCACCAGCTCAGACCACGACCTGCGAGGAAGTAGTCGGCAGCACCTTTTTCTTTTTTCTCTTCCTTCGTCTCCTTCGGGTCGCTGGATTTCCAGATACCGAGACCGATCACGCCGACAACGACGATAACGAAGACGATCATTTCCCATGTGGCGAGACGTGCAGAGTCATCTACTGGCGCAGGTGATTCTGTGGCTGGCTGCACTGGGCAAGCAGGCAGTAGCTTTACTGCCTTCGTGCTGTCGATAGGCGTGGACTCCTCAAGAGGAGTCGCCGCGACGACAACGGCAGGTGTGCTTGTCTCTGCTACGGGGGCTACATCCTGAGCGACTGCCCCCATGGTGAGGAGAGAGGCTAGGCTGACGAGCATAGCGAGTGTTTTCATAGATATGATTACTATTTTTTTTGGTTTGGTTTAGTGACAAGAATGAGCGTGTTCTAGGAATCACGCTCATTCAAGCAAGTGGGTCAATGCGCTGGCTTCTATTTTCTATTAGGCCTTGTAGAGGATACAAGCACCCGCGCCAGCGCGTGTGATGAGGTAAGAAGTCTCGATGCCGAGTGCTTCGCGGTAGCTTTCGATGAGGTTCTTTGCGACCTGATCGACGACATCGCTGCGCACGAGGGCGACGACGCTGCCACCGAATCCGCCACCTGTCATGCGTGCGCCGTACACGGCATCTGCATCAGGGATGGTATCAAAGAGACTGACAAGGGTGTCTACTTCCGCACAGGACACTTCGTAGTCATCGCGCAGGGAGGCATGAGAGCCGCGCATGGCGATACCCGCTGTTTCCCAGTCACCCTTTGCGAGGGCTGCGGCGAAGGCGTGTACGCGCTTGCTCTCACCGATGACGTGGCGGGCGCGACGGTAGCAGAGGTCACCGAGCTTCACCTTATTTTCTTCCAGCTGTTCGAGTGTGACTTCGCGGAGGGATTCTACACCGAGTATTTCGCATGCTTCTTCACAGTTCTTACGACGAGCGGCATAGCCACCGTCGGCGAGTGAGTGCTTCACCGAGGAATCGACGACGAGCACGCTGACGCTCTCGTCCGTCATGGGGATGAAGTCATAGCTGAGGTCCTTACAGTCGAGCATGATGGCGTTCCCCTCACGGCCGTTTGCCGAGATGAACTGATCCATGATGCCGCAGGGTACGTTCGCAAACTCATGCTCCGTCGCCTGCCCCATCAAAGCGCGCTCTGTCGGTGGGATCTCCACACCACAGAGAGTGGCGAGACCGATGCACACCGACATTTCAAACGCTGCACTGGAGGAGAGACCGCCACCGCGTGGGACATTCGAATCTACGAGGATGTCCACAGCAGGGACATCTATGCCGCGACGCTTCAGCATGCAGATGATGCCGCGGATGTAGTTCGTCCAGAATGGCTCACCGGGCTGGGCGATCTCATCGACGCTGAGCTCGACGAGTGGGTCACCTATGCCACCTATCCAGCGGTGCTTCCCAGTAGGGGAAGGGGCGATGGCGACGACATTGACATTGTTGAGAGCCATTGGGAGTACGAATCCCTGATTGTAGTCGGTGTGATCTCCGATGAGATTCACGCGCCCTGGTGCGGCGGCGACTACCTGAGCCTTATGTCCGAAGTATTGCTCAAAGAAGGGGATGATGGTATCGGCGTTGATATTGCGTTCCTCTAAATCCATAACGAACTATATTTAGCACAGCTGATATATGATGTAAACTAATAAATGTAGCTCAGGTGCTTTTTTAATTTACGCTTGATTCTGTAAATAATACGAGTATAATATAAAAATATGTCGATAATCCCTCTATCTACTCTTGCTTGCGGCGGTGCATTAACTCTGCTCGCACTAGGACTTAGCCAATGCAGCCAGTCCTCGGGCGCGCTCACATCGGCAGAGCTCCACGAGGCACTGGATGCGCCGAAGCTGTATCTCACGAATAGCGCGACCACGTGGCTGGGAGAAGGGCTCGTGCAGATCCCCATCTCGCCAGAAGACAGAAAACGCATCCACAACTGCCTGAAGAAAGGGCACGCACGCTTCATCCCAGACTCCTACTATGAAGACGAAGACGAGGTGGGCGGCGACGACGATCACTATGGCTTCTACATCATGTCGAGCACAGGTCAGCCCCTGCTGGCGCATCTCGATGGTGATGAAATCGAGCTGGAAGATATAGGCTACAGCGACGACACAGGCGAGAAGCTCTACCGCATACTCAAGCCCTATATCAATGCCCTGATCACGCATACCACGCAAGCACCTTAAATTGCGAAATACCTATGCCCCAAGTCCCATGGCTACAGCTTGAGGAACAGCTCGATGAGCTCCGCTCCCTCCAGCCCTGTATAAAAGGTGAGGTACACCCCCTCGCACATATCGCTGGCGTGCTCGATCTCGGGGAGGGCTCAGAAATCATGGCGGGCTGCGTCATCGAAGGGCATGTACGCATAGGGAAAAACTGCCGCATCGGGCCGAATGCCTACCTGCGTGGCGCATGCGATGTCGCGGACAACTGCCGCATCGGCCATGCTGTCGAGCTAAAAGACTGCCTCATCGGCAGCGGCAGCTTCATCTCACACCTCAGCTACCTCGGTGACTCCATCCTCGAAGAAGATGTGAACCTCGGAGCTGGCTGCATCCTGAGCAACTTCCGCCATGACGGTGGCGAGATACGCATGCCATGGGACGGTGCGCTCCAATCCACAGGGCGTAATAAGCTAGGCAGCTACGTCGGAGCACACAGCCGCCTAGGCTGTAACAGCGTCATCCTCCCTGGACGCTACCTGCCTCCCAGCACATGGGTGAATGCAGGGGAAACTTATCAAGGCTAGACCTAGCCTTAACCTAGCCTGACTCTTTACTTCTTCGTCACGCGTACGAACACGCAGCGAAGCTGATGCCAAGCTGCGCGCAGCGCATTCCATGGCAGCTTGCGCAGACGATGGCGACGCTGAACCTTGCTGACACGAGGCTTCCAATCCTGAGGCGGTGCCGCCTCATGCTCACGTATTGTTTTAATAATCTGCTGCCAAAGATTATTCTTTTCTAGAAGCTGCTGACGAGCCTGCACGATAGCAGGGAGACGCTTGCTGTATTCATCATTCGCGATAGCCTCCTTGATGATGCGAGTCGCCTCAGTAGGGTTATCAAGAGGAATGCGAATAAAGCTCTCCGCAGGCAGCACCTGATCTAAGTGCGCATCGCCCGCATAGAAAGGTAAGCAGTAGTGAACGAGCGCGTCTGCGATCTTCTCTGACCAGTGAAAATCCTCAGCGTAATTTTCAATGACGACATGATAGCTATAGGCTGCCAGCGCATCATGCTTCATTTGTAGAGGCTTCATCCCGTAGCCATACCAATCAAAATGATCCACGTGCTCCTGCAAATGGCTCAGGAGCTGGTAACGTTTGTAATGATCCGTGTGCTTCATTTTCTTCCCAGAAGCCACAGCGGAGATACACTGAGTCTTTTCAGGTAGGGGATAGTCTGCGTGTGCGTCAAAACTGCGACCATCCAGCCATACGAAGCAGCCCTCACCACGCCTCCAGTGCGGATGCTTGATGTAGTCATCATCATGCGTCGTGAGGATGTAATTAAACTGCCTCGTGTAGAAGGGAGGGTAGATCTTAATCGTCGGCGGCTCCTGCGTCACCAGAATCGTATGCTCGGGCGAGCATGCGAGCCGCTCGATTTTGTGATTCCTATCAAGCTCGTCATAGACAACAAGCCAGTCATAATCGCGCAATTGAGGATCGGGGCTAAAGCTATACCCATGATAGTCAGCACGTGGAAAAAACTGACTAGCATTATTCCTATTAAACCAAGGGCTGATAACCTTTACGCGTGTGACATCCATGCCTCTATTATAAAGAGGGCTATGTGGACTTTCAATCATAATCCCACAATTTTCAGCCTTGGCACAAAAAAGCTTCACTCGCATGAGTGAAGCTTTTCTAAGAAGTAGGGCTATAGGGACTCGAACCCCAAATAACGGTGCCAGAAACCGGTGTGTTGCCAATTACACCATAGCCCTATTTGTGTGCGCCGATTTTACGCCGAAATCCCACCTCCGTCAAGAGTAAAATGATAGAGAAACGCGTTTTTTTACAAAATATACACGTTCTAGGCGGGCTGCGCATGGAATCTCATTGACAGACATGCCTAGTCTCGCTAGTATGAACTCAGAGCAAACCATATTTCTCACTTATGTACAATCCAGAATTTAAGCAACGTATCATCGCTAATCTTGAGAACCTTCAGACGAACGGACTTTTCAAGAATGAGCGTTACATCGCCACCCCCCAGTCCTCTCAGGTGCAGCTGCATGATGGCTCCGACGTGATCAACATGTGCGCGAACAACTACCTCGGACTGGCAAACCATCCCGATCTTGAAAAGGCGGCGAAGGATGCCATTGACCGCTGGGGCTACGGCATGGCCTCTGTGCGCTTCATCTGCGGCACGCAGACACTGCACCGCGAACTCGAAGAACGCCTCAGCGCCTTCCTTGGAATGGAAGACACAATACTCTTCGGCTCATGCTACGATGCAAATGGTGGACTCTTCGAAGGACTACTGGAAAAGGAAGATGCCATCATCTCGGACTCGCTGAACCACGCATCCATCATCGACGGTGTACGCCTGTGCAAGGCCGCACGCTACCGCTATAACAACAACGATATGGAAGATCTCGAAGCGAAGCTGAAAGACGCGAAAGCAGCAGGCGCGCGCAGCATCCTCATCTCCACAGACGGCGTATTCTCCATGGACGGAATCGTCGGACAGCTCGACAAGATACACGCACTCGCAGACCAGTACGGAGCTATCGTCCACTTCGATGACTCCCATGCCACAGGCGTGCTCGGAGAAACAGGCCGTGGAACGCACGAGCACTGTGGACTCTTCGGAAAGAGCGACATCACATCGGGCACATTCGGGAAAGCCCTTGGTGGCGCATCGGGTGGCTACATCTCAGGTCCTGCTGAAGTTGTAGCCCAGCTACGCCAGAAGGCACGCCCCTACCTCTTCTCAAACAGCATCATGCCAGCCATCGCGGCGACGACAATTAAAGTCATCGACATACTCGAAAGCTCAAATGAACTCGTCTCACGCGTGCAGGGGAACGCCGTACACTTCCGCCGTGGCATGGAGCAGTGTGGCTTTAAACTCGCGGGAGCAGGACACGCAATCGTCCCTGTCATGATAGGAGATGCCGCACTCTCGCAGAAGATGAGCGCACGCCTGCTGGAACTCGGAGTCTATGCGATGGGCTTCTTCTTCCCTGTCGTACCACGCGAGCAGGCACGTATACGCACACAGATGTCAGCAGCACACACGACTGAGCAGCTTGACCGCGCGATAGACGCATTTGCGAAGGCTGGCCGAGAACTCGGACTGATCTAAGAAAAACTAAATAAAGGGAAGGCGCGCTCGGTGTTACCCAGCGCGCCTTTTGCCGTATTAAAGAGGTGTGTTATGTAAATATGACTGACGCAGCACCATAAGCGACACCTAAATGGGAGTCCAGAGGGGCGCGCTCCTCTGGCAGGATGCAAGGACGGCGTGGGGGCAAAGCCACCACATCAAAGCCGATGCAAACGCGAGAGCGTAAAACCACGACGGACACAGTGGCGCGCTTCGCGTTGGCGACGCTAGAGAAGAGCTGCCCTGCGGGCAGAGGTAGGGGACCGTCAGTGAGACTGCTGACTCCATGCTGTGACTTCCTCGCGGGCTTTTCAAAAAAGCTCTTTTCCGCGAGGGCTTTGCCCTTCTGGTCTCCCGCTCTAGGTGTCAGGATTTTTCTGCGGATTCCGCGTGATTTTTCTATAACGCTGGGAGGAGTTCTATAGGCTCGCCGAGCTTGATCTTATTTTTCTTCACCTTTCCAATATGCTCCATCTCCTGCTTTCAATGCTTGCGCTTCAGGACGAAGTTTCTTAAGTTCTGCGACATAGCACTGGCTGAAGAACTGGAACTCTTCTACTGCATCGACCTGCTGCGCAAGAATCTCAGCGGCTTGTATGTTAGCATCCCAGAGCGCAGCGTAGTCTACGGGCTTGCCCGAGAGGATCATCTGGTACTCTGCCTTGTAGATACTGCTATAATAGTCAGAAAGATAGGGAGAAACCTTATCAAAGGCTTGGGCAAATAGGTGTATATTACTCATGGAAGATTGTTTGGCACTGCGTCAGATTCGTCGCGCCCTGGATGAACAAATTGAAATGCAGTTGTTGGAGGAATGGCACGAAGTGCCTTTTCCATCAACAACTGATACCTGCATCAACTGTACGCGCGCTGCGGTATTGAGACCGTAGATAGCAAATGGATCTCTCCCTCTTTACGCGACGAATCTGCCGGAGTGCCAGATATTGAGATGATTTTCGAGATGGATTTTTTACGATTTGATGGTTAAGAGTATCCTCTTAGACGAAAAATCGAAGAAAATCCAGCCGAAAAGCACTCAAAAGATGCCTCGTGAAGTGATTTCTTACATGAGCTCATTTAGAATAATGAGAATTTAGAAGTCCCCTAGTATACTGGTGTTTGAACAACAAACAAAAAAGCTCCATGCACTACGCATGGAGCTTTTTTTAAAAGATAAAGTGTCGTGCAGCTTATTCAGCGGCAGGTGCTTCTTCTTCGACGACTGCTGGCTTAGGAGCTTCGATGATTTCACCGATGACTGTAAGCTTAACAGCGACCGTAGCTGCAACTTCAGGGTGAAGCTTAGCGACGATGTCGTACTGACCAGACTTCTTGAGTGGCTTCTCAAGGTCGATGCTGTGGCGGTTGATTTCGATGCCCTTTGCAGCGAGTCCTTCTTGGATCTGCTGGTTGGTGATAGCACCGAAGACCTTGCCCTGTTCACCTGCTTCGAGGGTAAGCTCGACAGTAACCTTAGCGATTTCTGCGGCGATAGCCTGGAAGTTTGCGAGCTCAGCTGCTTCACGCTCTGCGCGCTTCTTCTGGAGCATGTTAACGAAACGCTGATTTGCTGGTGTTGCTTCGAAAGCAAGACCTTGAGGGATCAGGAAATTGCGGCCGTAACCGCCCTTGACTGTGACGAGGTCGGCTTCACAGCCCAGACCTTCGATCTTAGTCGCCAGAATAACTTTCATGTTTGCCATAAATTTATTTGTGCTTTAAAGGTTAAAGTGAGCGGAGAGAGTAGCCTGACTGAGGATAGATGTCAAGTATCTTTTCATTTCAATGCTTGATTTTTTTTCAATTTCGGGCACTATATCTCCCATGATCGCATTTATCCGTGGCAAAGTAGTGGAGGCACGCCCTCAGTGTCTCATCGTCGATGTGCATGGCGTGGGCTATGAGCTCATCATCCCGCATTCGACTTTTGACCACTTGAACCCGATGGAGGGGCAGGATGTGATGCTGCGGACGCATTTTCATGTGAGGGAGAGTGCGCAGGTGCTCTATGGCTTTGCGACGGATGCGGAGCGTGATATGTTCCGCTTGCTGATAGACCGCGTGAGTGGGATAGGGCCGGCGACGGCTATCTCTATTCTGAGTGGGCTGCCTATTGAGAGTTTTAAGGCGGCTGTGGCGGCTGGTGATGCAACGTCTATTTCGCGTGCGAAGGGTGTGGGGAAGAAGACGGCGGAGCGCATCGTGCTGGAGCTGAAGGATAAGGTGGGGCTGGCTGCGACATGGCAGGCGCAGCAGCAGGGATCGACGACTCAGGCGGCTGCGGATGCTGAGCTGGCTCTCATCGCGCTGGGATTCAAGCAGAGCGATGCGCGTAAGGCTCTCGCTGGGCATCTGAAGGAGTCTCCCGAGGCGAGCACGGATGAGCTGATTCGCGCGGCACTGAGGAATATGGGGTAAGGGGGATTTCTGTATGGACGCTTCGCGCGCGATGATCGGAGCGTCAGTTTCGGGTGTGGTCACCATGCTGGGTTTGCTCCACGGGTGCGTGTGACTTCGAGCTATGTGGAAACTGACGCTGCCCTGCTCTGCGAGCACGGCTTTCCGCGAGGGCAGTGGACCTTAAATCCATTTAACGCTAATGCGCAGAAATGCCGTTTCTAGCGACTGGAAGACGCATACCGTAGCCACCCATAAAAGCCTGACACCTAGAGCGGGAGTCCAGAGGGGATCAGCTCCTCTGGCAGGGTGTGGGACGGCGTCCCACTGGGGGTATGGGGGCTAGCCCCCAAAGCAAAGCCGTGGCTCAGCCACGGCAACGTCAGTGAGGAAAAGAGCATTTAGAAAAGCCCGCGAGGAAGTCACAGCATCGAGTCAGCACCCTCACTGACGGTCCCCTATCTTCTGCCCGCAGGGCAGCTCTTCTCTGGCGTCGCCTACGCGAAGCGTGCCACAGTGTTCACCGCGTTTCTACGCTATCGCGTTTGCCTCGGAAGACAAGTGTCGCGCTTCGCGCGCGATGATCGGCGCGTCAGTTTCGGGTGTGGTCACCATGCTGGGTTTGCTCCACGGGCGCGTGTGACTTCGAGCTATGTGGAAACTGACGCTGCCCTGCTCTGCGAGCACGACTTTTCCGCGAGGGCAGTGGAGCTTAAATCCATTTATGTGACGCTTCTGGGTTTGCTCTATACTTTACCAGTCTTCTTTACTATAAGTCCACGCATTCGCGTCTCCGTGTAGCGGGCAGTGTAGCAGTGTCACCATGACGCTAGGCGCATCCAGTCCGAATGCCAGTGCCACCATGCTGCGGTATGCGCGCATCTGCTCTCTGTAGTGATCTTTTAGCTTTTTTTCATCTGCTCCGGCGTTTGTCTTATAGTCGTAGATATGTGCCGCTATGGCTCGCTGTCCTGTCTCATCGAGGATGAGGTGCAGTCGGTCTATCTGCCCCGACACCCAGTTGTTCTTCGAGCGTGCTTCTATGTTCTGCTCTCGGTACAGGCGTACTGGTGCGCTGGGGCGTGTGAGGTGTGCCCGCCACTTCGGCGTGTTCAGGGCTCTGCTGATGCAGTGTGTGATTTCTTCTCTGTGCTGCTCTAGTCCGCTCGCTAGTTTCAGGGGAGGGAGGGTTTCTAGCTCATCCAGCCAGCTTATTTCTTGCATCACGGCGTGGACGATGTTTCCCAGCTCTGTTCCCGAGAGTTGGGCTGGCTGGGCAGGCTGGGGCTGCTTAGTTTGCGCATGCTTGATGCTGCGCGCTGCTGTCTGTTCTTCATCCAGTGTCGATGGCGTGCGGCGTGTCAGGCTGCGGAAATGATAATCAGGGAGATGGAACTCGGCCTGCACGGCGGGGGGCGTGTCCTGCGGGGGCGTTTCTCCTTCTTCCTCCTCTTCATACCAGTAGGGTGTGCCTAGGGTGTATTCGCAGTGTCCTAGTTCGGAGCTGGGGGGCTCAGCGTGGTGCTCTGGTGTCGGCGCGTGTTCGATGACTTCTTCCATGATGTGGCGGAAGCTTTCGCTCGTGGATGTGCTCACGCCACTGCGCTCGGGGATGATGATGTAGGTCGCGCGCTTCGCGCGTGTGACGGCGACGTAGAGCTTACAGAAGGCGGCGTATTCCTCTTGGGCGCGCCATGGGGCGATCATGTTATGGAAGAGTGCTTCGTTCTCCTTCGCCCATTCTTCGTCGCTAGGTGGGATGAGCAGAGCGAGGGATTCGCCATGGTCGTTCTGGTACTGGAGTATGCTGCGCTTCCTGTAGCTTGCGAGCTCGCCTTGTGTCGAGAGGAAGGGTAGGATGACGCTGTCGAACTCCAGACCCTTCGACTGGTGTATGGTCATGATGCGGATGGCATCTCCTTGTACTTCGCTGCGGAGGCGTAGTTTCTTGATATGCTCCAGCCACTCTGCGAGTGTGCCGCCACTTTCGTCGAATGTTTCTGCTTCGATGTACCAGATTTTCCAGCTCTGGTGGAACTGTGGGGTCGCCGCGAGCGTTTCTTGCAGCTGCTGTGAGAGTTCGCGCAGCAGCTGGGCGATGCCTGCCTGAGCGCAGAGCTGGCGTAGACTTTCCCAGCAGGCACTGGGGCTGAGGCTCTTGGTGATGGTCTGCACCGACTGCCACAGGGGGGAGAGGCGGAGTAGTCCGAAGCTTTGCTTATCCTCGGGGCAGAGCAGCCACGAAAAGAGCTGTGTCAGGGCGAGTCCGAGGGCGTTGTCACGACCCACTTCGCGTTCATCGCAGAAGATGATAGGTCCTGCGAACTGGTAGCTGGGCTGGAGTTCTAGGAGTTGTTTGTAAATTTTCAGCCCTTCGCTGCGTGTGGACACGAGGATGGCGCAGCTGGGGACGTTTTCTCCGTGCTGCTGCGCGGCGAGGGGGCGTGTGCGCTGGAGTAGTTCTGCGATGAGGTGGAAGCTGCTTTCGCCCTTAGCTACTCCTTCTACTTCGCGCCGTGTTTTCCATATTTCCACGCAGCCTGTGAGGTCACGGGCTGCTCGGTGTTCTCGGAATCGCAGGCTATCCCATATCTCATGCGCTCCTTCGCTCGCGTAGCTCGCGTAGCTGCGGAACTGATCTGCGAAGAGCACATTGGCAAAGTCGAGCACGGACTGCGAGCTGCGGTAGGAGCAGTTCAGCGGCTTTTCCTGACTGCGTGTCTGTTCCTGCGATGCTAGTCCGAATATGCCATCACGTGCTCCGAGGAATACCTTCGGGTCACCGCCTCGGAATTGGTAGATACTCTGCTTCGCATCGCCTACCATGAACACGCTGCCGTCGTCGCCCTCCTGCGCACGTGCCAGCAGGAGATCGCGCAGGATGTCGTACTGACCGTAGGATGTGTCTTGGAACTCATCGAGCAGCCAGTGCTGGAGCTGCGCATCGAGCCGCTCCTGTACGAGTGCGTAGCTCTGCTCGTCTACCTTTCCTTCGAGGAGGCGTGAGACATCGGAGAAGGTGAATAAGCCCTGCTTGCGCACCTCGCTCTCGTAGTTCTGCTCTACTTCGGATAGTAACTGGTGGAGTGCCTGTGTGCGCTGCAAGAGTCGTCGCCAGATATGGGCGCGTCGCTCATGTAGTAAGTCGCTGAGGTCGTAGCCGAGTTCGCGGCAGATGTCCCAGTAGGGGGCATAGCGGTTCTGCGCCTGCTCTTCTGGCGGGGCATCGGCGAGTTCCTTCACGTCGATGCTGAGTAGTTTTTGGTGCAGCGACGCGATGCTCTGGACGTACTGGAGGAACTTCTTTCTATAGCCGCGCACGCTGTTCGCGTGCATCCTGACGACTCCCGCACGCTTCGGGAAGATGTACTGCCCCTTTTCATCGGGGTCTTTCATGGGGGAGGGGAAGGTCTGCTCGCTTTGCTTTTCTAGGTCTTCTTCAATGAGCGCGATGAGTGTGTGAAGCTTCTCTCTCCATGCTTGCTCGCTGCTCTGGACACGGATGTCTGCCTTCGTCAGTCCGAAGAGGGCGAGTTCCTCATCTGTCATCTCATCGGGCTTTCCACCCCAGACGGCGCGGGGGGAGGAGAGCATGATCTCGTGGTACTTGTTCACGAGTTCGAAGATGCTGGAGTCTGCTTCGCTCAGCGCGCTTTCGCGGTCGAGGCTTGCTGTGATGGCATCTTCGAGCAAGGAGCTGGAAGTGTCGTAGTCGTCGCCTGCCAGAAATCGCTGCTCGTAGGTGAGGTCGAGTGCCGCGCGTCGCTTCGCCTCTTCTTCCTTCGGGTCGAGGGGGCTGAGTCGCGCGAGTCCGAGCTCCGCGCAGAGCGTGCGTGCCATGCGTTGGAAGAGGCTGTCGATGGTGCCGAGGTTCAGCTGGGCGAATTGGTTCATCACTTCTGCGAGTATGTCTGTGAAAAACTGCCTGTGCTGGGTCATGCTGAGCTCCATGCTCATCTCGCTGAGAATGGGCGCGATGCGCTGCTGCCAGCAGTCTAGTGCCTGCTGATCTGACTGCGCCGCCTGTGCGAGATCCGCGAGGATGCGCGCCTTGAACTCTGCTGCCGCTTTACGCGTGAAGGTGATGGCGATGATGTTCGAAACCTGTATGCCCTCGGGGGAGAGCTTCTGCAAGCAGAGCAGCGTGAGGAATCGGCTGACGAGCTGGTAGGTCTTCCCTGCGCCGGCGGAGGCGGCTATGTATGTATTGAGCAATGCCATGGTGGATTAGAGAGTATGAGGTGAAGTGGGGGCTGCGAGGAAGATCTCGTGGAGGGGCTTCTGTAAGTTCATGGAGGAGAAGAGGCGTTCGTACTTGACCTCCCATCCCATCTGCTCTGCGCTCACGAGGCAACGCCCCTCACGGATGAGCCGCATGCAGCACAGTGCCCACTGCTTCGCATGCGAAAAGAGCTGCTGCTCTCGGTCGGGGATATCGCCCTCGCCCACTTCACTCAGTGGTGCTACATGGTCGTCAAAAAGCCCTGCTGGTGTCTCGCCTTCCCCCCAGAGCAGGAGTCCGCTCTCCTCCGTCTTACGCGACAGGCGTATGTAAGCGGCGGAAATCGTCGCCCCTGCAAAATGCTGCTCCACCCATGCTGCGTAAATGGGTAGCTGGAGATTCGTCCATCGGTACTTCTCTAGCTTTTTCTTCTTCGCCCCCTTCACGTGGTAAAACTCTTCGAGCTCCTCGCTGATGAGAGTAGGGGAGGGCTCACCCTCACCCTGCTTGCTCAGGTGTACGTCGGCGCAGGAGCGCACGCCGCCTGTCTTGTAGTCGATGACACGCATCTCCAGTCCAGCTTCGCCTTCGCGGCAGTCGACGCGGTCGATGGTCACATTCATGCGGAAGCCCTCCCATACCCAGTCGGGCTTGTACTCTAGGAGTAATGCTCCCTGCTCATCGCGCGCGGTCTCCCAGCCTTCTTTCCAGAGATCGAGCTGGATGGGGGCGTAGGAAGTGATGCGCTTTTTTAAGCCATCATACTGGAGACGCTGGGGGATGAGGGGGTGGAGTTTAAAATGCTGGTCATAGCTCGTCGCGAGTTCTTCGAGCAGGATCTTTTCTACCGCAGGCAAGTGCTCGTCGCCGAGAGATGCCGCCAGCTCGGGGAAGTCTGGATGCGCGGTCGTGAAATCCTGATAACTGGGGAAACGCCTGATAAAGGCCTCCATGGTCGCGTGGATGATATTCCCCTGATCCATCGCATTGAGCTGCTTCTTATCCCATTCGTACTCCTGAGTGGAGAGGTGGAATATTCTCTGCAACCAGAAGCGCAGAGGGCAGGCGAGGAAGTCCGCAAGCAAGGATGGTGAAAATCCCCTGTCCGCAGGAATGGGGTTCTCCTCGCCTAGATCCGCGAGGCGGGCATGGGCGAGACTGTCGCGCTCCAGAGAAATGCCGCCAGCATTGCCCAGCTGGCGGTACCTCCACCCCACAGGCGCGTCCTGTGCGGCTAGTGCTGTGGGTGCGGACTCATGCTCGCTGAAGAGGTAATCGACGAGGGCGGGTAATTCCTCACGCGCGCAGATCTTGAATAAAAGGCTACTTGGCGAGAGCGGATCTTTCTTCCTATCGACACGGCTGAGGAAGAAGGACACCTTGTCAGGGCGTGGCGCGAGTATACTGCGGAGCAGGTACGCGTCATGCGCCGCATGCTCCGTGTCGCTGCGCAGGCTGAGCTGCTTGCGAATGCTGGGGGTGAGCCACGCGTCGAGCCCCCATCGCTCGGGAATCACCGAATCATGGAAGGCCGTGATCACCAGCCGCTCCGCTGCGGAATACGACAAGTCACGCCAGCCCATGATATCCATGCTCGCCTGCGGATCGCGCATGGGGGTGAAACGCGCGCGCTCCATGCTCAGCTGCATCATCGCGAGACAACTCTCCACCGTCATGCTAGTCATGCCATGAGCGGACAGAAGACGCAGCAGCGGCGTACACAGACCTATCATGCTCTCCGTGAAGCCATGGTGCAGCCCCTCTGTTATTTTCCAGCCCGAGGGGGAGTTCGTCTGCGTAGCCTGAGACTTCGCCAGAGAGAGAAGGCAGGTCGTCAGCGAAGTCGCAGATTCCAGTGCCTTGATGAGCCAGCCGCACAGCAGCTTGAGGCTCGCCGCGAGAACCATGACCGCGGGCAACCAGTCGCTCTGCCTCGGGTAATGGCGCGACCAGTTCTGCAACTCATGACTCAGCCCAGACAAGCGCGTCGGGAAGCTGCGCCCCTGAATCAGACTGAGGATGCGCGCGGACTTCTCGCCATAAGCAGGGATACCATTCTCCCAGAAAAGGGCGGTGAACAGCGGGTTAGCCAGCAGTTGCGTCAGCCCCGCGACAGGGAAATGCTTCCAGTCCTTCTTATCAATTCGCGCATGGCTCAGCTTCTGATTAAAGTCAGCGAGTTGCGCGAGGAGGTGCTGCCATTCCGAACTAAGAAAGCTACGTCCGCGCGGACGATGCGCGATCACACCACGCGTGCCGAGAGCTTCTTCTAGCGCTGATTCCATGCTCGGGTCTGCATTACAGAGCGCGAGACCATGGAGCTTCCCCCCCATCTGGGCATTAAGATACCCGAGGCGCGTCACCGCCTCCTCTGCCATAGAAAAGCTATCGTCACACAGCCGGATCTGCCGCTGCCAATTCGCCGCAGAAAGCCCCGTCTCACGCGCCGTAGCAGGAGAAAGCCATGACTCCAACGGACAGCCCCAGCGATCAAAAGACTTCGCGTAGCTCGCTGGCGCATGAATCCACACCTGCACCTGACAGGCGGAGCGAGACAGTATCCCCTGCAACTGCCGCGACAGCTGCGGCACACAGGCGAGCACGACACGTGCGGAAGCGGGGAAGGGGAGAGCTGCGTCATCAGAAAGCCCGCTGTAGCCCATGGAGCGGAGTAAGTTCAGCTGCTCGTTTTTCAGGTGTAGCAGCTCCTGCCAGCGCGGCTCAGACTCGCCTAGCTCCTGAAGTTTCTCATCCTGTAAGCTGATGCCCTCGCGCGCGAGCACATCGAAGAGCTCGCAGAGCTGCTGCGCCTGATAGAGCCATGACTGATCCTTCCAGTCCTGACTGTGGAGGAAGAGCTGCTGCTGCGCCTGTGAAGCGCTGTTCTTCTGATGCGCGTACAGGCACTGCTGCCAGCAGAAGAGCTCTTCTAGCGGAGATGCCATCTCCTGAGAGCTGAGCCCTAGCAACTGATTGCTCGGAATAATCGTAGGGCTGAGGCATGCACCCTGACCACGCGAGCCAGCGGCGATTATCGCCAGCTGCTCTTTCAACTGTCGTGACGACTCCTTCGTCGGCACGACGACATAAAGCGGAGCTTCGGGGTCGAGGAGACCGAGATCTAAGATGCGCTGAGCGACAAGCGGGCTGGCTGGACTCTTCCAGCCCAGAAAGATGCGATGTGGTTGACCGCTAGATGATTCGTGCATGCTACCAGTGTAGCATAGCGGCTGGATGAGGTGAAGAGTTTTTTTATGAGCTCTTTTCAAGTTCTCTAACGAGAAAAAATCTCATTGGGCGGTATGATGCCTCTGATTTCTGAGCTTTTTTAAAACAAAAGAAGACTCCCTTGAGAGGAGTCTTACTTTTGAGTTTGATGTTGAAGAGGACTAAAATAAGGATTAGATCACCTTCTTGTCATTGATACCTGTGTAAAGCTTATCGACGATTTGGACGAAGTTTTTCTTCTCTTCTTCACCGAGTTCCATGAGGATGTTCTTGAAGTCCTTCGTGATCTTTGTGGAAAGATCGGAGAATGCCAGCTTGCCCTGTTCTGTCAGTCGGATGAGGACGGCACGACGATCGTCTGGATTAGGACGGCGCTCGAAGTAACCGCGCACCACCATGGTGTCGACGAGAATAGAGGTCGCAGGAACTGTCATCTGAAGTCCTGTGGAGAGTGTTTTAAGCGAAATACCTTGGGGGGTCTTGTCGGTCAAAAGCTTGAGGAGGCGGATAGCACTGCTCTGACGTACGGTCAGTTTAGGGCTTTTCTGCTTGCTTGACTTATCACTGTCTTTTGCGCTCTTGCGACGAAGGGTGTCCACAATGAAAAGAAGCTTATTTAATAAATGAGTGTTAGGGGATGTTGTTAAGGGCATGTCGCTATTCTAGGAAATTATCTATATATGTCAAGCAATTTATTTTGTTTAATATTATGAATGTTTGATTTTCAGTGATATAGGATGAAAATTAATGTTAGAACTTGAAATTTTTTGTAAACATATGCTATAAACATGGCGATGCCACTGCGAAATATTCCCCGTTCTTGGGTGGAAGTCGACTTGGAAGCCATCGCGCATAACCTCGATATCGCTCGTCAAGCTCTGCCTCATTCCTCTCTGCTCATGCCTGTTGTTAAGGCAGGAGCGTATGGACATGGCTTAGAGCCAGTCGCGCGCCGCTTGGATAGGGATGGGATTAGTTTCTTCGGTGTGGCGAATGTAGGCGAGGCGCGTCGACTCCATCAGGCTGGGGTGCGCACACCTGCGTTCATCCTCGGCCCTAGCTTCCCTGCGGAGCGCGAGGAAATCATTCATCATCAGTGGTGCTGCACGATTTCCTCCTGCGAAGAAGCCGATCATTTTAACAGCCTTGCAGCTCTATATGGGAAGAAGCTCCGTGTGCATCTCGCGCTCGACAGTGGCATGGGTCGTGAGGGCTTCCTGTATCCGAAGCAGGAAGATCTCGGCGGCTTCGTCGACTACCTGCGCTCACGCGAGCATCTGAAGATAGAGGGCGTGATGTCACACTGCCCGTCTGCGGACGAGGATGTGCCCTTCACGCAGTCGCAGATAGATTTATTCAGCGGCTGGGTGCGTGAGCTACGTGCTCACCTAGATCTGACCTACTGCCACCTCGCGGCGAGTGCGGGGCAGCTCGCTTATGAAATCCCAGAAGCGAATCTCGCGCGCCCTGGGCTTCTGCTCTACGGCGTCGCGCCTATGGCTTCGATTTATGATGGAGTCCTTCGCCCTACCTTACGTCTTCGCTCGCGCGTCTGCCTCGTCCGTGAGCTAGAAGCGGGGCATGGTGTGTCGTATGGACGCACGGTACAGCTGAGTGGCAAGACGCGCGTCGCTACCGTGGGCATAGGCTATGCCGATGGCTGGAATAGACGATTGTCGGGCAGTGGAGTCTGCGTTAGCATAGAGGGGAGACTCTGTCCCATGCTCGGACGCGTCACCATGGATCAGATCATGGTGGATGTGACAGACATGCCCGACGTGGTGTCGGGCAGTGTCGTGGATCTCATCTGCCCTGAGCAGCCCGTGACGCGAGTCGCCGAGCTGGCAGGGACGATAGCATGGGAGATCTTCACAGGACTAGGTCCACGACTCCCACGCTTTTATCATTAATATTAGAACACAAGAGGAAAGTGCTCCACGAGTGGGTACTGTTTCACCTCGACGAGCTCGACACCGTACTTTTGCGCGATTTCTGGAGCTTCTGATTTCTTGTAGCTCTCGCCGTAGTAAATCACCTTCACGCCATGCGCGCACAGTGCCTGCATGCAGGCCGTGCAGGGCATGGTCGTGCAAGCGACACAGTGCGCCTCACCACGCTTGAAGAGGCTACAGAGGTTAATCTCCGCATGCAGCATGTACTTCTGCCTCTCATCGCGCGATGCCCAGAAGTCATCAGGCGCGACGAAGCCGGGGTAGAGACCATTATAGGCTGTCCCGATCACGCGATTATCCTTATCGAGAGCCGCAGCCCCCACCTTTCGGAAGGGGTCTTCGGAGCGCAGAGCCGCGACATGGGCGAGAGCCATGGCGTACTCAGGGATGGAGAGACGCTGGTTATTCATAAGCCTGTGAAAAGAATGGGGAATAAGTCTTACATGAAATTCGCCACATAAGGATCAAAGCCCGAGAAGGCCGTCGTCGGCATCTCATTGAGCGTGCTCATGTCCTCATCGCTCAGCTCGAAGTCCCAGACCTGAGCATTCTCGGCGATGCGCGCAGGTGTCGCGGACTTCGGCAGGGGGATGGTCTTGTTCTGCAAGCACCAGCGAATGCAGATCTGCGCGACAGATTTACCGTACTTCTCTGCGATGCCCAGCAAGAGAGGGTTATTAATGAGATCGCCACAGCCCAGTGGCGACCAAGCTTCGACGGCGATGCCGAGCTGCTGGCAGAGATCTACTGTCTCCTGCTGCATGTAGCCAGGATGGTACTCGATCTGGTTAATACAAGGCGTGACCTTCGCCGTCTCCATGAGGGCAGTCAGATGCTCAGGCATGAAGTTACTCACACCTATGGCGCGCACGCGACCAGAGGCTAGTATCTCCTCCATCGCTTCCCATGTCGAGGCATTCACCGCCTTCCAGTCCTCGGGATAATGCGCGGCATTCGCAGGCCAGTGGACGAGATAGAGATCGAGATAGTCCAGCTGGAGCTTCTCCATGCTTTCTTCAAAGGCGCGGAGCGTCTTTTCCTTACCACGCATGCTATTCCACACCTTCGTCGTGACGAAGATCTCTTCACGAGGGATGCTGGACTGCTGCAGAGCCTGCCCGATACTGCGCTCATTGCCATAGATGGCAGCGGTATCAATGTGACGGTAGCCAGCTTCAAGGGCTGTGGTGATGCTATTCATAGCGGTTTCACCTTCGGATGCCTGCCATGTCCCAAAGCCAAGTGAGGGGATGCTCAGACCATTATTCAACGTAATAGATGTTTCCATGGTATCAATAAAAATAGGAAAAGCGATCATTCGCTCCTCTCTGTATTCTATGCCTATTCGCGCAGGGGTCAAGATCTATTTCGCAGATGACAGGGATATGTCAGAGGTATGACCTAGGTGCTAGCCTATTGCAGATCTCTCAGCAGATCGCCTCTTCCTGCTGGCAGATGTTCGAAGTGATTCAGCAGAGCCTTGTAAGCGGAGCTCCCTTTCAGGTAGAGCCCATGTAACTCAGCTAGTCTCTTCTCGAAGTGTATCAAGATCGCCGCGCTCGCTGGCTTCTCATCCAGATAGTCCAGCCCACCTGAGAGTAATTTATGCCAGCTATTTTCATGATCCAGCGTTTCCACTGTGGCTTCGAATAATCGCGTCATGTAGCTAGCTAAGCGTAGCTTGAGCAGGTTCTTTCTGAGCTGTAACCTCGGGCGAAGCAGAGTCACGGCTTTCATGGTTAATAGGTCACTTTTCGACGAGGTTGCACAGAAGATCTCGCATTCGTAAAATAAATCTAATCGACCGTAAAAGTCACTCCCTGCCTTGCGCGCTTGCCTCGCGGCAGCTCGCACAACGCCATGCTCTTTCGTACAGAGTACGGCGATGACCCCATGCTCACCCAGTGGGTGTAGTCGTAGTACAGTAGCCTGATCTGACAGCATGGCAAGAAATCAGCGCGCTGACTCCTGCAATGAGCCAGCGCGCTGAGAAAGTCATTCTTCTTCCGTTTTTATAAACTTCGGAATAGCTCCCGATAGCACGAGCCCTTTATGGTAGGCGCGCAGGAGAGGGTAGTTCTCAAAGATGCGGTCAGCTGAGTCCAATTCGCGCTTCGCATTTAAGCGGTCGCCCGTGGTTAGGTACAGCGTCCCCTGTGAGAAGTAGTACAGCGGAGTCTCATCCATGGGGCGTGTATGCTTGACTAGCTCGCGTGCTTCTGAGTTCTTATCCAGCATTAGTAAGCAGAGGAATTTACGATAGAGCAAGATATTGTAAATGTCAGTCTGGGAGCGTGGGTTCACCGTGAGTAGTACTTCGTCGAGCATCTCTATACACTTCTGGAACTGCGCTGTCCCTAGATAAATGGAAGAAAGATTCAGCTGCACAACGGTGTCGTTAGGAGCTAGCTCTAGCGACTTCAGCGATACTTCGAGAGCACTCTCGAAGTCGCCCTGCTCGATATAGCATCCCGCGAGGAGCGTGTCTACATTCGGATTCTTGTTATAAATGAGTTCACAGGTGTTTAAAAGGGCGATGCATTCCAGCCAGCGAGAGGCCTTGTAGGCGTCCTTTGCCTTCGTGAAATTAGTGATATAGGCCTCTCGCGCATCTTTCGGTAGGTTGGAGAGATCGACGACCCATGTGGGTAGATCCTTGATGTCGCTTAGCTGTCCTTGCGGCTGGTCACCTTCTTGCTGCGGTGCTTCAGTTTGCGCACTCAGATTGCTGAGTACACAGGTGCTAAAGATGCTTAGCGTGCAGAGTATAGTTTTCATTGTGGAATTTTTTCGAGTATTGTATGATAAAGTTTAGACACAGATAGTCCGTATTTGTTGCGCAGAATTTCTAATGTTCCATGTTCGACGAAGCGATCAGGCCAGGCGACGATATGATGTGCCGTGCTCACCTGATGTGCAGTGAGTAGCTCCGAGACCGCTGAGCCAAAGCCTCCGCAGCAGCTGTGATCTTCTAAAGTGACGATGAGTCGGCACTGTGCCGCCATTTTTAAGATGCACTCTTCGTCGAGAGGCTTGATGAAGCGCGCGTTCACGTGTGCGACACTCAGTCCGTCTTTTTCTTCGAGTTCTTGGCGTAATTCACTCGCGACCTGATTCATATTCCCCAGTGCGATGAGGGCTATGTCTGAGCCCTCGGCGATGATCTCAGCCTTACCTATAGGTAGGATCTCTGCTTTTTCTGGCATAGGGACACCCTCGCCTTCACCGCGTGGGTAACGTATGGCACTGGGACTATCTTCTATGGTATTCATCGTGGCGAGCATGTGGCAGAGCTCTGCCTCATCCTTAGGCTGCATCATTACGAGCTTAGGGATGCAGCGCAGCATAGCTATATCATAGAGTCCATGATGCGTAGGTCCGTCATCGGGAGATAGCCCCGCTCTATCCATACAGAAGCGAACGGGTAGACCCTGAAGTGCTGCATCATGCTGTATCATGTCGACGCATCGCTGCATGAAGCTGGAATAGATGGCAAGGTAGGGTTTAAACCCTTCTGTTGCAAGCCCGCTAGCAAAGATGGCTGCATGCTCTTCGGCTATGCCTACGTCATAAAAACGCTTAGGGAAACGCTCTCGGAATAGATTCAGCTTCGTGCCACTCGGCATGGCTGCGGTGATCGCCACGATGTTCGGGTCTTCCTCCGCCATATTCGTCACGCTCTGTGCGAAGGCTTCGGAGTAGGTCAGTCCAGTACTGGCAGTAGCGCCATCCTTGATGTTGTATACGCCGACCCCGTGGAACTTCGCGAGATTCTGCGTCGCGGGTTCATAACCACGACCTTTCTCAGTGATCACATGGATGATGGCGGGCTTCTCTAATTTCTGAGCGACGCGTAAGACACGCTCCAAGCGTGGCGTGTCGTGTCCGTCTAAAGGCCCAAAGTAGGTCAGACCAAGCTGCTGGAAGAAGCTGAGTGGTGAGATGAGGCTACGCGCGGCGTTCATTAGCTTCGATGCTTGATCGCGTGCTTCTGAGCCTGCTAATTTTTCGATAAAGCTACGGGAGTGCTTACGCAGCCAGCTGTAAGTACCTGTCTCTTGAAGGGAGGAAAAATACTTAGACAGCGAGCCTACGTTCTTATCAATGCTCCACTCATTATCATTGAGAATGAGGATGAACTTCTTCGTCGTTGTCGCGATATTGTTCAGGGCTTCCAGAGTAGGTCCACAGGAGAACGCTCCATCTCCTACGAGTGAAACGACGCTGAAGTCTTCCCCCTTTAAGTCGCGCGCTGCCGCTATGCCCAGTGCTGCCGATACTGCTGTGCCAGCATGACCAGCACCGAAGGCGTCATGCTCGGATTCTGCACGCTTTGTGAAGCCAGATAAGCCCTCATGCTGACGGATGGTGTGCATCCTATCAGCGCGACCTGTCAGCATCTTATGCACATAGGCTTGGTGAGATACGTCGAAGAGAAACTTATCGCGCGGTGTGCTAAACACGCGGTGCATGGCGATCGTGAGCTCGACCACGCCTAGGTTAGGCGCGAGATGCCCGCCCGTGAGGGAGAGCGTGTTGATGAGTGAATGGCGTATTTCTGCGGCAAGCTTGACTAGCTCACTTGCGGTGAAGTTCTTGAGAACGCAGGGCGAACTCATGCGTGATAGCAAAGATTCGCCATCAAAGGAGAGTGAAGTCATGATCTTGTGCTTGTGTGCTGGTCGCTGTCGCAGCTGGCTGTGCCGCTGTAGGAGTGGGGGCTGTCGATGGTGCTTCGAGCTGCTGGATGCGCAGCTCGGCCTGCTGCAGAATGGTAACGCAGGCTTTTTTCAGCTTCGTGCCTTCTTCTACAAGGGCTATCATGTTTTCAAGACTCGTGTCGGGATCATCCATGAGGCGGATGATATCTTCAAGTCGCCGTGTGGCTGTATCAAAGTTGATAGAACTAGGTACAGCCTGTGCTGCGGAACGTAGGTCACTCATGAATCGTATAATTTTTTTTGGGGGGATACGGAATCGTGTAGCGACTTACTTACGTTTGATTTCTTTATTGGCGTAATAAAGCATGTGGTAGCCCAGAATGGGGTATCTGAACCATAGGTCGCCTTGGGAAGATACGACAGAGGCCACGCTGTTGGATGCATCAGAGCCAGCGAAGACATCTGCGAACCATACATTCATCTTAGGAGTCTTGCTACAGAGCACGCCTTCGACGACGACAGGGAAGAAGTCACCGCTTTTCTGCTCAATAGCGTGGAGACCACCACCTTCTCCCACGCCTAGCTCTGCCATGCGATATGACTGAGGGGTGACGAGCAAGCCCTGTACATCGACGCCTGCTTTGTCAATAATTGGCTTAATATCATCGCGATAATCGCTCACGCTGAGGGGTGTCCACATGCTCCTGCGGTCGGCATACCACGCGACGGCCCAAGGCTGGTCAGACATGATGATGTCTTTTTCATTCGTGATCTCTGAGAGTGTGCTACTCAGGGCTGCTGGGTAGTATGGGGGGAAATGCGGCGCACCTCCGAGCCAGATACCACGATAGAGTTCCATGGGGAGCTTCGCGATGAACGGTGCTGCCGAGAGCAAGATCATCCCGATGACCGTTGCGTTACGCGCTAAGTCGAACGTGTGCTGGAGCTGCATACGCGCCAGTGCCATGAATACGAGCGATAGACCATAGGCGATAAACAGTGGTGCTAGCAGGATGTAGAGCTGTCCGATACTGACACTCTCCTTCGAGCCAAATAAGGTCATGCCGACACTGACGCTGATCCAAAGGATGAAGGTAAACCACTTCAACTGATTCGTGGACTCCTTCTTATACCTCGTAAAGAGAGTCAGGAAGAACAGGGGGACGACCATGATGGAGCCCATCATGGTGTAGAGATTGCTCAGTTGCCCGAAGGTTTCACCGAAGAGGCGCAGCCAGAAGCTGGAGCTGTTGAGCGGGAGATTTCCCACATTTGCCAGACGCATGACCATTTCAGAACCACCGCCTTCGAAGTTATAGAACTCATAGTACATGTTCCCCAAGAGCGCGCCTGTTGCGGTGGCGTTCATTAAGAGCGATGGCATGAGGAATAGAAGTAAAATAGCGATGCCAGGAATGGTGTAAATGCCATGAGGACGGAAGAAGACCATTACGTAAACAAACGCAGCTAGAGCTATCCATATGGCTATCCATGAGGTCAGAACAAGCAGGGCGATGAATACAAATGCTGTGATCATGTAAGTCATTACCTTCATCGCCTTATGACGAGGGGTCTCATGAGCCTTTACGAAGAAAATAAGCGCCGCAAGGAAGAGGCAGAGCATCATCATCTGCGGTAAACCACTGATCGCAAAATCTAGGAACAGATTACTCATCGTCATGAAGCCGACGACCGAATAGGCTAGATATTCATCAAAGAGCTTTCTGGTTAATATGAACGCGAGAACAAGAGCCACCAAGAAGAACAGTGTGCTCACCCCTGCTACAAGGCGGTCAGGACCGTACACATCTGGCGATACTTCAAGAAGTTGTGTCGCCTCCACGTTAGACTGCCCCGTGATGAGCATAGCCAGTGAGAGCGTGTAGGGGTAGAGTGGCGCGTAGTTCGTATCACGGAAGTTCGCTAAGTCCACTTGCTCAATATCGCGGTCTGCCTGAGCTTTCGCATGATCGACGAGCTCTACAGGACGAATAAATTGTGTAGTGAAACCATCGCCGTGGGCAATATTACGCGCGATCTGCGCTTGATCCATCGCTTCTGCGTGGAATAAGCCACGGAAGGTGAGAACAAGCTGTGTCGTAACTAGACCTAGAACGAGGAGGATAAGGATCACTCGGATGGAGGTGTATCCCCTGTCTTCTGTTGTAGCGGGATTAGACATGTTTGTATGTTATGTTTTTATCAGGATTGTTTAGTTAAGAAACTGTCCGAAATATTCTGGTGCTGCACTCAGTTTCCTTTGAAGGGTGCGGCGACTGAGTCCCAGTAGTTGAGCTGCCAGCGTCCTATTCCCTTCTGCATACTTGAGTGCCTGGAGTATTGTAGACTTCTCCAGCCATTCTAAATTAAATGAGGGTGTTTGATCAAGCTTATTATCAGGAAAAGATTTGCTAGACGTTTCAGATGCCTGTGGCAGTGCTGCGCGCGAGAGGTATTCAGGGAGGTCTTGCGCCGCTATCTCCTGACTGTTGCTCATGACTACAGCGTACTCAATAGCAGTGCGCAACTGCCGCACATTGCCCGGCCAGCTATACATTCTGAGGATGTCTAGAGCGTCGCGCGAGAGGCTTTTCATCTCTTTCTTGTTATCCGCGCAGAGCTCTGAAAGAAAAGCATGAGCCATCAGGACGATGTCTTCCTGACGATCGCGCAGGGCTGGTAACTGGATTTCTATCACATGTAGACGCTGGTAGAGGTCGAGGCGGAATGTTCCTTCTTCCACCATGTCCGCGAGTCGGCGGTTCGTCGCGGCGATGATGCGCACATCCACCATCATCGACTTATTGCTACCGACGCGCTCTATGGTTCGCTCCGAGAGCACACGGAGCAGCTTAATCTGGGTGGGGATGTCTATTTCTCCTATTTCATCGAGAAAAATAGTACCGCCATCCGCTTCTTCAAAGCGTCCGATGCGGCGTTGGTTCGCCCCTGTGAATGCGCCGCGCTCATGACCGAAGAGCTCGCTCTCCATGAGCTGCGGTGACAATGCGGCGCAGTTTACCGCGACCCATTTCTTCTCTGGACGACCTGAGAGCTTATGCAGAGCACGCGCGACGAGCTCCTTGCCTGTACCACTCTCGCCTTCGATGAGGACACTCGCGGTCGTAGGCGCGACCTGACGGATACGCTGGAAGATCTCCTTCATCGCCGCGCTGTCGCCCAGCATGCGGTCTAGCTTTGCGTTTGGCTCTAGCTGGGTGGCTAGTTGCTTGTTCTCCTGCTCCAGCTGGCGTGTGTGTGCGGCGCGCTTGAGCAGGAGCTCCACCTCATCGAGATTGAGAGGCTTGTTGAGAAAGTAGTACGCGCCGTGACGCTTCGCTTCAGCGGCTATATCATCGCTCCCATAAGCTGTCATCATGATGGCACAAGGAGGGAAGGGGAGGGACTGCGCGTAGTCGATTAGCTCCATCCCGCTCTCGCCTCCTAGCCTGAGATCGGTGAGAAGGATGTCGATGGGCTCGCTGTCCATGATGGCGCGCGCTGCCGCGCCATGGCTCACTGCGAAAACCTCATACTCATCACCGAGCGCGAGTGCGAGTGCATCGCGCGTAGACTTCTCGTCATCGACAATGAGTAAGAGGGGAAGTATCATAGAAGATACGAGATTAGATCAGCCATAGACCTTCCGTCTCATCGAAGCCGAACATGATGTTAAAGGCATGCACGCCCTGACCGCCTGCACCCTTCACGACATTATCCTCGGTGCTCATGAGCACGATGCGATTGGTGCGTGGGTCTATAGACCAGCCTATGTCCAGGAAGTTCGTGCGGGTGACATTCTTCGTGTCTGCGGGCTTGTTCTGACCGAGCACGCGGACGAAGGGGGAGGCTGCGTAAGCGGACTTTAGGCAGGTGTCGATGGCTGCGGCATCTGTGCCCTCTGCGAGCTTTGCCACGGTCGTTGTTATGATGCCTGTATTCACAGGGATGAGGTGGGGGGTGAAGGTGATGACGACGGGAGCATTAGCGGCGAGTCCGAGCTCCTGCTCGATCTCGGAGAGGTGGCGGTGACGTGGTACGCCGTAGGCGCGTACGCTCTCATTGCACTCGCAGTAGAGGAGAGTTACATCAGCACGACGACCTGCTCCCGACACACCGCTGGAGCTGTTCACCACGATGTCTTCTGTCTGAATAAGACCCGCCTTCAAGAGCGGTACAAGAGGGAGAATGATGCTCGTCGGGTAGCAGCCCGGTGAGCCCACGATACGCGCGTTCGCGATCTCGTCGGTATGCAGTTCTGGCATGCCATATACAGCCTCTTGCATCAGAGGAATGTTCGGATGCTCGCCACCGTAGAACTCTTCGTAGACCGCGGGATCATTCAAGCGGAAGTCGGCCGAGAGGTCGATGACGCGCACGCCAGCTTCCACTAGTCCACCTGCGTAAGACGCGGATACACCATGAGGGAGCGCGAGGAAGGCTACTTCTGCCCCTGTCGCGACGATGGCGGCGACATCAGAGTCGGTGAAACAGAGGTCGGCACCAGGGAGGTTCCCAAAGCGAGGGAACACATCCGAGAGCTGCTGCCCTGCGTACTGGCGCGACGTGGCGCATACCATTTCTACACCCCTATGCAAGAGAAGAATACGGAGCAATTCTTGACCTGTATACCCACTGGCACCTACTACGGCTGTCTTTACTGTTCTCATAGATGGGAGCAGCATAGCATAAGAGGAGTGAAGTCTCAAGTCTTAATACACCTAACTAAATTAGTAAAACCCTAAGAAAAGCCTTGCTAAATCATGCTTTCACGGCTATAATTCGCGACCACTTCTCCGACCAGTAGCCGCAGGTGCCCCATATGCTACTGGATTCAGGGGCCTTGAGGAGAACTGAACCATTAACCTAACCAATACATAATGAGTAATTCAGAACTGGAAGCCTTGATCGAATCCAAGCTTCCTACATTCCGCAAAGGTGATATCGTCAACGGTACTATCCTTGAAATCCGCCCCCAAGTTGTCCTCGTAGACATCGGTTACAAGTCCGAAGGCGTCATCTCCATCTCCGAGTTTGAAGATGAAGAAATCGAAACGGGCGACCAAATTGAAGTCCTTCTTGAAAGCCTTGAAAACGACGAAGGTCTCGTCGTCCTCTCCAAGGAAAAAGCTGCTCACAAGCAGAACTGGGACAAGATCGTAGCTGTCTTCAAGGACGGCGGCCTCGTCAAGGGCAAGGTCAAGAGCGTCGTTAAGGGTGGCCTTATGGTCAACGTCGGCGTGGAAGCCTTCCTTCCTGGCTCACAGGTCGATATCATCCCACCAAAAGATCTCAACGAATTTGTTGGTCAGGTCTACGAATTTAAGATCGTTAAGGTCAACGATGAGCGCAAGAATATCGTTCTTTCCCGCCGCGAAGTGATCGAAGCCGAGCGCAGCGAACAGCGTCAGCGCTTCCTCGAAACCGTACAGGTCGGTGACAAGGTCGTCGGTCAGGTGAAGAACATCACCGACTTCGGTGCATTCGTCGACCTCTCTGGCATGGACGGTCTCCTCCACATCACGGATATGAGCTGGGGGCGTGTCAACCACCCATCCGAAATGCTTCACCACGGTCAGGAACTCGAAGTTCTCATCCTCGAAGTCGATCGCGAAAAAGAGCGCGTATCTCTCGGTCTCAAGCAAATGTCCGACAATCCATGGGCAGACATCGAGAAGAAATACGCCATTGGCTCCCGTGTCAAGGGGCGCGTCACCAAGCTGCTCGCTTACGGTGCATTCGTCGAACTTGAGCGTGGTGTTGAAGGCCTCGTACACGTTTCCGAACTCTCCTGGGTCAAGCGCATCACACGTCCTAGCGACGTCCTCACACTCGACCAAGAAATCGAAGCTATCGTTCTCAACATCTCTGTGGAAGAGCAGAAGATCTCCCTCGGTGTCCGTCAGCTCGACGAAAATCCATGGGAAGCTATCGAAGCTCGTTTCCCAATCAACACCGTCATCAGCGGTGCTGTGCGTAACCTCACACCATACGGCGCCTTCGTGGCACTCGAAGAAGGTATTGACGGCATGATCCACGTCTCTGATATGAGCTGGACACGCAAGATCAACCACCCATCTGAAGTCCTCAAGAAGGGCGATGTCGTCGAAGCTCGCGTGCTTAACATCGACAAGGAAAACCAGCGTGTTTCTCTCGGTATCAAGCAGCTTGACATCGACCCATGGGAATCCATCGACGAACGCTTCAAGGTCGGTGACCTTGTCAAGGGTCAGGTCGCGAAGATCGCTTCCTTCGGTGCATTCGTCAACCTCGATGGCGACATCGACGGCCTCATCCACATCTCCCAGCTCTCCGAAGAGCACGTCGAGCGTGTTAAGGATGTCATCAAGGTCGGTGACGAAATCGAAGCTCGCGTTATCAAGGTCGACAAGGTCGAGCGCCGCATCGGTCTTTCCATCAAGGCAGTCAACTACGACCCAGAACAACTCCGCCGCGAAACAGCGTCCTTCGAGACACTCCGCGCTGGCGATATGGTCGGTCTGGAAGAAGCCTTCAACCTCGCTGCCCTGCAGACAGAGGAGTGGAGTCCATCCGAAGACACGAAGTAATCACTTCTGAGATAGCAATCTCAATCAAGCCGCTGTGCTAGACGCACAGCGGCTTTTTACATGTTCTGGACTAGAGCGCCTTTCTGCGCTCACTGGACGACGCTGCATCAAGGCGAAATACACAAATGAAGCTTGTGAATGAAGCTTGTTTTGGAAATGTATGCCTATAACGTTTGTGCTACATCTAAATAAAAAGCAGCAGCTCTATGTTATTCGATATTTATACAAATATCTTTCCCATATCCCATGCTGCCAAAGGCAGGAGGAGAGACTAGCGGCGGAAAGAATGCTTGTAGCCGAGGTTGACAGTTTTGTTCTTCGCGGCTGTGCCTTGTTTCCATGTGATGGTGGCGTACCCGCTTTTCTCCTTGTTCTGAGTGAGGGTGATGATGATGGGGTGCATGCCTTCCTCTAAGATGACAGATCCGGTATTTTCTAGGCTGATGTTGTGGATGCGGATGTGGGCGTGCGTGCCTTCGCTTGTTTCCAGCTGGGGGAGGTAGCTGCCTGTCTCAGGGATGATGAGGTAGCCGCGTAGCTCGGTGATGCTGCCAGCTTGTATGTCGAATCTGCCTTTTCCATCGTCATTAAAATGCTCGGCTTTCTTTGTCTGGGGGAGGGTGGAGAAATCGGGTACCCAGCCTAGCTCTCGCTCCCATGCGATTCTGCGTCCCGCGAGTCCTGATGGGATGGCGGGATTCAGTGGTGTGGCAGGGATGGCTTGGTGGTCGTAGGGGCGTTTCCCCGTGTAGGTGTAGGCGGGGGCTTTTCCGTCTTCTGTTTGCTGGACGTAGCTGTAGGGGATGCGCTGGCGGAGGTAGAAGCTGTGGAGGTGCTGCTGGGCGTTTTCGCCTAGTATGTGCACGATGTTATGCGTCTCCTGCGGGTCGCTGAGGGTGTCGTAGACTTCGAACTCTTCGCTGAGATCGCCGCTTTTTATGCCTGTGCGTATGGCCTTCAGCCAGCGTCCATCGGGGGCGGTGATGTAGAAGGCCTGCTGCTCGCCGCGTGGGCGGTTTTTCTTATTCGGCGCGTAGTGGCGGAACTGTGGCATGTGCCCATGTCCGAAGAATTCCGTGTAGACGACGTTGTCGCGTAGGTGCGCATTGCTGTCTTTTAAGAGGGGGAGCAGGGAGCGCCCCGCGGTGCGGGCTGGGCGTGGGATACCTGCGATGTCGGTGAAGGTCGCCATCCAGTCATGGAACTGGCTGGGGTGGGCGTTCTGTATGCCCTTTGCCGTGCGTGTCGGGGCGTAGACGAGGCAGGGGACGCGTAGTCCGCCGTCCCAGACGTCACGCTTGATGCCATCGCTCATGCCGTAGCTGCGGAAGAAGGAGGGGTCTTGGTGGGGGCTTGGGTGTTTCTCCCCTCCGTCGGGGATGGCTCCCATTTCGTCGTGCGCTCCGTTGTCACTGGTGAAGATGATGTAGGTGTTCTCGTCTATGTCGAGATCCTGTAGCAGGGTGACAAGGTCGCCCATGGCTTCGTCGACGCGCGTGACCATGCTGGCGTGTCGCTTCGCGGCGAGTGGCCAGTCGGCTTTCTCGTAGCGGGGGTGCATGTAGCTGTCCCATGTGGCGTGGTTAGCGGTGTTAATCATCTGTCCGCTCTTGCCTGTCCACTGCACGCCTCCCTTAAGTCCTCCGCCCTCGGGGTAGGGCATGGCTGGCAGCGCGAGGCGCGCATGGGGGGCGGTGTGGGCTATCATGAGGAAGAAGGGCTTCTCAGGGGATTCCTTCTGGTGGTCGATGATCCATTTCTTCGCCCTCGCGGTGTAGAGGTCGGTGGAGTAGCAGCCCGCGAGCTGGGGGGTGATGAGTTCGCGACCGTCCCAGATGGCGTTGCAGTTGTTTTCTGGGTCTTGATAGGGGTCTTCGTAGGGGTAGTGTCTGTGCCCCATGCGGTGGTTTCCGTAGCCGAAGAAGTAGTCGAAGCCGCGCTTTGTCGGCCAGGCGGGACAGGTGCTCGGCGTGCCGCCCATCTGGGTGCCTCCAGCGATGCCCCACTTGCCGATGAGGGCGGTGGAGTAGCCTGCGGCTTGGAGGACGCTGGCGATGGTAGCATTATCCTCGATGGGGGCATCGAAGTTACTGTTACGCACGACGGCGGCTTGTCCTTGGTGCATGCCGGTGTAGAGTGAGCCACGCGCGGGGGCGCTGACGGGGGCTGCGGTGTAGTGACGTGTGAGTGATACTCCCTGTCGCGCGAGCTCATCGAGATGTGGCGTGTCGATGCGAGGTCCTTTGATCTGATGGCGCTCGTGGTAGTGGTTCAGGTCGCCCCAGCCCATGTCGTCGACGAGAACGAAGATGATGTTCGCCTGATCCTGTGCGCCGCTAAGTGAGGCGCAGGTGAGCGTGGATAGGGCGGAAAAGAGAGAGGCTCTGGCAGCATTCATGTTCATGACTGTAGCATACTTACTTTTATATTCAAGCTGTAAGTGTGCCTTCTTCTTAAATAACGAAGGCGCAGGAAGATGCTTCCTGCGCCTTGGGATTGAACTGATGCTTGCGATGCTTAGGCTGCTTTCTGGGTGTCGCGTCCTATCTTCAGGAGGACGAGACCGCAGAGGAGCATGAGACCACCGCCGACTCCGAGAACCATGCTGAGGGGGATACCCATGTCGAGCAGGGAACCGCCAGCGAAGGAGATGATGGCACCGACACCTGCGGAGGTGAGGTTCAGCATACCGTAGCCAGTCGCAGCAAAGCGTTCGTCGATGCGGGAGCGGAGCACAGGCATGAGGTTCGCGTCAAGCGCACCCTGTGCAAGACCCTGCATGGAGACGAGGGCGAGGACGAGGGTGAGTGTGAGAGGAAGCGGGACACCGAAGCTGGGGAGCATGGCGATGAGAACGCAGGGACCTGCGATGCAGAAGGCGATGCCTGGTACGTATGCACGTGCGCCCTTGTTCTTGCGCATCCATGCGTCAGCGATGACGGCGGCTGCGAGCACGGTGATGTACTTCACGATGTTAATAGGACCGGTAGCCATAGGACCTGCGGCGGCTTCCGTGATGTCAAACATATCCTTCAGGAGGCGTGGGTACCAGTTCAGGATGAACCAGTTTGCGAAGCCTGCGAATGCGACCATGGCGAGGAGCATGAGCATCGCCTTGTTCGTCAGAAGCTGACGGACGACTGTAGAGACACTGAAGTCAGATGAGGGCTGGACTTCGAGCTTGACCTCCTCCTCGATTGCCTTTGCGTCGCCTTTTGGCTCGCGAAGGAAGAAGATGATGACAAGTGCGTAAGCTACACCGATGAAACCGAAGGCTTCGAAGGTGATCTGCCATGTAAGACCGATGGGCTCACCTGCGATCTGGGCACCATAGCCAGCGAGGGCACTACCTGCGTAGATACCACTCATGTGAAGACCTGTCGCGAGGGAGCGTGTGCTGCCACGGTGGAAGTCAGTGATGAGCGCAAGGGCTGCGGGGACGTAGAAGGCTTCACTCACACCCATGGCGGCGCGTGCCCACATGAGTTCAGCGAAGCTCTCAGACATACCTGTCCACCATGTGACCACCGACCAGACGACGAGGGAGAGCATGATGATGAGCTTGCGGCTGAAGCGGTCAGCGAGATAACCACCGACGGGGCTGAGCAGCGCGTAGATGATGAGGAAGACGGAGACGATGAGTCCGAATTCCTGCTGTGTCATGTCGATGCCTGTCTTGGGATCGGTGACGGAGCTGTTCAGGGTCGAGAGGAGCTGACGGTCGAAGTAGTTCAGCATGACGACCACCCAGAGGACGGCGACGGCTGCCCATGCCCACTTCGTGGGTTTCTCGCCATTGTACTTACCGAGGGGGCTGTTCTTGAAGCCCTTCTTCATCCCGAGGATGAGGGTGTAAATGGCGATGAGGATAGCGGCGTAGGGGGTGTAGTCTACGAGCTTTGCGATGGCGTGGAAGAATGGAGAAAAAAATTCCATATGTGTGTGTTATTTTGTGTGGGTTATGTGTGAGATCTTATTTTAATATTCTGGCGTGATGCTGATGGTATTAACGACGGGGGTGCGGACACCGGGGTGGGTCTCGCCTGAGATGATGATGAGATTCGTCGGTGCAGCTTGGCGGAACTGGACGGTAGGGGCGGTGACGACACCGATGGCGGTTTCACCTTCCTTCGTCCAGCTCTTCTTCGCGAAGTCGTAGACGTAGATGTTCTTGCTCTGACCAGGGTGGTCGGCAGGGGCTTCGCCCTTCAGGCTTGCGCGGTAGAAGTTCCCTGGGTCGCCGCCGAGGATGTAGGCCTTCCCTTCCACGACGGGGAGGGGGGTGGGGATGGCGACGAGGGTCTCGGGCATGTCTGGGACTTGCGCTTCTGCGCCTGTGCTCCAGCTGTTTGCCTTTGTGTCGTACACGAGGATGTCCTTCAGGTAGCTGCGCTCTGCCTTGCCTTCTGCGTCGGGATGCAGGCTGCATCCACCCATGACGTAGATCTTTTCACCGTAGGGGGCGGCACTCGCCAGCATGCGACCAGCGGGCATAGCTGCGAGCTCTGTCCAGCCTTTATTCGTGTCAGCGATGTCCATGACGTAGCTGCTTGCGAGGCAGCCTGTGTCGCTGGGGTTCTCCTGTCCTCCGAAGACGTAGAGCTTACTCCCTATCTGCGCAAAGGCAGGGTAGGCGACGCTGCGTGGCAGGTCAGGGAGAGCTTCCGTGCGTATATTCCCATCGAGCAGCCAGACGCGCGTGACGTTTTTCAGATGCCCCTTATTGTTACAGCCACCTGCGATGATGAGACCATTCGGTCCCGCTGCGGTTGCGGCGTAGCCGACGGGGTAAGGGAGTTTCCCTGCCCACTGGGGCTGGACTCCGCATGTCGCGCAGACATCGGGGGCGAACATGGTGCCCACCTTGTTCGAGAATATCTTTTCCCCGCGCTCTGCTGCGGTTTTCGCATTCGGGAGTGCGTACGGGAAGTTCGCTCCACCCGCGAAGATGACGGTCGCGGTCTGGAGGTCAGCAGAGGTGCTCTGCACGCCCGCAGCCATGCCAGCGAAGCCGATGCGATCGGGGATGCGCATGCTTTCCTTCACGGTGGCGGTGCTGATTTCCCCCTGCGCGAGTGGCGCAAGGGAGATCAGAAGGGGGAGGATGGGAAGGAGGAAGGAGGATTTCATTCTAAAATCAATTAGGGCTGGATGCTCCAGACTTCGTTAGAACGCTTCCCTGGTCGCTGCTCACCATTGATGATGACGGCACGGCCTTGCCACATGGCGCAGGGGAGGACGGCGCGTGCTGCGCCGATGTTTCCAGCGTCTTGCCAGAGGTCATGTGCCATGTCGTATGCGAGGCTCTGGTTGTGGAATCCGGGGTGATCCTGTGGCGCGTAGCCTGTGACGGAGGCGTCGTCGCCACCGAGGAGGTAGATGCGGCCTTCAAAAACAGGGGCAGGTGTCGGAGCGGCGGCGCAGGGATGTGGCAGCTCGCTGAGGCGACGCCAGCCAGTGCAGGCTGTGTATGCCCATGCTTCCGTGAGCATGTCGCGCATCATGCGGCCTTCTTCGCCTTCTTTAAGACCTATACCGCCGAGGACGTAGAGCGTGTGGTTCACGCTGCAAGTCTGGTGGAGGAAGCGTCCGCGCGCGGGCATGGCTTCGCCTTCGCTCCATGCGTCTGTCGCTGGATCATAGATGAGCAGGGCACTTTCTGCATCTTGCTCACCGACCGCGCGGCTGCCACCTGTGACGTAGACTTTTCCGTCGACGACGGCTGCTGCATGACCTGTGAGGGGGTAAGGGAGAGACGCTTTTGCCGTGCAGCTCACTTCACCATCGGCATAGCTGAGCATGTAGCAGTCTGCGAGCGCGCCTTCTGTCGCATTACTACCTCCGATGAGAAGGACACCTTCTGGAAGGGAGGCTGTCGCACCGTAGCCCATGGGCTTAGGAAGTGGAGCAGCTTCGTGCCAGCCTGCTGCGAGGTCTGTCATGTAGAAGACTTCGTCCGTCCAGACCTTAGGGCCACCTTCCCATAGCGGTTTTTCAGGGAAGTTCGCGCCGCCTGTGACGAGGAGTACGCCCTGATGAGTGCCTGCATAACTGCCTGCAAATCCTTCCATATCAGGGAGGTCGCTGAGGCGTTTCCAATTTAAATTTGTTAAGGGATTCACATTGATCACACTATCAAATATGACTCGCCATGACAAGCTAAAATCTTATAAATACAAAGAAAGGCGACGAGCATTGCAATTCAAATACCTAATATCGGCACTAGAAATCACTGATTAGAAGCAAAAAAAGCATTTATGATGTTTGGATCGATTTCAAAAGCTAGAGAACTTCTACTTTTGCTTAAATAAAATTTGTCTTTGTTTTGGAAAAGAGCCATCTCAAATACGGCAGCTGGATAATATACAAAAATATGAAAACGCAGAAAATTATTCTTAAATTCCGCTTCATCTTCACGATATAAGATATGTTCACTTTTCGCGCGATCCCATTCTTTAAATGAAAGATTGATTGATTTGAGAATATCTTCTTGTTCAATCACGTTGATGGGCTCAATTCCATGGTTCTTATATCCCCGAGGTGAATAGGAATAGGCAGGGTTTCTTTGGCATGGATAAACTTCAATTTTGGTAGGGTAGGGAGTCTCTGAACCAAATATACACACAAAACTTCGCTCATCTAATCCTAATGCTTCTAAGCTGGAGTATATGTCCGTGAGTTTACGCCCCGTAGTCCCATCGACGACCTTGCCTTGTGCAGTTTTGAAAAATACGTATGAAGCGGCATCTGCGTGTGAGGGCTGCATGTCATAGGTATAATCGGGGTCTTCACAGCTTACAATATATGGGGCTAGTGTTAATGAAAAAACTAATTTTAAGGTGTTTAATATATTCATGCCGTTTCGCTCTTTTTCGAGATTGCCATTCTGCCGGACTAATTTTGCAAGGTCCCCTCAAGGGTGATACAGCTCACACATATTAGTATTAAAGTAAATAAACGCATGGTAATTACATATGTTATGATAGACACCCTAATTAATGAGAATGAGCTTTTACAGGAACTGGCATGCAAAGCTTCATAGAAAACTGTAATCTATCACGATTGCTATGAGAGTACAATCAAAATCCGCACCAGAACACAGAAATGACACAATTGCATGTTTAAATGACTAAATGAGAATAAGTTTTACTGAATGGCACGTATTCAATGGTTATAAACGGATTTTATCCAAGTATCGTGCATTTTAGATATGTTAGGTAATCTCTTCCAATTTGAAATTTCCTTTTTAATAGTTATGGGTTGATTTTGAGTAGATATATATACTACACCTGCATCATTAAAATCCTCATTGAATAGTATACCATTATTAAGAAGTACTCCGTTTTCATCATAGAAATATAACTTCATATTATAATAAGCCTGATCAAAAACATAATCCTTCCAATTTTTCAAAACCCAACATCCCCATTGTGTAGAATTAGCCCATGCATTCAAAAGTGCAGTAACATCTTTGTCTCTTTTAAGCGAAATTTTTTGACAAGATTTTCAGTCTCGTAATTACAACCATCAATCAAAGTGAGTTCAACAATAAGATAACTTGTTTTTTCTCTTAATAAACTCATAAGCGATTTTATTTTCGCTTGTTCATCGTTCGAATAGGGTTTAAAAACATACTCAATTCCATGAGAATACTTCTCTGTAATAGACACATCTGAATTATCTTTAGATACGCTTTGGCAAGAAAGAATCGGCGAGCAGATTAATGTAATACATTTTAATAGCGTATTTCTATATTTTGTTGTTAGCATATCATATTAAAAATAAATAGGTGCGAGTCTGTATAATTAAGTGAAAATTAAATCAGTATCTATAATATTTCTCGCATGCGCGAGAGCCGACAAGTGAGAATGGAACGCTGGTTTTCATACAAGCCTGAGAATAGTTCCTTTACATGTAATTAGTTTCGTGACTTTCTAGAGGAAATGCAAGGAAATTAGGCGATTGGGCGTATGACGAGCTCGCGCACGAGGCATTCATTACGTGTCGTAGGCTTGTCGCAGTCTGGTGTGAAGCGCAGAGAGAACTGCCTCGTACTGCTGGTGCTTGCTTCCGCATGTTCCTCAGTCGCAGGGATGACGACGCGGTACGCACTTGTCGGGGCGAAGTGATCCCACTCGTCCTGCTCTCCTTGCTGAGGGAGGGCGACGAAGCCGCATTCTTCTTCATCGAGGAAGAGCGCGCGCAGGGCGCAGCCGTCACCATCGCGGCGCGAGTAAGCGCCATTGCTGTAAATGATGCGTATGTCGTAGCTGCCTGGCGATAGCTCGACAGGGGTGAAATAAAGCTCCGCCGTGCTGTCGTTTGGATGAAGCCATGCTTGACCACCCTCGACTGGGTATTCACCATGCGCGCCGACGCGCTCGACGGCGCAGTGGATGTCGTGACAGCTTTCAGCGGCGTAGAATGGCTCATTCAGGCAGGACTGTGTGCGCTCATTCAGGGCTTGGACGCGGTAATGAGCGCAGCATTTTCCCTCTGGTATGATGTGGTTAAGCGAGGCGGTCTGAGCGATGGCTTTCCCATCGCTGAACACACGGTACACGCTCGCGCCCTCGACAGGAAGCCAGCGTAGCTCCTTACCACTGGGACTGTCCCACTGAGGCTCTGCGAGGTCTTCCATGAGGCTCGGGTAGCCGACACTCACAGGGAGCTCTTCCTCACTGGGCTGCAATTCAAGCTCGATAATGAGATGCCCCGAGCTGTCTAGAGAAATGATAGGAGCGGACATGCTGCCGTTCACGAGCGCGCTGCATATCTCCGTGCCGTAGCCATTGATATGAATATCAAGCGTCATATTACCTAGTCGCAGCCCCATGAGCCAGTGACTACCCGCGTAGCTCTTAGGCACGCAGGGGGTGAAGACGAGGTTACGCCCTTCGTAGCGTATGCCGAAGAGACCGAAATAGAACATGCCAAGCATGCCCGCACTGCTCCAGAGCTGAGCGTCGGAGTTAAGAACTGTGTCGGAGGCTTCGCCAGAGAGGGCGTGGAAGTTTTCCTTATTGCTGCCAAAGAGCATGGCGGCGCGCAGGAGGCTCGCCATGGAGAACTCCATGCCGCGCATATCCTGTAGCTCTGCGTGAGCCAAGAGCACGAATGCTTCGGTGAAGGGCCACACGCTGCGATTATGATAGCTGTCTGCCTGTGAAATCTTACAAGGACCGAATGCCGCTGTACCGAATGGCGAGCGTGGCAGGTGATTCAGCGACTCCTGACCATGGTCGCTGAGTAGACCGAATAGCGCACCAAACCCTGTCGCTAGCGCATCGGGTCTGTCGTCGAGTGCCCCATCAGGCGTGATCATCATGCCGTACTGGCGCATGCCACGATTCCAGAACTTCTCCTCGACCTTTTCGCGGAGGCGGCAGGAGTCTTCCTTGATGCGCACTGCCTCATCCTTACGATCCAACATGCTGAGCATGGCGGATAGAGCACGGCGTGATGCTACATGTAGGAGATTCGTCCCGAAGGCGTAGCTCGCGCCTATGTCCGCAGGAGACATCCAGTCGGGGTAATTCTGCTCACGCCAGTCGAGGAAGGAGGTCTCACCGGGGATGATTCCCTTTTCCCTATTCAAGACGCGCTCGTCCTGCTCCAGCGTGCGCAGCATGATATCAATGCGCTCACGCAGCCAGTCCATGTCATTCGTCGTGCGTACATAGACCCATGCAGCGCATATCCAGACGACGCGGTCAGTCGAGATGGGCCATCCGCCACCTGTCCCTGTGTCTTGGGATATGATGCCATCCTTGATACGAGAATCGAGGCTACGCCGACATGCCTCAGGCTGCGCGATGGCAGCACCGAGGATGATGGCGTAGGCGATGTCGCGTGTCCAGACTCCGTCCCAGTTCGCGCCAGCGGTGAGCAAGCCTGCGTCATTCATGACGCTTTGCAGCTCCTGAATGGCTAGCTTGTACATCGCGCCGAGTACAGGGATATCGCCCCTGTAGTTCGGCATACCCGAAGGAACGGGAGGAATGCAAATGAAGCGTTCCTCTGTAACTCCCTGCACCTGCTTGCTAGGGCGGTTGATCTGCAAGAGCTCTTCATGGATGAGGATAGCCTCATCCTGACCCTGATTCAGACGATGGCTCGTCAGGGTGAATGCTTCGTTCTCGTAGAGAACACGCTCTTGCTTACTGGACGTCATGCGTTCGGGAGAATAAGTTTATAAAATCGCGCCTGGGGTATAGCCCACTGCTTGTGGGTACTGGGCGCACAGATCGTTTACCTTCTTCTGGAAGGCGGCGACCTGTTCTACAGCCATGCCTGTGTCACCAGCATTCGCATCGTAGATACTCTGGATCTCGTCACGTGTGAGCATGAGTCTGTCATCCGCACCGAGGCGGTCGAGGAGATCATTCATCGCGAGGCGACCTGTGCGCAGGTCATTGGACACGGCAACGGCATGCTCCTTGATTACTTCATGTGCCGTCTCGCGACCGACACCACGCTTCACAGCAGCCATCATGATCGTAGTGGTCATGAGGAAGGGAAGATAGCGGTCGAGTTCGCTCTGGACGACGGGACGGTACACATCCATCTGGTCAAGCACGGTGAGGAAGGTCTCGAAGAGACCATCAGCCGCGAGGAATGCATCAGGAAGCGCGCAGCGACGTACGACAGAACAGCCTACATCGCCTTCATTCCACTGATCGCCGATGATACCGCACAGCATGTTCAGCTGCCCTTTCAGGATGGCGTGGAAGCCATTGATGCGCTCGCAGGAGCGTGGATTCATCTTATGAGGCATGGCACTAGAGCCAGTCTGCCCCTTAGAGAAGCCCTCTGTGCAGAGCTCGTGACCGACCATGAGACGCCATGTCTTGCAGAAGCTGCTAGGGCCGGAGGAAAGACCGACGAGGGCGGAAATGACTTCAAAATCGAGGGAGCGTGGGTAGATCTGGCCGACATTATCCCACTTCTTGTTAATACCGAGGTGCGCGCAGATGCGCTCTTCAAGCTCGGTGACGATAGCCTTATCTTGACCGAAGAGGGAAAGCTGGTCGAGCTGCGTACCGACAGCCCCCTTGAGACCGCGGACGGTGTAACGCTCGACAACGCTGAGCCATGCCTGAGACCAGTGGTAGAGCTCCTCGCCGAACATGGCGACGCGCTTGCCCATAGTGCTCGCCTGAGCCGCTACATTATGCGTGCGTGCAGCGAGCACGAGCTCGCCCCACTCCGTGGCGCGTGTAGCCATACGATCGAGCGTGGCGACGACCTTGTCACGAATGATCTGCATAGAGCTCCAGATCTGAAGCTGCTCGACATTCTCCGTGAGGTCGCGGCTGGTCATCCCCTTGTGGATATGCTCATGCCCTGCGAGATCGCAGAACTCTTCGATGCGAGCCTTGACGTCGTGGCGTGTGATACGCTCACGCTCAAAGATTGCATCGAGATCGACCTGATACTTCACGGTCTCATACGCGTCTATAGCCTCTTGCGGGATGTCAAGACCGAGGTCTTTCTGCGCCTTCATAACGGCGATCCAGAACTCACGCTCTAGGACGATGCGACCTTCTGCTGACCAGATATCTTTCATGGCTGCCGATGCGTAGCGGCCAGCCAAAACGTTGGGAATTGCACTCATGGTGGATGTTCGTAGAGAGGTCTGGTTAATAAAACCTCCGAAGCTGACTATAACAGGTGCATCATGAAGTGGCAAGTCTAAATGTCCTCACGCGAGAGGGCTGAGGGAACGGCGAGACGGATTTGAGAATTTTTCTAATAAACACTATTACATGAATTCGTTCACCATATAAAGAGAGTTTTATACACCTTACGTGATTATAATTTTTAAAAGTTACCTAACGTTAAGTATGTTGCAGTTTTGAAAGCACGGACAACTGAAAAATCTTGTTAGGGATCATCCCTTCAGTTTTAATAGTGTTATACGATAAGTTGCAGAAAATAATTGAGATATGATGAATTTAAATCTTGATTTTTTCTAAAAAATGGTTTAATTTATATCCATGAACAGTAAATTAATTGTTTTCAGGTGTCCGGTCACCTTGTTAGAAAAGCTTGATCAGCTGGCCGATGTGACGCAGAGCAACCGCACTGCCGTCCTAATCGAAGCGGTTCGCATCTTTGCACGCCAAGTTCGTAGACGTGGTGGACAGGTGGTGCCTCCGTATAAGAAGAGTGCTATGCCGAAGAAGCTGAACTTTAACCGCCGTCGCTCATGACGAGATACAGATCTCTTGCGATTAGCTCAGGCTGATACGGCAGGGGATCTTTTGTCTAAGGAGACTGTACGCGATTTATTTCGGGCGCAGTTCTTCTGTTAGCAACATGTAGTGTTATACATGTTATTTTTTTGCCCAAATGGAGAGAAAAAAGAGCTTTATTAATGAGCAGGTCTGCCAGCGGGGTAGTAGATAGCAGCAGGATTGAGCTTCGGGATGACATTCACACTGCGAATGTATCTCTGCGTCGTGCGCGCATGCTCTAGGATGTAGGCAAGTCTTGAGACCTGCCCTTTGATATCAAAGACGCTCATGGTCACCTCTTCGCCAGAGCTTAGGATGAGGACGGTCTTCCATGGCTTAGGACGGAAGATCTCCTCCACGGCGGGGATAGCATCGAGCTCGTAAGCATTCACCGCGCTGATGGTTTCTAAGATAGGCTCAAGGCTCTGAGGCTTGATCTTCCCCCCTGCTTGAAAAACATCATAGTCGCGCGGTGAGACGTACCACGTCGGGCTATCGAGGAAGGATCGATGATACTCAGGGAGTATATCCATGATGAGCCCCTTGTCGCAGATGAAGTACTTCTTCGTCTCGCCCGTGATAAGTCCCTGCTCGCACTCGATGTAAGCGAGAGGGAGACGCTCTTCTACTTGGATATGAAGCTTATCAGGGAGCTCAAGGATGACGTTCGCATGCTCAATGTAAGGCTTCTCTTGTAGCGACTTGATGAGCTGCTGCGTATCGAGCTTCGTGTAAGGCATGCCGCTCTTCAAGTCCAGCAGCTCTAAGACCTGCTCCTTCGAGATGTAGCCGCGTGATTCAAACTCGATCTCATCGAGCTTCAGCTTTGCAGCACTCTCTCGCACACTCTTGGTGATGTAGAATCCTATGATAACGAATATGAGGCTAATCAGGATCCTCCCGCCCCATGAACTAAGGCGACGCTTCAAGCGCGCGAGCTTGATCGTGCTGAAGACCTTGTCCTTCGCAGACACTGCTTTTTCTAGGAGCTCTATTTTCCTTCTAGTCGGAGATAGGCGGGAGTTTCTGCGCTGGTTTCTGTTCATGCGGCGTGGTGAGGGATGGGAGCAGCTATTATGCTCTTTCTTGCTGTAAAGATAATTCCGCGATGCGTGTGCAGAGCTCGCTGTAGCTGATGCCGTGAGCGGCAGCCGCCTTCGGGAAGAGGGAGGAGCCAGTCATGCCAGGGATGGTATTAATCTCAAGCACATAGGGGCGACCATCTTCTGTAAGAAGCACGTCGACGCGGCCATATACCTCGACATTGAGAGCGCGGTAGGCGTGGAGTGCCGCTTCTTGGACGGCCTGAGTCTCCTCTTCCGTGATGTCAGCAGGACAGATATAGTCACTGCCAGCACCGCCAGCATAAAGGGATGGATACTTATTCTTCATGTCGTAGAAGCCCGAGCGCGGGCATATGCGCACGACTGGGAAGGCGACACCATCAAGGATGGCGACAGTGAGTTCGCGACCTTCGATAAACTCCTCTACTAGGATTTCTTCACCATAGCTGGCGACATCTTCTAAGGCTGTACTGAGCTCTTCCTCTGTGTGAACGATATGGACACCGACTGAGGAGCCCTCACGAGGGGGCTTCACCACGCAGGGAAGCGCGATACTCGGGCGTACACCTGCGGCGAGCTGTGCGCGAGTGAGCACTTCGTCACTGGGGCAGGGTACGAGAGCCTCCTGCATGATTCTCTTCGTCTGTACCTTGTCGAAGCAGAGTCGGCTACAGAGTGACCCAGCTCCCGTGTAGGGGATAGCCTTTGATTCGAGATAGGTCTGGAGACCTCCATCTTCACCGTAAGTGCCGTGGATGATATTGTAACAGAGCTCTGTGTCTGCGGGGATTTCTGGTGATTCTTCTGTGACGATCACAGGAGTCACTGCCGTGAAGCCAGCGGAGCATAGAGCTTCGAGTACACCTTCGCCTGAGCTGATGGATACAGCGTGCTCAGAGCCAGGTCCACCCATGAGGAGAGCGATGCGCGTGTCGGGACGTAGCTTAGTAGTCATGATGCGATGTAAGGGGAAAGGTTAAAACTCAGGATCTTCTTCACCAAGGATCTGCACCTCTGTGCGCAGCGTGATGCCGTGCGCGTCCTTCACCTTATCCATGATAAGGTCGATAAGCTGGAGTACATCGTCGGCTGTCGCCTTGCCTGTATTCACGATGAAGTTCGCGTGTACAGGGGATATCATAGCACCACCTATGCAGTGTCCCTTTAGCCCGAGATCGTCGATGAGTTTCCCCGCTGGGAGGGTGATGCCCTCCTCGTTTGTCGGGTTGACAAAGGTACAGCCAGCACTCGGTTCTGAAGGTTGACTGCTGCGACGCTTTTCACGGAACTGCTCGCTGCGTTCCTTGATCTCTTCAAGGCTAGCAGGCGTGGCTGTGAAATTAGCTTGGAGGACGATGTTGCGGCTGAACTCGGAGATGAGGCGGTACTCCGCCTGCTTCATGCTCTCCTTTTCGAAGCGAACGATTTCGCCATTTTCACCGAGACAGGTAGCGGAGCGGAAGATGGACCACATATCCTGCCCCATCGCTCCCGCATTCTGACGTAGGCTGCCGCCGACATTCCCCGGTATGCCACCCATCCATTCGAAGCCTGTGATCTCCAGCTGCTGAGCCGCGCGGGAGAGCTTCGCCAGTGGGATAGCACTGCCGACGCAGAGCTCTTCACCCTGTAATTCGAGGGTTTCAAAGACTTCACCGCGTGGGCGAATGACCGCACCGCGTATCCCGCCATCGCGGACGAGAAGATTACTACCGCGTCCGATGATGTAGACAGGAATGCTGCGATCTTTAAAGAAATTAATAGACTCTTGCAGAGCTTCGATGCTGCTGGGCTCGACCCAGTACTGGGCTGCACCGCCGACGCGTAGTGTCGTGTGCTTGTGCATGGGCTCGTAGAGTTTCCACGCGAGGTCTTCGCTACCGACCTCTTGGTCCAGCTCCGTCATGATGCGGAGATCCTGTGCGATCTTGCTGCCAGCTTCGTGGATGTTCCCCGCACCCAGCGTGATGACGAGGTCGCCCGCCTTCACGCGGTTACCCGTTTCCAGCTGCGCATCACGTACGCTGGGGATAAACTTACACTTCACACGCCCCTGCTCACGCACCGCGTCAATGATAGTCTGACCTGTGACACCAGGGATGGGCAGCTCACTCGCGGGGTAGATGTCCGTGACGATGAGTCTGTCAAGATTCTGCAAACAGGCACCGAAATCATCGCGTAGTAACTGCGTACGCGTGTAGCGATGAGGCTGAAAGAGGACGATCAGTCGCTCGGGATCGAGGCTGCGTGCGGTCTGTAATGTCGCTTGCAGCTCGGTGGGATGATGACCGTAATCGTCGACGATGTGGTAGTGGCGGTTTAGCAGCTTCGTCTCGAAGCGTCGCTTCGCGCCTGCGAAACTCGTCAGCCCCTTCGCAATGGAGGCGAAGTCACCTCCCATCTCAAGAGCCGCAGCAATAGCCGCGAGGGAGTTAAGCACATTATGCTTCCCTGGTATACCTAGCTCGACGCGACCGAGCACTTCGCCACGGTAGCTGACATTGAAAAGAGTGCGCCCACGACTGACAGTCATCTCATCGACAGTGTAATCTGCGTCTTTCCAGCCATAGGAGATGCTATTCGGGTACTGAGAGCAGACGCTACGCGCGCCTTCGTCACTCTTGCAGTAGAAAATTTTTCCGCTCGTGTTGCGGCAGAGGATATGGAAGACCTCCTTGATATGATCGATGTCACGGTAGTAGTCGAGATGCTCCGCTTCTATGTTCAGGACGATGCTATGCTCGGGAAGATAGTTCACCAGTGTACCATCGCTCTCATCACCCTCAGCGACGAGATATTCGCTATCTGCATTCCAGTGCGCATTCGAGCCGAGCACGGGAATCTCCGCGCCGACATAGTGGCAGGGAATCTGACGGCACTCGCGCAGCAGGTGCGTCGTCATGGAGGAAGTCGTCGTCTTGCCATGTGTACCCGCGACGATGACACCGCGTTTGTTATTCAGAATAGCGGCGAGGCACTCTGCGCGTCGGAGGCAGATAGCACCCTTCGCACGCGCGGCGGCGAGGGCGACATTCTCCTCGCGTATCGCGCTAGAATAAATGACAATCTCTGCATCCTGCACGGAGGCTTCATTATGAGGACTAGAAAAGGAGAGTCCCGCTAGTTGCAGGTTTTCTGTCTCCGTGCTCGTCACACGGTCACAGCCACTAACTTGGTGACCCATCTCAAGCAGCATGCGTGCTAACCCACTCATGCCCGAGCCTGCTACCCCGATGAGATGAATCCTTACAGGATTCTCACGATCAAGGAGTCGAATGCGTAATTTCTCTATCATAGTCCTCTTGGGAATTATAGCGTATTACTCGACGAAATCAAGGCAAAACTTGAGCCACTATCCTATGGAATAAAAAACTCCCCAGCCAGCATCAATCAGCTGCTAGGGAGTATGAAATTCCCTGCTTAGAAAGAGCCAATGAATCCATCCTGACTGTGCTAAATCGAGATGCGGCAAAGGCATTTTTGCTAATAATGAATATATGAAAAATCAGATTTTCTACATACCGACGACACATCCTCATACGCGACACATAAATGGGAGTCCAGAGGGGCGCGCTCCTCTGGCAGGATGCAAGGACGGCGTCCTTGGTGGAAGTGTGAGGGCAGGGCCCTCGCGGAAAAGCCGTGCTCGCAGAGCATGGCAGCGTCTGTTTCCTCATAGCCCGATGACACACGCGCTCGTGAAGCAAGCCCAGCATGGTATCCACACCAGAAACTGACGCTCCCCTTACCGCGCGCGTCAGCGCGACTCATATCTTTCGTCGCAAACGCGATAGCGTCATGCAAGGTTATGAGACGTACATACACCTCAAGACAAAATTATCTCTTTCGAGTGACGGAGTGAAGAATTGGCAACGAACGAAAAAACTCCCTAGTCAGCACTTATCTGCTGCTAGGGAGTAAGAAACTCTTTACTTAGAAAGGGAGGATTAAGCCATGTTTGACTCCGCGATTACCTTTTCCATGCGCATGTTCTCCTTCACACGCACCTGTAGATCAGCCAGTGCATTCATGTAGTAAATGTAGGCTTCATAAGGGGAAGGGTAAGGCGTGAAGCTATTCTCCTTATCCATGTAGTGGAAGTGGTCAGCACTCTGGAGCTTACGCCAGACATGTATCATATCGGGGTCGTTGCTGGCCTTGACGAGCGGTGCGAGGGCATTAATCTTGCGTATCGCTTCTTGCTGCATGACGTTCCCATTCCACTGAGAGGTCGTACCGTAAGCGGTGCAGCTCACATTATTCGGGCAGTCGAGCGTGCCGAGCGAGGGGAGGAGTTCTACAGCTTCACTCGGTGTGAGGAACTCATTTCTGTCAACGAGCAAGTGGTGGACGAGGCTACGCCAGAACTCAAACACGCCTGTGCTGTCGCTCTGATGCTCACCTATGGTTTCGTAGTCAAGGGAGATATTAACGATCTGTCCCTCTTCGGCACTGATCCATGAAGAGAAGGTCGTCGGGCTGAGTGGGTGGTGCTCCCAGTCAGGATTCGTGCGGTTCTTCGTGAGATCGTTTGAGAGACGGCGGTTGCGTATGAGTGTCTTCGTGTCCTTGATGAGAGGGGCGCAGTACACATTATTACAATGCTCGCTCTGATTCGTGCTATTACCACTCGCCATGATGCCTGTGAGTCCCATGTCGTAGGCTTGGGCAGCGATAGCGTTCGAGTACAGCATGCCTGTGTTCCACAGTACTTTCGGACGCTGATCGAAGAGCTCTTCCATCAGGTCGAGCTGCTTGTTCACCTGCTGGGCGAACTCATCCGTGTTGTAAATAGAGGCGAGTGATCCATAATAAGGAGTAGCGAGGAACTCGACACAGCCCGTATCAGCCAGCTCTTGGAAGGAGGCGATGAGGTCGGGGCGGTGGTAGCGTGCCTGTTCGAGGATGACTCCTGATAGGACGAATGCGCAGCGGAACTGCCCCTCAGTCATGCTAATGAGCTGCATGATCATGCGGTTAGCAGGGAGGTAGCATCGCTCGGTGACTTCGTTGAGCATGCGTGCGTTGAGCTCATCGTCTTCGTAGAAGGCGTGCTCGCCGATCTTAAAGAAGTCGTAAGGGATAAGCCTGTTAGGCTGATGCGCATGGAATGTGAGGCTAAGGCGACTCATGATATGAAGGAGGTAGAGGGTTAATTCTTAGAGAGAAGGTTTTCATAGATGCGGACGACCTTTTCGGCGGCAGCATCCCATGTGGAGTTGCGAATATCCTGCGTGCTTTGCTCGACGACGCGGGCGTAGAGCTCATCGTCTTCGCAGAGATCTACGATGTATTCTGCCATCTTGTCGACATCCCAGAAGTCAGCCTTCAGCGCACCCTTCATGACTTCAGCCACACCGCTCTGCTTTGAGATGACAGCAGGGATGTTAAACTGAGCTGCTTCTAGTGCCGAGAGACCGAATGGCTCGGAGACGGAGGGCATGCAGTAAATGTCCGTGATGGAGAGGAGCTCATTAACCTTTTTCTTCGTCAGGAAGCCTGTGAAGTGGAAACGATCACCCACCTCGTGGAAGGCACCCGTCTCGATGAGTTGGCGGAGTTTTTCACCAGTGCCAGCGACGACGAAGCGTACATTGTCTGTCTGGCTGATGACCTTTGCGGCGATGTCGAGGAAGAACTCAGGTCCCTTCTGCGCGGTGAGGCGACCGAGGAAGAGAACGAGCTTTTCTGGGAACTTTTTCTTACCATGGAAGACTTCGACAGGGTCAGCACCATTATGCACAGGGAGAATCTTCTCTGGCTGGATGCCGTAGTGCCCAGAAGCGACAGTGCCAGTGTACTTAGAAACGGGGATGACGGCGTCTGCGTGCTCCATGCCGTACTTTTCCAGATCGTAGATCCAGCCACGTGCATCAGCACCAGCGCGGTCGAACTGGGAAGCATGGAGGTGGACGACGAGTGGCTTGCCCGTAGCGCGCTTGACTTCTACGCCAGCGAGGTAGGTCATCCAGTCATGTGCGTGGATGATGTCGAAGTCGAGTGTCTTGGCGAGATTCCCGCAGATCTTCGAGTATTCGACAACCTTGCGCGCTAGGTCACCTGCGTAGAGATCCTCGTCTCCTCGGAAAAGGTCTAGATCAGCCTCATGCACCTTGGAGAAAAGAATCTTGCCATCTTCTGTGAAGCTGACAAGACCTGATCCCTCTACGCTGGTGTAGGGGTCGAGATCTATGTTCGCATGCTTGACGATGGAAAAACTCTCATATTGATACGTATGCTCGTAATCTTGCTTAAAATTGACCATATCAAGCTGATTTACCCCCATGAGGGAGAATCCGTCGTACTGCGCGTTAGGCGCGGCCTTGGGTACGATGACGCGCAGGTCTACATGCTTGGCAAGAGCCTTAGATAATCCCATGCAGGCGATGCCGAGGCCTCCGTTGATTAATGGAGGGAATTCCCAGCCCAATTTTAGTACTTTTATACGACTCATCTCAATTTTTAAAGTTGTTAGTTATCCACCGCGCTTATTAAACTATAAAATAATAAGACTGTCCAGTTTAAACTGGTAAAATCAGCTAACAATATTACATTGTTAAACAGCAGTTTAGTATTAGCGCATTATTCTATATGTGACTTCATTTCCTGAAGTGCGTCAATGAGTTCGTCGAGGATTTCCGCAGGCACCATGATGAGATCCTTATTGGATTTCACCTTTTCTGTGATACGCACGACATGACCGCGGGGGTTGGATTTAAGGTCGATGTAGAAGGTTTTTCTATCGGTTTCGATCTTTCTGGAGGCGATATTGTTGTCTGGATTGTTCATATAGTAATAAAGTTGATTATTGTAAAAAAGACAGCTTAGCAGCTGATGGAGACGAAGTCAAGGTGATCTTATGCGATTGTTGCTTTTTACGCAGCTTGGAATTCATCGCTCCGCACGCATGGCCGTCACGACGGCTAGCTGCTCGACGTCTCGGATTTTCAGCACTTGACGGGCGCAAGCACGTAGGGTAGAGCCTGTCGTGTACACGTCGTCGATGATGACAACATTGTTACTCGGGAGTTTCCCCTTCCTCCCACTCTTGAATGCAGAGCGCAGCGAATACAGGCTATTCGCGTGCGTGCTGCGCTGCTGGGCGGTGAGCAGGGTCTGGCTGCTGATTTCTGACACGCGACGCGTCAGGGGCTGCGCGAGCGAAAAGCTCGGGAAGAGGCGTATGAGCTCCTGTGCGAGAAGTTCTGATTGGTTAAAGCGTCTATGCCAGTAGCGAGCTGGTGTGATAGGGACAGGAATGAGCGTCCAGTCATCGCTCGCCGAGAGTATGGGGTGCGTCTCCCAGAGCTCCGCCATGAGACGAGCGAAGCTGCGTGCGAAGTGGGTCTCACGTCCGTACTTGTAGCGGTGCATGAGCTTACGCATCTCGGGCACGCCGTAGAATCCCGATCTGGCGAAGTCGAAGGGGCGACGCTGCTTCGCACACTGCGGGCATGCCCACGGATCATCCAGCGTCATGTAGATGGGGCTGCCGCAGTAGAGGCAGGCGGGCTTTGGTACGCGTGGGACACGCTCCTCGCAGCAGCGTGAGCACAGGGAGCACTCAGTGTCGCTTCTCTCGCCGCAGAGCTCGCAGGTATGAGGGAAAAGCCAGCGCAGCATGGGAAGAGAAGTCGATATTAAAGTGAGTAGACTTTATTTCCCCTCGTGACGCTTCAGGAACTCTTTTACAATCTTCTGGTACGCGACAGTCGCGAGACCATAGGAGTCATGCTCGAAGATGCTGCGGCCGAAGCTCGGGGCTTCACCGACGCGGACGGAGCGCGGGACGATGGTCTCATACATGATGGAGCCCATATTCTCGCGCACCTGCTCGACGACCTGACGCGCGAGGTTCGTGTTCGCAAACATGGTCATGATGATGCCCTCATGCTGGAGATCAGGATTCACCCCGCTCTCACGGATCTGATCCGTGACGAAAAGGATCTTAGCCAATCCATCAAGGCTCAGGTACTCGCACTGCAAGGGGGTGATGATCTCATCACAGGCACTGAGTGACGCAGTCATGAGAACCCCGAGAGAAGGTGGTGTATCGAGTATCACATAGTCGTACTCACTCGCCTCACGTACGGGGGCGAGCGCATCGCGGAGACTCGTCATGTGAGAGCCTGAGAGGGTGAGCTCGATCTCCACGCCAGCGAGGTCCATGTGGGCGGGGACGATGAAGAGGTTCTTTCTGCCGGTGGGGCGTATCTGGGAAGAGAGGCTTGTCTTGCCGAGCAAGGCAGGGTAGATGGTCTCATAGCCTTCAGCTTCAATGCCGAGCCCGCTAGTCGCATTCCCTTGCGGATCAAGGTCAATCAGCAGGACGCGGCGATTTTTCGCGCTAAGACCGGCGGCGAGACTGACCGCAGTTGTGGTCTTCCCGACCCCTCCCTTTTGGTTTGCGATGGCAATGACTTTCATAGAATGCACTCAGTTTACCTCATTCTTATTTACAATTCAAGCTAGAAAATATCACAGAGAATATCACGCAAGGTGTCCTACAGCGAGCGCATCGCGCATCACGCGAGCATTCGGCAGCATCAGCCCCTGATACCACGGTGCGAGTGCGCCTTGCCTCCCTGCTTCAAACCACAGGCGAAATGCCAGCACACCCTGCCACAGCAGCATGCCCTCCCCTGTGCTGACGCAGCAGCCACGCTCGCGCGCAGCACGCGACAGCGCGGTCTCATGCGTGATGATGTCGTAGTAGTAGCAGTCTTTTCTAAGATACTGAGGCGGGACAGGCAGCAGGTCGCTTTCTTTCAGACCGAGTGATGAGGCATTCACGACGATGTCGCACTGGGCTACGGCCTCTTCGAGCTCGGGGCTGTCAAAATGCAGGGTGCTGACATGACAGCCAGGGGCGATCTCGCGTAGGGCTGTGGCGAGCTCCGCGAGCTCGGGGCGTGGGCGATTCACCAGCGTGATGGAGCGGAACTCATACTCCGCGCAGCGTAGCGCGATGGCACTGCCAGCCCCACCGCAAGCACCGAGTATCATGAGATCATGCTGGCTAAAGGAGCGCGTCGCCTTCCCCATGAACTCGGAGAGCGCGGCAATGAAGCCTTCGTTGTCCGTGTTATGCGCATAAATGCGCCCATCGGGTGAGAAGAGCAGCGTATTCGCCGCCTTCGCCTGCGCAGCACTCACGTCCTGCACATCGGCGAGTTCGTAGGCGCGCTTTTTAAAGGGGATGGTGATATTCACCCCGATGAAGCCTCGCTCTTGGAGAGAGCGTATCAGGCTCTCAAATTTCTGCCCATCAGTATCACAGAAGAGTCGTACATAACGCTCACCTGCGGGCACGCGCTCCACATAGTCTGCTATTCCTCCATGATAGGCGCGCGCTTCGAGTAAGGCGGCCTCGTGCATGAAGGGAGACTTCGAATGCGCGATGGGGTTTCCGATGACGGCGAGGCGACAGCCTTCGGGGAGGCTATCTAGCGTGTAGACGGGCTGAGAGTCCATGATTCCATGTGCGAAGAAGGAGATACTATGCAGTATCCCCTTCTGTAAAAAATGCGCTGAAGAAATTACTTCTTCACGGTCTCGGTGTTGCCGTTCTTATCGACCTGAGAGACGATGCAGCTCTTTTCGATCTTCACGACCATGTTTGGTGCGAGTTCGAGCTTCACCGTGCGGTCTTGGATTTCGCGCACGATGCCGTGGAGCCCCGCATTCGTGATGACCTTGTCACCAGTCTTGAGGCCTTCTTGACGCTGCTTGAGCTCCTTCTGCTGCTTGGTCTGAGGACGGATAACGATGAAGTAGAAGATCACACCGATCAGCAGGAGGCTGATGATCATGTTCCACTGACCTCCGGATTCTTCTTCCTTCTTCGCTGGTGCGGATTCTGTGCTCTGTACTGTTCCTGTCTTCACTTCTGGAGCGGCAGGGGCTGCTGCGGCAGGGGCGGGCGCGGCTGCGGGAGCAGCGGGGGTGGCTTGGGCGATAATGATGCTCATGATATATTATTGGCTTTGTAGCGAGAGATAAAGCTGCTCTTGAAGGCAGCGAATTCACCGGCTGCGATGGCACTTCTCGCCTGTGCCATGAGTCGTAGGTAAAAATGAAGGTTCTGGAAGGAAAGCAGGCGTAGAGCCAGCATCTCCCCAGCACGGAAAAAGTGGCGTACCGCCGCGCGTGAGAAGCGGTTCACATGCGGATGCCCCTCGGCATCCATGGGCTGCAAGTCATGCTCGTAACGCTTGTTCTTGATATGCATCGGACCATCAGGAGTCAGCGCGATGCCGTGACGCGCGAGGCGGGTCGGCATCACGCAGTCGAACATATCCACCCCGCGCTCTATCATCTCCAGCAGCTGCGGCGGTGTACCGAGCCCCATGGCGTAGCGTGGCTTGTCAACGGGAAGGTAAGGCGCGGCATGCTCGATGGCGCGTAGCATCTCCTCCTCGGGCTCGCCGACAGAGACTCCACCGATCGCGTAGCCGTCGAAGTCCATCTCCGCAAGCTTTTCGGCGCATTCGCGGCGCAGGTCGGCGTAGACAGAGCCCTGCACGATGCCGAAGTGCAGCTGACGCTGGCCATTCGTCATGGGCTTGTTCTCGTCTATCCACTGCTTGCATCGCTGCGCCCAGCGCAGGGTGAGGCCATTCGACTTCTCCGCATACTTACGCTCGCAGGGATAGGGAGGACACTCGTCGAAGAGCATCGCGATGTCGCTACCGAGATTCGCCTGTATCTCCATACTACGCTCGGGGCTGAGCATCATGTAAGAGCCGTCGATGTGATTGCAAAAGCGTACCCCCTCCTCCGTGATCTTGCGCAGCTTCGCGAGACTCCAGACTTGGAATCCACCCGAGTCGGTGAGGATAGGCTTATCCCAGCCCATGAGCTTATGCAGCCCACCCATGTCGCGAATACTCTCATCACCGGGGCGCAAGCAGAGGTGGTAGGTATTCCCAAGGATGATCTGTGAGCCGAGCAGTTCTAACTCCTCGGGGTGCAGGGTCTTCACACTGCCCTGCGTACCCACAGGCATGAAGATGGGAGTCTGCACCTCGCCATGAGGGAGCTTTAATGTGGCGAGGCGTGCGCCTGATGGGTCGGTTTTATGGAGGGTGAAACTCATGATATTTTTAAATATTTCGCGGAGTAAATCTCCTTCCCCTGCGCTTCCCACTGCTGCTGGAAGTCGGTCTTCGGGTAAAAGGGCTCATCCCATTCTACGCGCTGGAAGAGGGGTGAGGCATCGAGGAGTTCGCAGACCCAGATGTAATACTCCTCATGGTCTGTCTTAAAAAGGATCTCCCCCTTCTCTGCGAGGGCGCGGTGCAGCACAGGGATGAAGCTCTCCTGCACGAGGCGATTCTTGTGATGCTTCTCCTTCGGCCACGGGTCGGGGAAGAGGTAGTGCAAGCGATGGATGCTCGCGGGCGCGACGAAGTACTCGAGGAAGTAGCGGCTCTCAAGGCGCAGGGCGCGCACATTACTCAGACCCGCCTTCTCGCTATCGCGGCATACCTTGCGCACACGTCCGAGAAGCCGCTCGACACCTAGGAAGTAGCGATCGCTGTAATGAGCAGCCATTTGCAGTAAGAAGCCGCCATCGCCGCATCCTAAATCCACTTCGAATAGCTTTTCCGAAGCATCATCCACACCGACGATGTCGAGAGCCGTGTGGCTGGCAAAAAAATCTTGTGGTACAAAGGCAGCATCCATATCCGCGCCCATTATAAAAGATAAACTCTCTCGGGTCAAGGACGCATATTCGGGAATGAGTCCGAATAGAATACAAATCATCCAAACTGCATGCAAAATCCGAAGCTGCTAATCTCGCAAGCCCCCCCCTCAAGAAGAGAGTGGGGCTTGAAAAGAATGCTTTGAAGACGATATTTACGCCGCCTTGCGCCTTCTGCGGGCGAGTAAGCCTGCCAGTGCGAGGAGGCTCAGCGTGGCGGTGCTGGGTTCTGGGATGAGTCGCTGATAAACAAAGTTGGCAAGGAGTTGGTGTGTGGCGGTCGTGGGATGCACATCATCATGGAAAAGATATTGTCCTTGGTCAATAGTGGTGTCGGAGGCATAATCAGCCAGAAGGGAAGTCTGTGTTACTGTCAGATTGTAGCTAGCGGGGTCTGCGAGTATATCGTTGAACATCGAAAATACATCAATCGATGTGATTGTCACCTGTGGTGAAGCTACTTGAATCTTTGTTAAGTCTGCGCTGTATTGCGCATTGAAGGTGTTAGTAAACAAGGTAGCATTGTCTTTCCCCTCGGGGGCGGTGACGTATTTCGGAGCGGTGCCTATGTCTGGTAGATTGAAAACGAGGATGTTTTTTGCACCCATGTCGATGAGGCTGTTAACGTGCCCGCTCATTTGACTGGCGGCTTGCGTGGCTGCCTGTTTGCAGAGCTCTTGATCGGTGAGACTATCGTTTAAAATAAAATTGTTAGCACCTGCCCATATGGCAACTAGGTCGTTCGAGGCAAAGTCTGTGCCGTAGCGCGCAAATCCTATTGTGGGATCATTAATTTGCCTCGTCACATTCGGGAACATAAAGGACGGGAGCTGATCGCCAGTGACCGCTCCACCATAGGAAAAGTTCGTGTGCCCTGCCGCAGCTGTATCCCCTGTGCTGTGGAGGCTTGACTTGGTCGGGACGCTCATACCGAGCATGTCGGCGAGGTATTCATTCCAGACCCGTCCATTGGAGAAGCGACCATCATCATCAAGTGCATCGTTATTGACCGTATTGCCAGCATCAGAGAGCGAGTCGCCGAAGATATAAAAATTCCCATAATCGGCAGCGAAGCCTTGTGAGAGCCCCAGAACGATGCAGGTGAGGCTGAGGAGCGTGTGATGTAGTAGTTTTTTCATAACAATTATTAACACGGCATTATTAACACGCCAAAGACTGAAAGTCAAGTTTTATTTACTTGTAGTCTAGATCTGAGAAATACCGCAATGTTATTGCATCTGTTTATCACCCCAAGTAGCTACTGCCACTGTCAATATAATCTGGTGTTTCGAACGCGATTAGTTATCAGCAGAGCCTAACTTCGTCATTGCGCCATGATGAACAAGAAGAAAGCCTAACCTCCGAACAGGGAGACTAGGCTTTCTTAAATGATGCAAAAGATCGCGTTTAGTTCTGCTTGCCTTCGATGGCGAGCAGAAGGATGACCATAGCAAGCGCGAGTCGCTTGTCGAGCTCAGGTGCCCAGTCGCTGATATCGCACTTGTAGTGGATGAGGAAGGGGTTAAAGTTCTGCTTGAAGAGGTTATTCGTCTTCTCCCCATTGCGCTCCAGATGGTACTTCGCAGGGATGAGGTTTGTGAGGAAGCGGCGCAGCAGGGCGAAGAGCATGCTGTCTTCTTTCACCTTGTATAGTGCCTGATCGTTACCGTCAAATATCGTCCACGAGTCGCGCATGAGTGAGGTCATGCCTTCGCGCTTGATGTTACCCAGCAGCTCACCTGTGACGCTGTCGCGTACCTGATACACAGCGGAGAAGTCGATGATGTTTGGCGTGGTGATGTTCATGATCTCCTGTGTCATCGCTTCATCGCTGTAGATGCGCATGTCTTCCTTCAGCTTGAAGCCTTTTGCCTTCGTGATGGCGATGAGTTCGCCCGCGTCATTGAAGACGCGGTAGTATCTGTGGATGAATGACCAGAACTTGGTCTTCACTTCAAAGTGTGACAGTGAGTTGAGCTGTTCCATGGCGGGGAGAATATCAGATAGATGAGGGGAAGTCAAGGGCACCTTGCGAAATTAGCAGCTTCGGATTTTGCGTGCACTTTGGATGATAATTTACGGCGTTTGGGTGCGCATAGCGAGCTATGTAAGCCCAAAAAGCTGTAAATTATCGCCAAAATGCGACAAAAGGCGTGCTGTTTCGCTCATTTTAGAGACTAGCTTTCTGCTCGGACTAATTTCGCAAGGTCCCCTCAAGGAGAAGGGGGTTATTTTACCAGCAGCATATCAAGCGCGAGCGCGACGACGCGGTCGCGCCAGCGTAAGCGTTCCATGCCTGCGTAGAGCGCGGTCTTCGTCTCGAAGTCTCCCTTGCGCGATACGAGTGCGATGCAGACCTGCCCGACAGGGGCTGCGCCTTCTTCCGCGCTAGGTCCTGCATTCCCCGTGATGCCCAGCGCGTAGTCGGCACTGGAACGTGACAGCGCGCCCTGCGCCATGGCGAGCGCGACTGGTTCGCTGACGATACCTTCCTGTTCAATGAGCTGGGGTGAGACTCCGAGGTCGCGCTGCTTCGCCTCGGCACTGTAGCAGACCCAGCCATCGCGGATGATGGCGGAGCTACCAGCGACGCTGGTGAGGCAGGCAGCTATCATGCCTCCTGTGCAGCTCTCGGCGAGGGTGATGCGCTGGTTAAAGTGCGTCAGCTTGTCCTTGATCATGTGGGCGCGGATGAGGAGATCGGGGTGCATAATATGGATTAGGCTGGTAGCTGGATGGAGACGGTGGCGAAGGCGGCCATGCCTTCGCCGCGACCGAGAGCACCGAGTCTTTCGTTTGTCGTCGCCTTGATGCCGACGCGCTTCGGAGCGATGCCGAGTATGGGGGCGAGTGTTTCCTTCATCTGGACGAGGAAGGGGAGGATGCGTGGGGCTTCGGCGATGAGGGCGCAGTCGACATTGTTAATCACGCCTCCCTGTTCGTGTACGAGGGAGACAGCTTTTTCCACGATGCGCAGCGAGCAGATGCCCTTGCAGTTCTCATCACCGGGAGGATACCAGTAGCCTATGTCTGGCTCACCTATCGCGCCTAGTATCGCGTCGGCTAAGGCGTGGCAGAGCACGTCCGCGTCGCTGTGTCCGTCTAGTCCGAGGTCAGGGTGTACCTCGACACCGCCGAGGATGAGCGGACGTGGGGCATCAGAGAAGCGGTGTATATCGTAGCCCAGTCCTGAGACTGTAATCGTTTGTATCATGATGAGTGTTTTTTCTATGATTAAAAAGTATTAATATGCGTCGAGTCCTTATTTTTATTAATGCGCATCGAGCCAATTTTTAGCCGCTTGCGCTTCGACGAGGAGGGGCACGCCATGGGGCAGGGGCATCGCGTCCTGCATCGCGCGCACGATGAGGGGGGTGAGTTCCGCTTCTTCCTCGCGGTGGAGGTCGAAGAGCAGTTCATCGTGTACCTGCATGATGAGGCGTGTGCGGCGGCCTTCGAGGACATCGGCGACGCGCAGCATGGCGAGCTTGATCATGTCGGCGGCACTGCCTTGGATGGGGGTGTTGATCGCATTTCGCTCGGCGGCGGCGCGGAGGTTGAAGTTCGCACTCTGGAGGTCGGGCAGCTGACGGCGGCGACCGCAGAGGGTCTCGGCGTAGCCGCACTGGCGCGCGTCATCGACGAGCCTGTCCATGTACTGCTTCACACCGGGGAACTGGGCGAAGTAGTTATCTATGAGTGAGCCCGCCTCAGCGCGGGAGCAATCCAGCCTCTGGCTGAGCCCGAAGGCGGATATGCCGTAGATGATGCCGAAGTTTACAGTCTTCGCCGCGCGGCGCATGTCGCTACCGACCTGATCGGATGCGCAGCCGAAGATGCGCGCGGCGGTCTCGGTGTGGATGTCGCGCCCTTCGCAGAACGCGGCTATCATAGAAGGGTCTTCTGAGAGCGCGGCCATGAGGCGCAGCTCTACCTGCGAGTAGTCAGCGGAGAGGATGAGGTGGTCAGCATCGCGGGCGACGAAGGCGCGGCGGATGAGCCTCCCTTCCTCGGAGCGTACGGGGATGTTCTGCAGGTTCGGGTTCTGGCAGGCGAGGCGGCCCGTTGTCGTCACCATCTGCATGAGGTTCGCATGGATGCGTCCGTCCTTTTCGGAGATGAAGCGTGGGAGGGCATCGAGGTAGGTGCCCTTGAGCTTGTTGAGTTCACGATAGTTCAGGATATCGCCGACGAGAGGGGAGATGGGGACGAGCTTGCGCAGGGTTTCTTCATCGGTGACGTACTGGCCGGTGCGTGTTTTTTTCGGCTTGTCGACGAGTTTTAATTCTCCGAAGAGGAGTTCTCCGAGCTGCTTGGGGGAGTTCAGGTTAATCTCGCGTCCTATCTCGGCATCGAGGCGTTGCTTGATCATCGCTATCTGCTTTGCCAGCTCCTCTGAGCTCGCAGCTAGCTGCTGAGGATCGACGCGCATGCCTTCCATCTCTAGCTCGGCTAGCACGGGAATAAGCGGAAACTCCACGCTTTCCATGAGCTGGAGCAGTCCTGCTTCTTCCAGCTGACCGCGCAGCAGCAGCGAGAGCTGGAGGCTGATGTCAGCGTCTTCAGCGGCGTAGCTCGCCATGGTCTCGACAGGGACGGAGGCGGTGTCCATCTCCTTCCCCGCGATTTCTTCGAGGGGGATGGTCTTATAAGAAAGGAGGGTCTGCGCCATCTCGTCCATGCCATGTCGCTGGTCGGGGTAGAGGGCACTGTGGGCGAGCATCGCGTCGAAGAAGGGACCGCGTAATTCTAAGCCTGCGTTTCGCAAGACTTGGTAATCAAACTTGAGGTTCACCCCGCATTTTTCTGCGGAGGAGAGGAAGAGCTCGGCGAAGTCCGCGACATCGCTCGCGTCTTCGATGGGGACGTAGTACGCATCATGTTCCTGCGCGGAGAAGGAGATGCCGAGGAGTCTGTCTTCGAGTGGATTCAGTCCTGTGGTTTCTGTGTCAAATGCCCAGCGGTCGGATTTCTGCAGGAGGGCGGCGAGTTTTTTCCTGTCCGCGGGCTTGCGAATGAGGCGGTACTTTGTCGCAGTACTGCTGATGTCCTTCAGCGTGGGCTCGTCGAAGAGGGGCATTTGCGCGCTGCCGCTCACTGAGGGTTCTGCGGGCTCTGCGCTGGTGGGGGCGGCTTTTCCGCTCACGCGCTTGATGAGTCCCTTGAACTCGAACTCTTCGAAGCAGGCTTTCAGCGCGGCTTCATCGTAGCCCTTCCACGCGCATTCGTCGACGGTGAGCCCGAGCTCGATGTCGCGGCGTATGGTGGCGAGCTGGTAGGAGAGGCGCAGGTTATCCGCGCCGAGTTCGATTTTCTCGCGCAGCTTGCCCTTGATCTCGCTGCTGCGGGCGAGGATTTCATCCACGCTGCCGAACTGGGTGATGAGCTTCTTCGCCGTGACCGCGCCCACGCCTGCGACACCGGGGATGTTATCAGAGGCATCCCCCATGAGGGCGAGGATGTCGATGATCTGCGCAGGACTGTCTATGCCCCACTCGGCGAGGAAGTCGGCTTCGCGTACGAGCTCGAAGTCCGCGCCTTTCTTCCCCGGCTTCCAGAAGGAGCAGAGGGGGGAGAGCAGCTGGCCGAGGTCCTTGTCCAGCGACACCATGTAGGAGGGCATGCCCGCTTCATCCGCGTGGCGTGTCAGCGTGCCAATGAGGTCATCGGCTTCGTAACCCTGCATGCGCAGGACGGGGATGTTCATCTTCTCGAAGAGCTCGACGGCGTAGGGGATGGAGTCGCGCAGCTCCTGTGGCATGGCCTGGCGGTTTGCCTTGTACTGAGCGTATTGCTCATGTCGGAAGGTGGGACCTGACGCATCGAGGCAGGCGACGAGATGGGTAGGCTGCACTCGATCGATGAGTGAGAGCACGGTGTTCGCCAGACCAAAGATCGCGGAGGTATTCAGACCATCAGCGCGTCGCATGGGTGCATTGATAAAGGCGTAGAAGGCGCGGTAGATGAGCGCCATCCCATCGAGGATATAAAGTGATTTGTCCGACATGCCCTTGCATCTTACCACAGTGAGCGTAGCTTGCAAGATTTTTTGAGATAGCGCAGTCACGATATTCATGTACATTATCTTTTATTTATACGAACTATTTTCCTTGTTATCCAGAGTATTTCATGTAAAATCTATCGTGAAGTATCTCTCACTGTAAGCATGAAATCACTCCGCTCACCTCAGACGCTACCCGCGGGCTTTGCCATCATATCCACCATGATTCTCATGGTGCTCGTCGCACTGATAGCCGTGGGGCTGATGGCTCTCGTGGCTAGCCGTAATCGCATCGCCGCTCAGAAGCTTCTCTATGAGGAAGCCCGCCAGCAGGCACGCATCGGTCTGAATGCCGCGATAGCAGAGCTGCAAGTCGAAGTAGGACCCGATCAGCGCGTCACCGCGAACTCAGGCATCATGAACTCGAATGATCAGGGGGCTAGCCCCTACCTGCTCGGGGTATGGAATAGCTGGGATGGTCCTATTTATGGAACGAGTAAGTCAGGCTGGGCTGGGAGCATTCAAGAGACCTATGATAAGGGGCGCTCCGCCATGTTCCGCCGCTGGCTCATCTCGTCGACTGACGAAGCGACGGTACGACAGCTGAATGCTTACAAGCAGCTCAGTAGCAGTGAGCCTGGTAAGCGCATCTGTCTCATCGGAGAAGGCACGTTGGGCGAGTCCGCTCCACGTGACCAGTATATCTATGCCGACCTCATCAGCATGCCTTCACGAGGCCTGAACATCACACAGTACGCATGGTGGGTAGGCGGGGAAAACCAGAAGGCAAAGATTAATATCGAAGAACAGGAAGAGACGCATGATCCCGTCGAGGCACTGCATCGCACATGGGACACCCCACCCCCATCCTTCGAAGGCAGCCAGCTCTACGCCCAGCTCGCTGAGCCCATAGACAACAACGCAAAGCTGCTCACCCTTCAGACCCTACAGCTCGCAGGCGCGAGCGCGCAAGATGCTGGATCACCTTACTTCTTCGACATCACGACGCATTCCTACAGTCTGCCTGTGAACGTGAGCATGGGTGGTTTTAAGCAAGATCTCTCACTATTGCTCAACAAAGAGCACCTAGGGAATACAGAGTTCGCACGACGCACGACACAGGACGCGCCTATAGCTGAGCAGGGCAATCAGATTCCTGTCGGGCAGACGCGCAATATGCCTATAGGCAGCTGGCAGAACATTCACGCCTACCATAACACATGGCCGAACGGTCAATCTGGCGGTTCTCGCGCCTTCGCCGCAAGACTCGTGGGGAATGTTAACAACGCCTATTCGCGCATGAGTGGCAGTGCCTACAAAGACAAGAAATACCTCGTCGATACCAATAGTGACTTCAACGGAGACTACGACATTAAAACCCTCCTAGAAGAAGGCTCTGCAACGGCAGGCTACGCGCGTGTCCCTGTCATGCTCTCCTATATCAAAAGCTTTTTCATGCACTGCGAGGCTAATGGTCAGACAAGCGGTGGTACGGGCACGACCATAGGCACAGGAGGAACTGATCCGAAGTACGATCTGAGCGTCGGCTATACAGCGGTCGTCCTCTGGTGGAATCCGTACAACGTCCCCATGCGCATCACGAGCAAAAAACTCTGGTCATACACCCTTCCCTACAAAACAGTGTGGCTACAGAGCCTCTACGATACACAGGATGGCAAGGGCTATCGCTGGTCGAACTACGGGATGGTGCAGCGATGGACATCAGACGAGCAGCTGGGCATGGTCTATAATAATGATCAGACATTTGGTGATAACTACGGCGAGTACTTCATCGCGGCTCAGAACGATGAGTCCTCGGATATCGTCTTTGCTCCCGGCGAGATCCTCATCTTCTCCCCCTCGACTGGGGACGCGATCACGACCATTGGTGAGGCGTTCGATAATCCCTTTGCGAATGAGTATGACCCGAAGACCACCTCGGGGATCAAGGCTCATTTCTACGGTAGCAAGGTGGGCTACGCCGCGGGGCAAGATACGACGAAGACAAAGGTAGACGGCGGACATTTTAAACTCAGAATACGCTTAGGCGCTTTCTATGACCCTATCACAGAGGTAAAAATCCCGCTGTACTCGAACATGGGCATTTGGTTCGCAGGATCAGCAGAAATGCTCACCTACCGTGGCGGGTTTAACGGCGTATCCCACTCTACTGGTGGTAATGTCGGTCAGCATCTCGGCTCGCCACATCGCTACACACTGGGCTGGTATGATCCTGATACGACGAAGGATAACTTAGAGATCATGGAGACCACAGCGTGGAATACCAACTCGATGAATAATGGTGACCAGCCGTACTACGTGGCAGCTCTGGGGATCACGCCCAAATCAGCGAACGCCACGATGCGTACACGCTTCTCTAAGGGGGATTACCGTAACAAATCATGGCAGTACTCGAGCCCCGCCTTCTTCGGATCGCGTATCGCTGAATCTGGTGCGGACGCAGGCACATTCGAGCAGCTGCGCACCTACCACCCCTATCAGCTTATAAACATCGAGGTAGGCGGTGGCCTCACGGCAGCCCCTATCGAAAGCATAGGGCGCAATGGCTTTTATGGAGGCACGGGTGATGGCGAGCAGGTATCCTTCATCTCCTCGCTAGAGCTCCCCTTGCATCCTCCATTCTCTCTGGCAGGCTATAGCGGCATGCGCCTGAGTCCCGGCTGGTATGAAGGAACGCAGCGCACCGTATTCGAAGGTGGAAGCTCGAATCTTGTGCGCCAGCAGTATCAATCAGGCGTACCGAGCGTAGGAATAGGTAACGCTTTCGCCGATCCTGCATTACCAGCAGATGGTATCCATCGCTCTTACAATCACAACTACCCGCTTATCTACGGACAAGAAGTCGTCTTCGATGACTACTACGACCATGGACTCATCATCAATGACGCGCTATGGGATAGGTTCTTTACCTCTTCCATTTCAGATATGCCTCATACATCAGGCACCATCGAGGCACGCGACACACTGACCAGCTTCCTGAGTGGAGAGAAGTCGCTCCCTGTTTCTCGTCACGTGAAGGCGTCGAAGGTCTACCCTGACGAAGCCATCATCACACGCCTCATGGAAGAGGATGGGTGGAAGTATGTCGCACAGTTCATCCAGATCAATGGAGGCTTTAATATCAATTCCACGTCGGTAGAGGCATGGGCAGCTACTCTGCGTGGGCTAGCCAAGCGTAAACTCGTGACTAACGTCAGCGGTCGACTCAGCTTTGTGGAAGAGAATAAGGCGGAAAGCGACGTGATTTTCTCACGCTTCATGGTCTCCACTAGCGACAAGAGCGTGGACTCGCTGAATGGCTACAGCATGATGCGTGGCTCAAGTGATTTCCGTGAAAACATAGGATTCGCCACCGCATGGAGTGAAGTCCGCAAGCTGAATAATGACCAGATCCAAGAGCTAGCTGAGCGCATCGTCGAGCAGGTACGCGAGCGCGGTCCCTTCCTGAGCATGTCCGACTTCATTAACCGTCGCCTCGATGCAGACGATAAGGATAAAGCACTCGCGGGCGCACTCCAAGCAGCCATCGACCGCACAAGCATTAACGATGAGTTCCAAGAGTCTGTGATCACTCGCACAGGAGAAGGTGAGTTCTACAAGTTTCCTGAGGCAGCACTCGGCTCTATCCACACAGCAGCACCGGGCTACCTCATCCAGAGCGATGTGCTCATGTCACTGAGTAACATCCTCACCCTGCGTGATGATACCTTCATCATCCGCTCCTATGGCTGCGTGCGTAATATGAATGATGCCATTCTCGCACAGGCATGGTGTGAGGCTGTCGTCCAGCGTCGTATTCACTACGTCGACCCCACGAACAGCCCCCACGAAAGCGCGAATAATCCAGACGGCTCTAGCAATACACCGCTTTCTGATGTCAACAAAGCCATGGGACGCAAGCTCGAAGTGGTGTCCTTCCGCTGGCTCGATCACTGGGACATTTAACATCAATACTTGCCTAGCTTCAGATTGATGCATCATGCGCTGTGTCACGGATTTCATAGATATGACAAAACTTAACGGACTTACAATGAGAATGAGTTCATCGTTTGAGATAAATTTATCTTGATTTTTGGGGCGTTTTGTGTAAATTCTATCATGAAAGCGCACCTCATCGGCGCATTCCCCTATCCATATTTTTCACATAAAAAGCATGAAAACACGTCACTCTCACCCCACGAAGCCAGCGGGATTTGCCATCATATCCACGATGATTCTCATGGTGCTAGTCGCACTGATAGCCGTAGGTCTTATGGCTCTCGTGGCTAGTCGTAATCGCATCGCCGCGCAAAAGCTTCTCTATGAGGAGGCTCGCCAGCAGGCGCGCATCGGTCTGAATGCAGCGATAGCTGAGCTGCAAGTAGAAGTAGGACCTGACCAGCGTGTCACCGCGAACTCGAGCATCATGAACTCGAATGATCAGGGTGCTAGCCCCTACCTGCTCGGTGTGTGGAATAGCTGGGATGGTCCTATTTATGGAAAGAGTAAATCGGGCAAGGCTGGGAGCATTCAAGAGACCTATGACAAGGGTCGCTCCGCTATGTTCCGCCGCTGGCTCATCTCTTCGACAGATGTAGAGACGACACGCCAGCTGAATGCTTACAAGAAACTCAGCAGAAGCGAGCCTGGTAAGCGCATTTGCCTCATCGGCTCTGGCACACTCGGTGAATCAGCCCCACGCGACCAGTATATCTATGCCGATCTAATCAGCATGCCGTCACGCGGTCAGAACATCACGCAGTACGCGTGGTGGGTAGGCGGGGAGAACCAGAAGGCAAAGATTAATATAGAAGAACTCGAAGAGACGAACGATCCCGTCGAAGTGCTGCACCGCACTTGGGATACGCCACCCCCATCCTTTGAAGGCAGCCAGCTCTACGCACAGCTCTCCGAGCCTATAGATAACAACGCAAAGGTACTCACCCTTCAGACGCTGCAACTCGCAGGTGCTAGTGCGCAGAGTGCAGGAGCACCTTACTTCTTCGACATCACGACACATTCCTACAGCCTTCCTGTGAACGTGAGTTTGGGTGGCTTTAAACAAGACCTCTCTCTACTCCTCTCGAAGGATGGGCTCGCTGATACAGAGTTCGCGCGTCGTACGACTCAGGACGCCCCTATCGCGGAGCAAGGGGGGGAAATCCCCGTGGGACAGACTCGTAATATGCCCATCAGTAGCTATCAGAACCTGCATGCCTACCACAACACCTGGCCTAATGGTCAATCAGGTGGCTCTAGTGCATTCGCCGCAAGACTCGTCGGTAATCTGAATAATGCCTACACACGTATGAGCGGTAGTGCTTACCAAAATGAAAAGCACCTTATCGATACGAATAGCGCGAATGAATCCGACTTCGACGTGAAAACGATGCTAGACGAGGGATCGAAGACAGCTGGCTACGCCCGCGTGCCAGTCCTGCTCTCCTACATGCAGAGCTTCTTCATGTACAGTGAACCAAGCGGCGATAACCACTCCAAGCTTAGTGTAGGCTACACGCCCGTCGTTCTGTGGTGGAATCCCTACAACGTCGAGATGCGCGTCCGCGGTAGGATGCTCTGGGCTCACACCATCCCCTACAAGACGCTCTGGCTTCAGAGCTGGTCACAGCACAGTGATGGTCGCCCACACCGCTGGACAAACTACTGCATGATTCAGCCTTACAATCCTGACCCGAACAATCTGACGAACGGACCTGGAGGCACCCCTTACGATATAGCCCAGAGCTTTGGTGAGGACTACGGGCAGTACTTCATCAAGAGCAAAAGCAATGAAAATGCCGACATTGTCTTCGCACCAGGTGAGATTCTCATTTTCTCCCCAGCAGAAGGCACAGCCGCAGGTAGCGACGGGGTCGGTGGTGTCTCGGGTGCCTTTGAGAACCCCTTCTACAATGAGTACAACCCGAAGACCACCTCTGGTCTCAAGGCCTACTTCTACTCCTACCAGGATAATACTGCGGTGAACTCGGGTGCTCGTCCTCTGAATCTCCGCTTCGGTGCGCATAATGACCCTATTCATGGCACACCCATCCCCATCGACAATCGTAACCTCGGATACTTCTTCGCAGGCTCACGTGAGATGCTCACCTTCCGCGCAGGCTACTTAGGTCTGCATAAAGCAGATCGCGCCAGTGATAGCGTGGGGAAATACCTGAACTCTCCCCAGCGCTTCACCCTCGGATGGTATGATCCCGACACCACCACCGATAGCCTTGAGATCATGAATCTGGAGCACTGGAATACCAGCATGAATGATGTCGACCAGCCCTACTACGTCGCAGCCGTGGGCATCACGCCTAAGTCCGCGAACGGCACCCTACGCACGCGCTTCGCGAAGGGAGAATACCGCACGAAGTCATGGGCATACTCCAGTGCCGCCCTCTTCGGCTCACGTATCGCCGAGTCAGGCGCGAATGCTGCCACCTATGAGCAGATGCGCGCCTACCATCCCTACCAGTTGGTGAATATCGAAATCGGTGGCGGTCTGAGTGTAGCCCCACTCGACAGCATAGGCGAGAACGGCTTCTACGGCATATCCACCGATGGCGAGCAGGTCTCCTTCATCTCCTCCTTGGAAATCCCCATGCACCCACCGCTTTCACTCGCAGGCTATAGTGGCATGCGCCTGAACCCTGGCTGGTTCGAAGGCTCGAAGCGTACCATCTTCGATGGCGGTAGCTCGAACCTCGTTCGCCAGCAGTACCAGTCTGGTGTACCCGGTGTGGGCATAGGTAACTCCTTCGCCGACCCAGCACTGCCAGCAGATGGCATCCATCGCTCTTACAATCATAACTACCCACTCATCTACGGTCAGGAAGTGATCTTCGATGACTACTATGACCATGGACTCATCGTTAACGATGCACTCTGGGATAGATTCTTCACATCCTCCATCACGGACATGCCTAGTGCCACTGGAACGATAGACGCACGTGACACCCTCACAAGCTTCCTGAGCGGAGAGAAGCCCCTTCCTGTATCCCGTCACGTGAAAGCGACAAATGCCTACCCTGACGAAGCGATCATCTCTCGCCTCATGGCAGATGACGGCTGGAAGTACGTCGCTCAGTTCATCCAGATCAATGGAGGCTTTAACATCAACTCCACCTCGGTGGAAGCATGGGCAGCCACACTGCGCGGACTTGCGAATCGCAAACTCGTCACGAATGTAGGAGGTAAACTCAGCCTCGTGGAAGAAGGCAAGAATGAAAGTGATGTCATCTTCTCGCGCTTCATGGTCTCGACCACCGACAAGAGCGTGGACTCGCTGAGCGGCTACAGCATGATGCGTGGCTCAAGTGATTTCCGCGAAGACGCAGGATTCACAAGCGCATGGGGTGAGGTCCGTAAGCTAGATAATGACCAGATCCAAGAACTCGCAGAACGCATCGTCGAGCAGGTACGCGAGCGTGGTCCCTTCCTGAGCATGTCCGACTTCATCAACCGCCGCTTAGACGCGAGCGATAAGGAAAAGGCACTCACAGGCGCACTCCAAGCTGCCATCGACCGCACGAGTATCAATGACGAGTTCGAGGAAGTAGAAATCAGAACCACGGCAGACGGTGAGTTCTACAAGTTCCCCGAAGCCTCCCTCGGCTCTATCCACACAGCAGCACCAGGCTACCTTATCCAGAGTGACGTACTCATGTCACTGAGTAACATCCTCACCCTGCGTGATGACACCTTCATCGTCCGCTCCTATGGCTGCGTGCGCAATGTGAATGATGCTATCCTCGCGCAGGCATGGTGCGAAGCAGTCGTCCAGCGTCGTATCAACTACGTCGACCCCTCAAACAGCCCGTCAGATAGCGCGAATAACCCTGATGGCTCTAGCAATACACCACTTTCCGATGTGAACGAAGCGATGGGACGAAAACTCGAAGTCGTATCCTTCCGCTGGCTCGATCATTGGGATATCTAAAATTTAAACACACCCCTAGCCACAGAAAATGTGGCTAGGGGTCTTTTTTTCAACATGGTAAAAAACTTTAAACCCAAGTATAAGGATCACGAAGCCCGCGCGAATAAGCACACGAAGGGCAGCGTCGCTGATAAAGGATCACAGGAAAGCAAGATCAAGCCTCGTCCTGAGACAGAACTCTACGATCTCCTAGAATCCACCCCCAAGGGACTCTATCTCATCCTCGACTGCGTACAAGACCCTCATAACCTCGGTGCTATCCTTCGCACAGCAGACGGTGCGGGAGTCACCGCAGTCATCGCACCGAAGGACAAGTCGGTCAGCATCACTGAGACCGTCGTACGAGTCTCCGTCGGAGCTGCGATGCACGTCCCCTTTATCCATGTGACGAACCTCGCACGCGCCATGAAGGACATGCAGAAAGCGGGCATATGGATTACAGGCACCTCAGATAAAGCCGATCGCGGACTCTATGACATGGACTTCAGCGGCGGTGTCGCCATCGTCATGGGAGCGGAAGGCAGCGGCATGCGCCGCCTGACAGAAGAAAACTGCGATTACCTGATTAGTATCCCCATGCTCGGTCAGGTACCCTGCCTCAATGTCTCCGTCGCGACAGGCGTTTGCCTCTATGAAGCCGTGCGACAGCGCACGCGCTCCACCACGACTGACTCTTAAAAAGCACCATGGACACCCATACGGACGATCCTCTCGTCCTATCACTGAACCCACAGGCAGATCAGAGAGTATGTATACTCTCTGATCTTCACTATGGGCATGACCGCAGCCTCGCCCCCCCACCGCGTGAGCTCATCGCTAGCTTAGGCGACGTGGACATACTCGTCATCGCAGGGGATCTGGCAGAGACACGTAGCTTTCATGCTTGCTACGAGCGTGGATTTGAACTACGAGAAGAACTCAGAGCAGCCAGTGCAGAAGCAGGCATACAACTTATCGAACTTGCGGGTAACCACGACGTAGATGCCCCTCATATGATGCTGCGCCTCTGGGATGGAAAAGTCGTCGTCGTTCACGGACATATGTTCTTCGATGAAGTCGCCCCCTGGGGCTGGGAATACATCCATAATAAGAAAAGGTGCGACGAGCTCATCGTCAGCTACCCTCATCGCGATAGTGACCTAGGGCAGCGGCTCGAACTCGCCCGCCGCATGTCACTACTCAAGCCCCCCTGCCATCGCATCAGCTACCAGACAGCTATACCACTGCTGAATAAACTCCTCCATTGCTTCTGGCCACCGCAGCGCCCTTGGCGCATCATCAATGCGTGGCTCACGGCGGGTAGACGCGCCGAACGCTTCGCAAAACACTTCGCTCCCGAGTGTTCCTATCTCGTTTTCGGGCATGTGCATCGCACGGGAAAATGGCAGCACGGAACGCGACACCTGCTGAGCACAGGCGCGTGGTTTAAGCATGCAGAAGCCGCCAGAACTGACTTTATCAATGGAGAAATGACCGCCTTTTCAAAACTGTAATATACAGGCAAAAGATAGGAAAAGAACGCATTTTCACGATAACTTAGGGAAAAATGAGAATTCGGCTACAAACGCAGAATTTTCAGCACTTTACACGAGAAAAAATATTTAAATTTACAAGACACTAAGTTTAAGAATTTTCACGATATTGCGTGAAATCTAATGAAATTCCGCCTTGCTTTCACATGTCTTTCATTGTATAGATTAGTCATTCGAACTTACATAGATTATGAACAAGGCTAAGCTTATTAATGTCATCCAGCAAGAACTGGGCGCAGGCGCTACAAGGCAGCTCGCGTCCGCGGCTCTGCATGCGACACTGAATGCGATCACGAAAGTGGTGGCTACTGAGAAAGTACAGATTGTCGGTTTCGGCACCTTTGAGAAAAAAGTCCGTCCCGCGCGCATCGGAAGAAACCCGCTTAACGGCGAGCCGATGGAAATCCCCGAGAGCGAGCACGTCGCATTTAAAGCTTCACCCGTGCTTAAGAAAAAGCTCCACTAAGCGACGACACACACTCTCTTCAGTAGCGTAAAGCGTATCATTAAAACAGGCGACGGGAACTCCAAATCCCTCGCCTGTTTTAATAGGGGACTTCTAATATCTCGCCTCGTGAAGTGATTTTTTGCATGAGATCATTTAGAATAACGAGAAATTAAAAGTCCCCAATATTTAGCTTGCCTCATCATGAAGCAGCAGCTATGATGGACTCCGCTAGATTATGTTCCATCTCTACCAGCACATGCACGCCTACGAAAAGCTCAGCCTCAGTACGGCTGGTATCATACTCGGACTCATCCTCATCATAGGACACGGACTCGTCCTGCTGAACATGAAGGGCACGAGAGAAACGCTCGTAAAACTCACAGACGCGACCCTACTCGGGCAAGTCACACTAGGCGTCGCCTGCCTCTGGTTCATGCTGCTCATGCTCGATGCGCCGTGGAATCCCCTGACCATTGACCTATTCAGCTTCGAGTCCATGCGAGGCATCCTCCTGCTCGCGACACCAATCGCATGGTTCGTACTCAGCTCCATGGTGAAGGAAAACCTTTTCCCACGTGCGCTGGGCTTCCTGCTTCTGCTCGCGGTGAATGTACCGCTGACCGCGGCATTCCTAAAAGACCCCGTCACACGCCTCCTCATCCCCATCTGGTGCTACCCTGTGCTCACAGTCGCCCTCTTCTGGGTGGCAAAGCCCTACCTCTTCCGTGGCATGGCACAGTGGATCGTCGCGCGCCCCGCCCTACTCAGCATCGGAGCCTTCGGAGGCCTCGCCTATGGGGCAGCCATGCTCGCCTGCGCCATCCTCTACTGGTAAAGCCATGCGAGACTCGGCCGTCATGACGCGCCCCCTGCGAGAGCTGAAATTCGCCGCCCTCGATTTTGAATCCGCGGGAGTACACCCTGGGGAAACCGACCATCCTGTACAGATAGGCATCGTCGGCGTAGACGGACTGTATGGAGACATGCAGCACTACATGAGCTATCTCGCCTGCGACAGACCCATACACTGGGCGGCCTCGCAAGTACATGGCATACACAAGGAAGACCTACGAGACGCACCAGCCTTCACCAGCCTATGGCCAGAGCTCAAGAAACGACTCTCAGACCGCGTACTCGTCGCGCATAACTACAGCACAGAATATAAATTCCTACAGCGATTTCCTGCACATGGATTTTCCCCATGGCTCGATACACTGACCCTCGTGAGACGAGCACTACCCGATGCGAAAGATAACTCACTGGGAGCGGTATGCGAACTACTAGACATCACAAAAGAAATCAGAGCGGCAGTACCTGCGAAAAGCTGGCATGACGCGCACTTTGACGCAGCGGCGAGCCTGTTACTGCTGCGCTGCATCATACGCGAGCTGGGCATGGAAGACTACAGCCTAAGCGATATAGCCTTTGCTGTAAAAAAGTGCTGAATACCATAAGGCAGGTTCTCGCAATTAGCAGCCCAAGATTTTGATTGATTTTTTTGTTCAAG